>NZ_CP146608.1:3195000-3497999 GCF_037113415.1 Devosia sp. XK-2 | reverse complement strand
CGTGGCTGAAGATGACAGGCGATTGGTCGCTGTGCTGCCGCTCGAGCGCATCCGGACCGGCAGGCGGTCACTGCTGGTGCCTTTGGGACATGCCTTTGCGCAAGTGTCGGATGTCCTGATCGATGCCGATACCGATGCGGGCGAGGCTGTGTCCCGTTTGCTGCATGCGGCCCTGGCGGCATCGCCTGCCGACGGGGTGAGCCTACTCAAGGTGCGCGATGGCTCGGCGCTGGCTCGGGGCATGCCCAGAACCTGTATCCAAACCGGCGAGGCGCAGGGCGCGCCCTATGTCGCACTCGACGCCTATGTCGATTTTGCCAGCTATTTTTCGTCCATCCGGGCCAAGACGCGCAAGAATATGCGCAATGCGCGCAATCGCCTGGAGCGGTCCGGCCCTGCCACATTGCGCCGTCTTGACCGACCCGAGGATCAGCGGGCGCTGATTGCGCGTACGCTGGAAGGGCGGGCAGATCGGCTCAGCGAGCAGGGGCTGACCTCGCGCGCCTTCCGCGAAGGCGGGTTTGCCGATTTCTGCACGAGCCTTGTAGGGCGCGACGATATCGATATTCGCGCCTTTGTTCTGTTGCATAATGACCAGCCTCTGGCCGAGCAGTGGGGCTTCGTCCATGGCGATCGCTACTACGCCTATGTGGCCAGCCGCGACTTCTCCCATTCCGAGGAAAGTCCTGGCAGGCTGCAATTGAGCGATATTATCCGAGCCTGCGCGGAAGAGGGTCTTAAAGGCTGCGATCTGGGTGTACCGGCCATGCCGTACAAACTGACATTTGCCACACAGACCGTGGTGGTGCGCGACTATGCACTGCCAGCCACGCCGCGCGGCTGGGTCATGTTCCGGGTCTGGGACGTGCTGTTGCGGCCCGCAATAAAGCGGCTGGTTCTGGCCCTACCGACGCGGTTGCGTTCGCGCCTGATGCGGCTGGCAGGGCATGGGCATTAATCCCTAGGCACCGCGGCCCCTGACGACGACGTCAGCGCGATCGCGTGGATGGGTGGCCATATAGAGCTCAACGCTGGGCAGGAAATAATCCCGCCATTGCCTGTGCCAGGAACGTCCGTCGCGGTCATAGGCGGCAGCGAGTGTCGTTGCCGCATCGCTCTGCACCCAGATTCGCAGGTCATAGAATGGAGATAGCGTTTCGCAGAGCGCCGACACGCCTTCGATCACGACCGGGCCGGCTCCGGCATGTAAGGTTCGGGGCCCTGCGAGTTGCCCCGTCGCCCAGTCATAGGGCTGATAAGTGCAGGTCTGATCCGTAGTGAGCGCCGCTGCCGCCTCCAGAAACTCGGCATATCGCATATAGGGGAATGGATAGGCTGGCCGGTGCGGCCATGGCCAAAGGTCTTCGGGTATGACGAAATCGTCCAGATAGAGGCAGACCGCACCCAATTCCGCCTGCAGGTGCTCGGCGAGGGTCGATTTGCCCGATACAGGCAGACCATCGATCCCTATGGCCCGTTTTCCTTTGGCCAGTGCAAGCGCCTGGGCTGTTTCAATCATTGCCATGTCGCCCCCGCCGCCGCCGCAATTGCGGGATTACCATAAGACGTCCCCGGCATGGGGCGCCACTCAGTTCCCTGGTGGACCGGCGCGATATTTGTCCATCACCATGTCGAGCCGGGCGTTGGTGATATCGGGATTGATCGCCTGCAGGCAGGGCAGAAGAATGGCCTTATTGTTGCGTTCGCGCTGGCCGTTCAGCTCTGCTTCGGTCCGGGCCGGGCTGACGCCGGCAAAACAGGTGGCAAATTGCAGCGGCGTTACGTCGAGTTCGGCCGCAATAGCGGTGACCGGCCGGTTTGCATCGTTGAGTACGGCCTCGGGCGTTGAGACGGCAAAGGCGGGTATGGACACGGCCAGAAGCGGCAGGGCCAGGGCAATCTTGAGCGGGCGAGTCACGTCATTTCCTCCTTTTTTGGGATAGGAGAAAGGATGACGGCAGCCCGCGGCCGGGGACAAGTTAGGGTTTGGTCATTGTTTTGCCCGGCCCGTCACGAACCGGAAAGGCTACGGACAGGTTGGGGCGCTCCTGACACGTGGTGACGGCCCCTGACGATAAGGGAGTGCTCATGAACCAGAAGATGTCTCCCAGAATTGCCCGACAGGTCGCGGCCCTGCCGCTGCGTCCGGATATGCGCGTGCTCGAGATCGGCTGCGGCCCGGGCGTGGCGGCGCGGGCGGTCAGCCATATGCTCGGCTCGGGCAAGATCGTTGCCATTGACCGCTCGGCCAAGGCGATCGCACTGGCCATTGCGGGCTCGGCTGCGGAATTGGCGAGCGGGCGGTTGGAATTCCGGCAGGCGTCCGTCGAAACCTTCCAGCTTTATGCCAATGAATCCCGGTTCGATCTCGCCTTTGCCATGCGGGTGGGCGCGCTGGATGGCCGGCATCCCGAATTGGAACAAGCAGCCCTGACCCAGCTGAAGGGCGCGCTTGGTCCGGAGGGGCTGCTGTGCATTGATGACCGGCCGCCGATCCGCGTCCGCGATCTTGCCGGCTTTCCTTGACTCGTCGTCGGCTTTCCCCTAAAGCCAGCCCGTTCATCAGGCTTTTGCTCCTGACCAGCCGACCGGGGCCCCGCAAGGGTTCCACGATCCCGGAGGCCAACATCCGCCAGCGCGTTGCGCCCGCGGGTGGGTTTTGCATTTGGCCTTATGGACCCTATCTCTTGCGGGATTGGCCTGCGAGCGAAAAGGACGAGACATGTTTGAGAGCTTAAGCGACCGGCTTGGCAAAATTTTCGATGGTCTTCGCGGACGCGGCGCGCTCAACGCGGCCGATGTCGATGCGGCCATGCGCGAAATCCGCCGGGCGCTGATCGAGGCCGATGTTTCGCTCGAAGTGGTCCGCGCCTTTGTCGAGCAGGTGCGCGAGCGCGCCGTCGGCGCCGAGGTGACCCGCTCTGTGACGCCGGGCCAGCAAGTGGTCAAGATCGTCAATGACGAGCTGGTCCAGGTGCTGGGTTCGGACGCTGTCACCATCGACCTCAATGCGCCCGCGCCCGTCACCCTCCTCATGGTGGGTCTGCAGGGTTCGGGCAAGACCACCACAACCGCCAAAATCGCCAAGCGCCTCAAGGACAAGCAGCGCAAGAATGTGCTGCTGGCCTCGCTCGATACGCGCCGCCCGGCCGCCATGGAACAGCTCAAGGTGCTGGGCGAGCAGGTGGGTGTCGATACGCTGCCCATCGTTGCCACCGAGACGCCGGTTGAGATTGCCCGCCGCGCCGAGCGCGAAGCGCGCCTGGGCGGTTATGACGTGCTCATCCTCGATACGGCCGGCCGCACCCATATCGATGAAGAGCTGATGGCCGAAACGGTCTCCATCAAGGAGATCGCCAAGCCGCACGAAATTCTGCTGGTTGTCGATGCGCTGACCGGCCAGGACGCGATCAACGTCGCGCGCAGTTTCGATAGCCGTCTCGACGTGACCGGCATCGTCATGACCCGTGTCGATGGCGATGGGCGCGGCGGTGCGGCGCTTTCGATGCGCGCGGCCACCGGCAAGCCGATCAAGCTGATTGGTGTGGGCGAAAAAATGGATGCGCTGGAGGATTTCCATCCTTCGCGTATCGCCGACCGTATTCTGGGCATGGGCGACATTGTCAGCCTCGTCGAAAAGGCTGCCGAGCACGTCTCCGCCGAAGACGCCCAGAAGATGGCCAAGAAGCTCAAAAAGGGCTCCTTCGACTTCGAGGATCTGCGCAGCCAATTGCAGCAGATGAAGAAGATGGGCGGCATGGGCGGCCTGATGGGTCTGCTGCCCGGTGCGGGCCAGCTCAAAAAGGCCATGGCCGGCGCCAATATCGACGAGAAGGTCTTTGACCGCCAGATCGCCATTATCAGTTCCATGACCAAAAAAGAGCGGGCCAATCCGGACCTGCTCAATGCCAGCCGCCGCAAGCGCATTGCCGCTGGCGCGGGCGTCGAGGTCTCGGAAATCAACAAGCTCGCCAAGCAGCACCGCCAGATGGCCGACATGATGAAGAAGGTCGGCAAGGGTGGCATGGGCGCGCTGGGCGGTATGTTTGGCGGCAAGATGGGGCAGATGATGGGTGGCATGCCCGATCTGTCGAAAATGGACCCCAAGCAGCTCGAAGCCATGGCCCGCCAGGCCGGCGTCGACCCTGAACAATTGAAGGGCCTGCCCTCGGCAGAGCTTCCCGCGCAGAAATCGCTGCCCAGCGACGTCAATGCGCTTTTGAAATCCTCCGGCGGACCGGCTTTGCCCGGTCTTGGCGGAGCGCCCCGTTTCCCTGGCCTGCCGGGCCTGGGCAAGAAGAAATAACCCCGAATATAACAACTCGACTTAACTGACAGGACTGCAAAATGGCTCTCAAGATCCGCCTTGCCCGCGCTGGCACCAAGAAGCGCCCCTTCTACCACATCGTCATTGCCGATGCCCGTTCGCCGCGCGATGGCCGTTTCATCGAAAAGCTGGGCACCTTCAACCCGCTGCTCGCCAAGGACGCTGAAAACCGCGTCGTGCTGAACAATGAGCGCGCCCAGCATTGGCTGTCGCAGGGCGCCCAGCCCACCGACCGCGTGCTGCGTTTCCTGGACGCTGCTGGCCTTGCCAAGCGCGAAGCCCGCAACAACCCGAACAAGGGTGTCCCGGGCGATAAGGCCAAGGAACGCGCTGAAGAAAAGGCCGCTCGCGAAGCTGCGGCCAATGCTCCGGCTGAAGCCCCCGCCGAGGAAGCCGCTTCTGCTGAATAAGCGTCTGGCATTTGCCTGAATGCAAAAGCCCCGGTGGTGACACCGGGGCTTTTTGTTTGTGCGAAGTGTCCTGACTCACTCGATGTCATTCCGGCCTTGGCCGGGGTGACTGCCGATGGTCAGCTGAGATCGGTCCTTATTTCTTCAACTTCGCCAAAATCGCCGCGCCCATTTCTTCGGTGCCGACGGTCTTGCAATTGTCCTGGGCGATATCGCCGGTGCGCAGGCCATCGCTGAGCACGGCCGAGATGGCGCCTTCAACCTGATTGGCCAGCTCGCCCATATTGAACGAATAGCGCAGTGCCATGGCGAAGCTGGCGATCATGGCGATGGGGTTGGCAATGCCCTGGCCGGCAATGTCGGGGGCCGAGCCGTGCACGGGCTCATAGAAGGCCTTGCGCTTGCCGGTCACCGGATCGGGCGCGCCGAGCGAGGCGGAGGGCAGCATGCCAAGGGAACCGGTGAGCATGGCAGCAACGTCCGAGAGGATGTCGCCGAACAGATTGTCGGTGACCATGACGTCGAACTGTTTTGGCGTGCGCACCAGCTGCATGGCGGCGTTGTCGGCCAGAATGTGGTGCAGCTCGACGTCGGGATAGTCCTTGCCGACGCCCTTGACCACTTCGTCCCAGAGCACGCCGGACTTCATCACGTTTTTCTTGTCGGCAGAATGGACTTTGCCGCCGCGGGTGCGGGCCAGGTCGAAGGCCACGCGGGCAATGCGGTCGATTTCATAGGTCTCATAGACCTGGGTGTCCACGGCGCGCTTCTGGCCATCACCCAGGTCGGTAATGGTTTTCGGTTCACCGAAATAGACGCCGCCGGTCAATTCGCGCACGATCAGGATATCGAGGCCTTCCACCAGCTCGCGCTTGAGCGAGGAGGCCGAGGCCAGGGCCGGATAGCAGATGGCGGGGCGCAGATTGGCAAAAACGGCCAGTTCCTTGCGTAGGCGCAAGAGGGCGGCTTCGGGACGGTGTTCATAGGGAACATTGTCCCATTTGGGACCACCAACAGCGCCGAAGATCACCGCATCGGCGGCCTTGGCCTTGGCCACGTCTTCGTCGGTAATGGCCACGCCATGGGCATCATAGGCAGCGCCACCGGCGAGGCCCGAATCCGTCGAGAAATCCGTCAGGCCTTCGGAATTGGTCCAGGCGATGAGCTTTTCCACCTCGACCATGATCTCGGTGCCGATGCCGTCACCGGGCAAAAGGAAAAGGGAATGGGTGGCCATATTGGAACAAGCTCCTTGCCGTACTGGTGGGTACACCTTGAAATTGGTGCCGACATACAAGGTTTTTCGGGGTTTGCGCAAGGCGGCTTCAGTTAAATCCGTTCCGGTCGAACAGCACCCAGAAGGCGAAGATGTTGGTGAGGAAATGGGCCAGGCCGACATAAAAGACCGAGCCGGTGCGCCAGGCGATCCAGTTCCAGAGCAGGCCCAGTCCGGCGGCGCCGCCCACGAGCGCGAGCGCACCTCCGTCAAAGACGATGCCATGGCTCATGGCGAGCGGCACATGCCAGGCCGTGAAAAGGCCCCAGCCCAGCCAAAAGCCGAGACGCGGCCTGTCGCGAAACGTGCCCATGAAACCGCCGCGCCAGGCGATTTCTTCGACCGGTCCATTAATGGTGGCGATCAGTAGGGCCAGATACATTGAGCCACTGGTCAGGATCGAAGTATTGGGCGCGAAATTGACCATTGCCACGAGCCCGGCCTGCGCCAGCAGCAGCGGAATGATCCACCAGTCACGCCAGGGCAGCCTTTCTGAAAACAGGCGCCCGTCATTGCCCTCAAGCGCATGCCAACCGATGACCGGCAGGCAGAAAAAGAGCCAGTAGAAGGTCAGCGCGAAGAGATAGCCATATTGCGGATGCCAATTGGTCAGCGCCGGCACAATGAAAAACAGCGCCCCGATCAGGAGCGCTGCGTGAAACGTGAGGGCGATCTGCTTGCCGGTCTGGTGTGCCGGGGCCCCGTGGTTCGACAAGCTCACCATGGGGCTCTCCACCTCAGCCATGGCTGGTCGCCGCACCGATGCGGGCGGTGACTTCAATCTCGATCTTCATGCCTTCTTCGATCATCTGGACGATGAGCATGGAGGCGGCGGGGCGGATATCCTTGAAGACGGGACCGACCGCGGCCACGACCTGGTCCACGTCAGCGCGGTCGCCAACATAATAGACCACGCGCACCGTGTCCTGGATCGAGGAGCCGGCTTCCTTCAGAGCCTTGTCGATGGTGGCCAGGGCGTTCTTGGCCTGCTCTCCAACGCTTTCGGGCATTTTCATGGTGGCATAGTCATAGCCGGTCGTGCCGGACACATAGACCGTATCCTCATGCCGCACGGCGCGGGAATAGCCAAAAGTGGCTTCGAAAGGGGAACCGGTGGAAACGCGCTGGACCATTGGAGGATCACTTAAGATGTTTGAGAAGGAAGTGCCGGATGTGGCCGGGCGGATAGTCGGCAATTGCGCCGAATTCTGTGAAGCCCAGCTTTTTGTAAAAGCCCGGCGCCTGAAAGCTGAAGCTGTCGAGCCAGATGCCCAGGCATTGTCGCTCCCGCGCTAAAGCCTCGGCCCGTTGCATCAGGGTCAGACCGAGGCCCTGGCCGCGCAGGCTTTTGGGGACCGCGAGCAGTTCAACAAACATCCAACCAAAGAGAATGCGTCCGGTAAGACCCCCATTTGCAGCACCTGTTGCGGGATCACGCAGCGAAAACGCGAAAGGTTCGGGAGGGCCATAGGCTCCACCCGTTGCCTTCATATTGTGGTCGAGCAGGCAGTCAAAAATGGCCGATCGTGTCTCCGGCAGCGGCTCGGGCTCGAAGACGATCTCGACCATGGCGGGCTCAGAGCCAGGGGCGCTCGTTGGCCATCTTGCCTTCAAAGGCCGAGATGGACGGATCGGATTTGAGCGTGCCGGCAATGTCGTCGAGGCCTTCGAGCAGGATATGCTTGCGGGCCGGGTCGATGTCGAAATTGAGCGTGCCGCCGTCCGGGCCCTTGATGGTCTGGCTTTCCAGATCGATGGTCAGGGTGGCATTGGAGCCGCGCTCGGCATCGTCGAGCAGGAGCTTCAATTGTTCGGGTGTAACGACCAGCGGCAGAATGCCGTTCTTGAAGCAGTTATTGTAGAAAATGTCGGCAAAGCTGGTGGAGATCACACAGCGGATGCCGAAATCGAGCAGGGCCCAGGGGGCGTGTTCGCGGCTGGAGCCACAGCCGAAATTGTCACCGGCAATGACGATCTGGGCGTTGCGGTAAGCGGGCTTGTTGAGCACGAATTCGGCGTTTTCCGAGCCGTCCTCGTTGTAGCGCATTTCTGAAAACAGCGCGGTGCCCAGGCCCGTGCGCTTGATGGTCTTCAGGTACTGCTTGGGGATGATCATATCGGTGTCGATATTGATGATCGGCAGGGGTGCCGCGACACCGGTCAGAGTGGTGAATTTGTCCATGGGGCCAACAAACCTCGCTATTGGGCTTGGTCATCGCGCATAAGCAGGGCTGCGGTCAAGGCCTAACCGTACCGAAGCGTACGGTTGGAGCGCCGATGTATCGGTTCCGTCGTCTCCCTCCCCTTGATGGGGAGGGATCAAGGGTGGGGTGGGCCTCGCACACCTTACTCGCGGAGAGACGCCCCCGCCCTGCTCGATAACGGACTTAGCGAAGGGCTAAGTCCTATCTCGCTTCCCTCCCCACAAGGGGGAGGGTGCGAAGGAGCCGTGAGGGGTGCTCAGGGCCAGAATTACGAGTTAAGCCGCCAGGCTCTCCCGCGCCCCGACGCCAAGCATGATGTTGAGGTTCTGCACGGCCGCGCCGGAGGCGCCTTTGCCCAGATTGTCATAGACAGCGCAGATGACGGCCTGATGGAGCGCGTCATTGGCAAAGACATGCAGGGTCAGCGTATTGGTGCCGTTATGGGCCTGCGGATCGAGCGCCGGGGTCTTGCCCAGGTTCGGATCAAAGGGTGCCACGCGGACAAAGCTGTCAGGGATGGCGGCGTAGTAGTCGCTCAGCGCTGCGTGCAGGTCCTTGCCCGTGGGGATTTCGGCAGACATATCGGTGTGGATGGGCAGCGAAGTCGACATGCCCTGGGCAAAATTGCCCACCACCGGCTCGAAGAGCGGCGCCCGGCCGAGCTTGGCGTAATGGGCCATTTCGGGCAGGTGCTTGTGCTGGAAGGTCAGGCCATAGGGCATGTATTGGCTGGCCGCATCGCCCTGCGCCTCATAGTCCTCGATCATCTGCCTTCCGCCGCCGGAATAGCCCGAGACGCCGTGATAGGAGAGCGGAAAATCATTGGGCAGCAGCCGCGCCTCGATCAGGGGGCGGGCAGCGGCGATCAGGCCCTGCGGCCAGCAACCGGGATTGGCGACATAGCGGGCCTTGGCGATTTCCGCGGTCTGGCCGACATCCATTTCGGCAAAGCCATAGGCCCAGCCCTCGGCCACGCGATGGGCGGTCGAGGCGTCGATCACACGCGTTGTGTCATTCTCGATCAGCCGCACGCTTTCCCTGGCGGCATCATCAGGCAGGCACAGGATGGCGACGTCCGCCTGGTTGAGCAGGCGCTTGCGCTCATCGAGATCCTTGCGCTTGTCTTGGGCAATGGAGATGACTTCGAGGTCGCGGCGGCTGGCAAGGCGCTCGCGGATCTGCAGACCCGTGGTTCCCGCTTCACCATCGATGAAAATCTTCGCGACCATGTTTCATGCCTCCGTGTGGGACGCGGCGGTAATGCGGCCAAGCTGTCCCGACGTCAAGACCATAGCGCCCCAAGGATAGATGTGGTTCCGGGGTGGGATTGTCTTTAACTGGGGCGAATGGCACTACTTTGACCAAACGGACAAAACCGGGAGAGGCTCATGACCACGCCGCACAATCACGCCAAGCCGGGCGATTATGCCGAAGCGGTGCTGCTGCCGGGCGATCCGCTGCGGGCCAAATGGATTGCCGAGACGTTTTTCGAGAACCCGAAACTGGTCAATTCGGTGCGCAATTGCCTTGGATTTACCGGCACCTGGAAAGGCAAGCCGGTTTCGGTGCAGGCCTCGGGCATGGGCCAGCCGTCGCTCTCGATCTATGTGCATGAGCTGATCAATGTCTATGGCGCCAAATCGCTCATTCGCGTGGGCACCTGCGGCGGGCTCAATGCCAATGTCAAAGTGCGTGACGTGATCCTGGCGCAAGGCGCCTCGACCGATAGCTCCATCGTCAAGGGCCGGTTCGGGGCCTTCAATTTTGCGCCGATTGCCGATTTCGGTCTGTTGCGCTCGGCCGCGGACAAGGCCGATGCCAGGGGGCTGCGCTATCATGCGGGCAATATGCTTTCCTCGGACATTTTCTACCATGCCGACGGCTTTGCCGGTTACGACAAGCTGCCCGATCATGGGGTGATCGGCGTCGAGATGGAGGCGGCGGCACTCTATACGCTGGCGGCGCGGTTCGGTGTGAAAGCGCTGACCATCTGCACCATGACCGATTGCCTGATCACCCATGAGGAGATCGACGCGGAAGCGCGGCAGACCTCGCTCAAGGATATGGTGGAACTGGCTCTGGACGTAGCGGTGGACGCCTGATGGCGCGCGCAATTCGCATTGCGGACCGCCTCTCAGGCGCCATGGACCGGCGCGACGAGGTGCCCAATGTCGAACTGGCTGAAGAGATTGTCGGGTCCGGGGATAAGGCGGCCATTGGAGAATTGGTCGATCTGGTTCGCGAGGGCACAGTGCGGCAACGCAATGATGCTATGAAGGTGCTCTACGAGATTGGCGCACGCAATCCGGACCTGATCGGGGGCTATTGCCCGGTCTTTCTTGAAGCGCTGGGCAGCCGGACCAATCGTCAGGTCTGGGGGGCGATGCAGGCGCTGGATGCGGTGGCTGAACTCCGCGCCGACGAAATCGCGGCGGAACTGCCCAAAATCATCGAAGCGGCCGATCGCGGTTCGGTCATCGCCAAGGATCGCTGCACGTCCCTCCTGACCAAGCTGGCGCGGGCGGGCTATGCCGAGAAGGCCGTGCCGATCCTGGTGGAGCGATTGAAGGACGCGGCGCCGAACCAGTTCCCCACCTATGCCGAGGAAACAGCCAGCGTGGTGACGCCGGCGGAAAAGCCGGGCTTGATTGAAACCATTCGCAACCGGCTCGAAACCATCAGCCAACGCTCAAAGCGCGCACGCCTTGAAAAGCTGTTAGGTAAACTCAACGGATGAAAGCGTCATCCGCTCTGTCAGCTTTGCGCCGGCACATGTAACGAACATACAAGGAGGCCGATCTTGGCCATTATCGCGATGATCCTGGTGGGGCTGGTGGCCCTGATCCATATCTATATCATGCTGCTCGAAATGATCTGGTGGGCGACGCCGCGCGGCCATAACGCCTTTGGGCTGACGCCCGAATTTGCCGAGCAAACCAAAGTGCTTGCGGCCAATCAGGGTCTTTATAACGGCTTTCTGGCCGCCGGTCTCATCTGGGGGCTGGTCTATCCGGTCGCCGAGTTTGCTTGGCAGATCCAGATCTTCTTCCTCGCCTGTGTGGCGGTGGCTGGTCTTTACGGCGCAGTGACATCAAGCCGCAAAATTTTGTTCGTCCAGACCGTGCCGGCGGTGATCGCGATTATTGCAGTGATGTTGGCGTAAAGATCCCCACCCCGGCTCTGCTGCTGCCCTCTGGGCCAAGCGACGCTACCCTCCCCACAAGGGGGAGGGATTGAGGGTGGGGGGCGGTGTTGCTCCTAGCCCCGGGCCAGCGCCCCCAGCACGCGCACCCAGCTGCGGATGCCGCGGTGATAGCTTTCGAGATCGTATTTCTCATTAGGCGAGTGGATCTGGTCGTCCACATGGGCAAAGCCGATCAGAAGCGTGTCGAGGCCGAGGATCTTTTTAAAATCGCCTGCCACCGGGATGGAGCCGCCCGAACCGGTGATAACGGCGGGCTTGTGCCATTCGTCCGAAAGGCCCTGCAGCGCTTTTTGCAGATATTCGCCATCCGCCGGCACGGTAATGGCCGGCGAACCGCCATGAGGCGTGAATGTCACCGAGCAATCGGGCGGCACCATCTTTTCCACATGGGCGCGGAAGGCGGCGCGGATCTTGTCCGGCTGCATGCCCGAAACCAGGCGGAAGGAAATCTTGGCCGATGCCTTGGCCGGAATAACCGTCTTGAAGCCGTCGCCGGTATAGCCGCCGATCATGCCGTTGATTTCGCAGGTCGGGCGTGCCCAGAGCATTTCGAGCACCGAGCGGCTTTGTTCGCCAGCCGGAACCGAGAGGCCCGCTTCGCCCAGAAAGGCCTTTTCATCAAAACCCAGGCCCGCCCATTGGGCTTTGAGTTCGGGTGAGATTTCGGCCACGTCGTCATAAAAGCCGGGCAGGGTCACCGAACCATCAGGGGCGCGGAGGCTGGCAATAATGTCGGCCAGAACCTGGTTGGGATTGCGGGCCGCATTGCCGAACATGCCTGAATGCAGGTCCTTGTTGGCGGCGGTGATTTCGATTTCATCGGCGACCAGGCCACGCAGCATGGTGGTGATCGAGGGCGTCTGGCGGTCCCACATATCGGTGTCGCAGACCAGGGCGATATCGGCTTTCAGTTCCTCGGCATGCTCGCGCATGAAGGGCGGCAGGTTTTTGCCGCCGCTTTCCTCTTCGCCTTCGAGCATCATCGAAATACGGATGGGCAGCGAGCCGGTGGCCGCTTTCCAGGCACGACAGGCTTCGATAAAGGTCAGCATCTGGCCCTTGTCGTCCGATGCGCCCCGCGCCACGATCACCTTGCGGCCATCGCGCTCAACGATCGCCGGTTCGAACGGATCGGTGTGCCACAGGTTCAGCGGATCGACGGGCTGCACATCGTAATGGGCATAAAACAGCACATGCGGGCCCGGCTGTTCGGGGCCGTGCGCAACCACGATGGGATGGCCGGGCGTGGGTCGGGCGGAGGCAGCAAAACCCAAATCTGTCAGTTCACCGGCGATCCAGTCGGCCGCCTTCTGGCATTCGGCGGCAAAGGCGGGATCGGTTGAGATGGATTTGATGCGCAGAAGGTGAAACAAGCGTTCCAGGCTTTGCTCAAAGCCCTGATCGACGGCGGCCAGAACAGTGTCGATTGGGGCGGGGCTGGTCATGGCGGTCATCCTTTATGCGAATCCGTCTTGGAGCGGTGGCGCACCATCGCGCGGGCCGCGCGGCGCTGTCCAGTGGCATATGGAACGGTGTTATTGTCATACTAATGCGTGTGTGGTTAGGTCTGCCGGTTATATGGGTTGAATGGGGTTGGTATGGACAGGTCCGGTGGACGCGCGCGACATTCGGGGGATCTGATTGCCTCGCTTTCCGGCCGCAATCCGGCGCGCAATCTGCATTCGGACGTGCTTTGGGAACTGGGGCTGGCCATCGTGTCGGGCCAGTATGCCGAGGGCGAAATCCTGCCATCGGACAGCGAATTGCTGGAGCGTTTCAAGGTCTCGCGCACAGTGCTGCGCGAAGCCCTCAAGACCCTGGCCGCCAAGGGGTTGATCGAGGCCCGGGCGCGCATTGGCACGCGTATTTTGCCGCGCAATCGCTGGAACCTGTTCGATGCCGATGTGCTGGCCTGGTTCTTCGAGCTGGGGCCGGAAGTGGGGTTTTTAAGAAGCCTGGCCGAGGTGCGCATCGGTATCGAAATCGAGGCTGCGGCCCTGGCGGCGGAACGCTGCGGCGCCGAGGAGGCGGAGGCCTTGATCGGGTGGGTCGAAAAGATGGCCAGTTCGGAAACGCCGGCCGATTTCGCCCGTTATGACCTCGAATTCCACAAAGCCGTGGCCGAAGCCTCGGGCAATCCGTTCATGGCCTCGATCAGCGCGCTGGTGGAAATGGCCTTGACGGCGGCTTTCACCATTTCTTCCCCCGTCAACGATCCGGCAGCGCTGGAGGTGACGGTCGGCGTGCATCGGCGCATTGCCGAGGCGATTCGCGACGGCGATGCGCAGAGTGCGCGGCTGGCCATGCGCGACGCCATCGCCCAGGGCTTCGACCGCGCGGCCGGGCGGATGGAAAACAGCGAATAGGACAGTTCAGAGCGGGTGCCGCACCAGCCGGGAATTGAGCAGTTCGCCGCGCTCGCTCAGGATGGCATAGGCGATGCCACAGATGAGCGAGTTGACCCGCCGCAGCGATCGCACGGTTTCCAGATGCAATTCGCTGGTCTCGAAGCTATTGGGATTGCCCGAGCGCAGCCGGGAGAAATGATCGCCCATGCTCTTGCGCTCCAGAACGCCGACGGCGTCCTTTTCGGCAACCAATTGACGGGCGGAGTCCACGTCTTCCGATACGAGCACGTTGAGCGCCAATTGCAGATTGCTCATCACGCGCGCATGCAGGTCAATCAATTCTCCCCAACCTGCACTCGAAAACGTCAGGCGCCGCTCCTGCAACTGGTCGGCCACCCGCAGCAATTGCCGGACGATGATATCGGCGGCCTGTTCGAGGCTGACGGCATAATTGCTGAGATCCGAAGCGCGGCGCGCCTGGTCGTTCTCCATGCTTTCCCAGTCGAGCTGGGCGAGAAACAGCTTGATCGAGGAGTTCGATCGATCCACCTCGGGTTCCAGGGCCTTGACCCGGCGGATGGCCGCCTTGTCATCGGTCCTGAGGATTTCGATGGCCGGCTGAAGCATGACCTCGACCAATTCGCTCATGCGCAATAATTCGCGCATGGCGCTGGCCAGGGCGACGTCCACATTGCCCTGATGCTCGTTTGCCAAGGCGGTCTGGCGAAAGCGGGTGACGTCCGCGGTTTCGCTGGCCGGCGCCTCGCGCACCATACGTCCGAGCAGGTGGGTCAAGGGGGCGGCCAATGGCAGCCCGATCACCAATATGGCGAGGTTGAAGGCAATATGGAGCAGGCTTGCCTGTTGCCCGACATTGCCGGGCAAGACGGGAAGCAATGGCAGCAGGAATTGCAGCAGGATGAGGCAAGCCAATGCCCCGCCGCCGCGCAACATCACCGCGCCAATGGCAATGCGGCGGGCGCGCACATCTCCGCCCCGCGTCATGCCGAAGGCGATCAGCGTTCCGCCCAGATTGGCGCCCAAAACCAGCGAAGCGGCAATTTCGAGCGGAATGATTCCGGCGGCACCAAAGGTGATGATGACCAGCACGCTGGCCACCGAAGAATAGGATAGCCAGGTGACGGCGGCGGCTACCAGAAACCCGGTCCAGGGATCGCCGCGCAGATAGCTGACTGCGACCTCGAGAATGTCGCTATCGCGCCAGGGCGTCGTCGCCTCCGAGACCATTTCGAGCGAGAGCAGGACGAAGGCCACCCCAAGGATCATGCGGCCCAATTGCTTGGTCCGGCGGGAGCTGCCACGCAGGAACAGCGTGCCTCCGATGATGATGAGCGGCGCCAATAGCAGGGACAGGTCGAACGAGAGAATGCTGGCCACGATGGCAGAGCCGAAATAGGCGCCCAGCACCAAAGCCAGGCCCGTGGCCCCTGCAAGCAATCCCCCCGAGGCAAAACCGGATGCCAATGTGGCGACAGCGGTGGAACTCTGGAGTGCGATGGCCATGGCCGCACCGACCAATGCGGCGGAAAAGGCGCTCCTTTCTGCTCGGGCCAAGGTGCGCTTGAGCTGGGCCGAATAGGCACGTTCCACGGCGGTGCGCACCATGCGAACGGCCCAAAGCAACAGCACGATTGCCGCCACCAGATGCACGATGATGAAATACATCAAACCGTCTCTTTTCCCTCCCGCCCCAGCGTTCGGGGACGAACCTGCATAATGTTCACACGAACACGAATTACGCAACACGCTCGGCACAATCTTGAGGCCGCCAGCCCGGCCACCTGGTAAGTTCCTGATAAAACACAAATGTGTTGCCCCCAGGCCGAACGCTTCGTCGGGGCGAATGTTCATTTGAACATTTTTCGGTTGCAAAACGCGCTCTGGTCGGTACGAATCCTTCTTCGTCCTGAGGCAGGGAGGCCTCAGCGAACAATAAAAGGGAGAGAGCATGTTCAAGAACGCATTGTTCCTGTCCGCAGGATTGGCCGCCGTAATGGCCGTCACACCCGTGATGGCGCAGACGGAGATCGCCTGGTGGCACGCCATGGACGCTGAACTCGGGCAAAGGCTAGAAGCGATTGCCCAGGGCTTCAACGATAGTCAGGACCAGTTTGTGGTGGTGCCCAGCTATAAGGGCACCTATCCCGAAACATTGACGGCCGCGATTGCGGCCTTCCGCGCCAATGAGCAGCCGGCGATCGTCCAGGTGTTCGAAGTGGGCACCGGCACCATGATGGCGGCCGAGGGCGCCGTGAACCCGGTCTACAAGCTCATGGCCGACAATGGCGAGCCCTGGGACCCGAGCGCGTTTCTGGCGCCGGTGACGGGTTATTATTCCGACACCGAGGGCAATATCCTCTCGATGCCGTTCAACTCGTCGACGCCCATCATGTATTACAACAAGGACGTGTTCGAGAAGGCTGGCCTCGATCCGGAAACGCCGCCCAAGACCTGGGCAGAGCTCGAGACCATGAGCCGGCAGATCATGGAATCGGGAGCGGCCCCCTGCGGCTTCACCACAGGTTGGGTCAGCTGGGTGCAGCTCGAAAACCTCTCGGCCATTCATGACCAGCCCTATGGCACGCTCGAAAATGGCTTTGGTGGGCTGGGGACCGAATTTACCTTCAACGGTCCTGTCCAGGTCAAGCACTGGGAAAACCTGAAGAAATGGGCCGATGAAGGGCTGTTTGAATATGGCGGCCCGGTGGGCGGGGGCGATGCTCCGCCGAAATTCTACGCGCAGGAATGCGCCATCTATATGAACTCCTCGGCCTCGCGGGCCGGTGTCATCAACAATGCCAAGGAGTTCGAGGTCGGCTTTGCGCCGCTCCCCTATTATGAGGATGTGATCGAGGAACCCAAGAACTCGATCATTGGCGGCGCGACCCTTTGGGCGCTCAATGGCAAGGACCCGGAAGTCTATAAGGGCGTCGCCCAGTTCTTCACCTATCTTTCGAGCCCCGAAGTGCAGGCGCAGTGGCACCAGGCAACCGGCTACCTGCCCATCACCAATGCGGCTTATGAACTGGGCAAGGAACAGGGCTATTACCAAGCCAATCCCGGTTCCGACATTGCCATCAACCAGATCACCCGCGGCACGCCTTCGGCCAATTCCAAGGGCATCCGCTTCGGCAATCTGACCCAGGTCCGCACGGTAGTGGATGAGGAATTCGAGGCGCTGCTCTCGGGCAGCAAGACGGCGCAGGAAGCGCTGGACGCCGCGGTGGAGCGCGGCAACCAGATCCTGCGCGACTTCGAAGCGGCCAATAGCTGAACCTCCCGCGATCACCCCGGCCCATCGGTGCCGGGGTGGTCCATCCGGGCGGCCAACGGCCGCCCGGTCCATTCGGGTGTGACTGTCGGGGGAGCTTTCAGTCCATGCAAACCAAGCGCACAATCTTTCCAAACAAGCTGCTGCCCTATGCCTTGCTGGCACCACAGCTTGCCGTGACGCTGATCTTTTTCATCTGGCCGGCTGCCCAGGCGGTCAAATCCTCCTTCGAACGCGAAGACCCTTTCGGCTTTCGAACCACATTCATCTGGTTTGAAAATTACACGCGCCTGTTTTCCGAGCCCGGCTATGTCAATGCGCTGACCAAGACGGCCATTTTCGCGGTGTCGGTGACGCTTTTGTCCATGAGCCTGTCGCTCTTGCTGGCCGTGGCGGTGAACCGCGTCATCAAGACCAATCGCGTCTACACGACCCTGCTGGTCTGGCCCTATGCGGTGGCCCCCGTGGTTGTCGGTATTCTGTGGTGGTTCATGTTCAACCCCACGATCGGTATCGCGCCTTATCTGCTGCGTGGCCTCGGCATCAGCTGGAACCATCGTGTCGATGGGGCGCAGGCCATGATCCTGGTCGTCATCGCGGCGAGCTGGAAACAGATCTCGTACAATTTCCTGTTCTTCGTTGCCGGGTTGCAGTCGGTGCCCCAGGCGCTCAACGAGGCTGCGGCCATCGATGGAGCAGGACCGTTCAAACGGTTCTGGACCATCGTCTTTCCGCTCCTCTCGCCAACCACCTTCTTCCTGCTCATCGTCAACATCAACTATGCCATGTTCGACACGTTCGGCCTGATTGACGCCACCACCAATGGCGGGCCGAACCAGGCCACCAATATCCTTGTCTACAAGGTTTACGCCGACGGCTTCCTTGGCCTCAATATCGGTTCGTCCGCCGCCCAGTCGGTCGTCCTGATGCTCATCGTCATCGCCCTCACCGCCATTCAGTTCCGCTATGTCGAGCGGCGCGTGCAGTATTAGGAGCCCGGACAATGGTAGAAAATCGCCCCTGGCTCAGTGTCCTCACGCATCTGATGCTGATCACCGGCGTCGTCATCGTCGTCTTCCCGGTCTATCTCGCCTTCATCGCTTCCACCCATGGCAGCGGCGACTTCATGCGCGGCCTGGTGCCGCTCCTGCCCGGACCGCATATGGCCGAGAATTACGGCCGCATGCTCACTGAAGGCATTTCGACCGCCGGTGCCCCGCCGCTTTCGATCATGCTGATGAATTCCACCATCATCGCCGTCATCATTGCGGTGGGCAAGATCGCGATCTCGCTGCTGTCGGCCTATGCGATCGTGTTCTTCAAGTTCCCATTCCGGCTTCTGGCTTTCTGGATCATTTTCATCACGCTGATGCTGCCGGTCGAGGTGCGCATCATTCCCACCTTCGCCGTCGTCGCCAATCTGGGCCTGCTCAATTCCTATGTGGGGCTGACCTTGCCCCTTATTGCCTCGGCCACGGCCACTTTCCTGTTCCGCCAATTTTTCCTGACGGTCCCGGATGAGTTGATGGAGGCGGCCCGCGTCGATGGGGCGGGTCCGATGAAGTTCTTCCGTGATATCCTGTTGCCATTGAGCCGGACCAATATCGCGGCGCTGTTCGTCATCCTCTTCATCTATGGCTGGGTGCAGTATCTCTGGCCGCTGCTGGTGACCACCGACAGCCGCTACTACACCGTCGTCATGGGCATTAAGCGCCTGGCGGCGACCGCCGATTCCGAACCTTTGTGGAACCTCGTCATGGCCTCGGTGATCCTGGCCATGCTGCCCCCCGTCCTTGTCGTCATCTTCATGCAGCGCCTGTTCGTCAAAGGCCTGGTGGATACGGAGAAATAAATCATGGCAACCATCAACCTGGTCGACCTCAAGAAGAATTACGGCAATGTGCCGGCGGTCAAAGGCATCGATCTCAGCGTCGCCGATGGGGAGCTGATCGTCCTGGTCGGGCCGTCCGGCTGCGGCAAATCCACCCTGCTGCGCATGGTGGCGGGCCTTGAAACCGTCACCTCGGGCCGGATTGAGATCGGCGGCAAGGATGTGGTCCGCGCCGAACCGGCCGAGCGCGACATCGCCATGGTGTTCCAGAACTATGCGCTCTATCCGCATATGAGCGTGCGCGGCAATCTCGAATACGGCCTCAAGAACCGGGGTACGCCGCGGGCCGAAATCGACCGTCGCGTTCAGGAAGCGGCAGACATTCTCGAGATCGGCGCATTGCTCGATCGCAAGCCGCGACAGCTTTCGGGCGGCCAGCGCCAGCGCGTGGCCATGGGCCGTGCCATCGTGCGCGAGCCGGCAGCCTTTCTCTTCGACGAGCCGCTCAGCAATCTCGATGCCAAGCTTCGGGTGCAGATGCGGGTGGAGATCAGGCGATTGCAGCGCCGCCTCAAGACCACCAGCCTCTATGTCACCCATGATCAGCTCGAAGCCATGACGCTGGCCGATCGCCTGGTGGTGATGAATGGGGGCCTGGTCGAACAGATCGGGACACCCACCGAGGTTTATGACCGTCCCGCGACCCTGTTCGTGGCCGGCTTTATCGGCTCGCCACCGATGAACCTGATCCCGGTTGCGGCGCTGGGCAAGGGTGTGAACCTGGGTGCCGGCACCGACATTGTCGGCCTGAGGCCCGACCAGATCCATCTTGAGCGCCCGGGTGGGGACGTGCTGACCCTGAGCGGAACGGTGGAGCTGCTCGAGCCGGTGGGGGGAGAAAGTCATCTCCACATCCGGATACCGGATGTGGAGCAGGCCATTATCTTGACCGTGCATGGACGGCCGGCACTTGAGGAAGGGGCGCCAATTGACATGTTTGCGCGTCCCCAGGACATCCATCCGTTCAACCGCGAAAGCGGTCGCCGGACAGACACTATCTAGTATCACGACCTCGAACCCCGGCAGACGCCATGACCAGCAACACCCTTCCAGGACCCTCCCGCAACGAAGTGCAGGCCCATCGCGGCGCATCGGCCCTGGCGCCGGAAAATACCCTGGCCGCCTTCCAGCTCGCCGCCGAACAGGGGGCCAAATGGGTCGAGCTCGACGTAGCGCTTCTGGGTGACGGCACGCTTGTCGTTATTCACGACGACAGTGTGGATCGCACGACATCCGGTTCAGGTTCGCTCGGCGATCTGACGCGGGCGGACCTTGACCATCTCGATGCGGGAAGCTGGTTTGGCCCGGACTATGCGGGGCAGCGCCTGCCCACTCTCGACGCGGTGATCGCCGAACTCGGACGGTTAAATCTCAGTGCCAATGTCGAGATCAAGCAGCATAAGCACCACAAGTCGCTCGATCAGCTTATCGAGGCTGTCGAGGCGTCCATCAGTACCCGCTCGGCGGTAACCGAGATCATGATCTCGAGCTTTGACCCATTGGCGCTGGCGGCCATGCATCGGCGTGAACCGGGGCTTGAAATGGCCATGCTCTGGGGGCGTCCGCCGGAGGATTGGGAAGCCCAGCTCGCGGCTATCCCCGCCGCCACCATCCATATGCATTACAAGGCCCTCAGCATTGGCTTACTCGAAGAGACGGCAAAACGGGGCATCAAGGTACGCGCCTGGACCTGCAATAACCCGATGGAACTGGTTTCGTTCTGGGATGCTGGATTGACCGGTGTCATTACCGACAATCCGGCATTGTTCCTGCGCTAGGAGAGGGGGCGGCTACGGTCATGCTGTCGGACCGACAACGCAATATTCTGACCCTGATCGAGGCCGAGGGTGCTCAATATATCGAGCAGCTGGCCGAGCGCTATGAGTTGACGACCCAGACCATCCGGCGCGACATCAATGCGCTTTGTGATCAGGGTTTCGCGCGCCGCTTTCACGGCGGTGTCGACGTTCCGGTCGGGGCGAGGAACATTTCGGTCAATGCCCGCGCCGCGCTCAATGCCGGGGCGAAACGCGCCATAGGGCGGCACGTCGCTGCGGCCATCCCGTCCGGCTCCACGGTCTTTATGGGGATCGGCAGCACGGTGCAGTTTGTCGCTGCGGCTCTGCGCGAGCATGGCGCGCTGCGCGTCGTGACCAATAATATCGATGTTGTTCTGACGCTGAGCGGGGCCCCCCAGATCGAAGTGCATATGACGGGCGGCATTCTGCGTCACAATGACCGCGACGTGGTGGGGGCCGATGTCCTGCACTATTTCGACAAATTCTATGCGTCACATGCCGTGATCGGCGCCGGCGCCCTGGACGCAGCCAAAGGCATACTCGACTTCAGCTATTCGGAGGCGCAGGTGACCATGAAGCTGATCGAAAACGCGCGCCAGCAGTTTCTGGTCGCCGATGCCAGCAAGTGGACGCGGGATGCCTCGGTGCGCGTCGCGCCATTTTCGGCCGTGTCCCATTTCTATACCGATAAGCTACCGGACCAGGGGCGGGCGCGTGACGCCCTGGACGCGGCCGGCATCCATGTGGAACGCTGCGGGACGGATGGATGAGCTTTCTTGGTTCGGGGCCGGAAAGTGAAGACCTGCGCGATATCCGCCTGGTGTTCACCGACATTGACGACACCCTGACAACGGGCGGCCGCCTGCTGCCCCAGACCTATCAGGCCCTGTGGGATTTGAGCGATGCGGGTATTGCCGTCGTTCCGGTGACCGGGGGGTCGGCGGGCTGGTGCGAGCATATCGTGCGCGCATGGCCCGTCGCCGCCGTGATCGGGGAGAGCGGCGCCTTCAGCATGACCGCCCGGCAAAACCGCGTTGATATTGAATTCTGGGATGATGAAGCCCGCCAGGCCGAACGTCAATCGAAGCACCTGGCGGATATCCATCCGCTTTTGGGCGCTTTTCGCCTCGCACATGACCAGAGGCTTCGCCTCGCCGATGTTGCCATCGACATTATCGACGCCCCGCCCGCCGAAGTGGACCGTCTGGCCGAGCGCATCCGGGCCATTGGTGGCAGCGTGGCCATCAGTTCGGTGCATATCAACACCTGGCTGGGGTCGTATAACAAGCGGACCATGAGCGAGCGCCTGTTACAGCGAATGGGGATTGGTGTGGCGGATTTGAGCCGTCAGGTCAGCTTTGTCGGCGATTCGCGCAATGACGCGCCCATGTTCGCATTGATCCAGAACTCGTTCGGGGTGGCCAATATCCTGCCGATCCTGCCGCAGCTTTCGGCCCGGCCGCGCTGGATTGCTGCCGACGAAGCCGGCCTTGGCTTTGCGGCCATTGCAAAAGCAATTGTCGCCGCCAGGACCGTCCAACACGATCTTGCACGTCGCCGATAGCGTGCGTCAGTCAGCTTTGGCGATGCGCAATTGTTGCCAAGGCCGCCTGCTAGGTGATCTTGGCCATGATGATCTTGCGGGCCGCTTCAGGATCCGGCGGCAGCACGGCCCGGCTCAATGCTTTTGAATAGGCATGTTGCGGATTGCCCAGCACGTCCTGGGCCACGCCCGCTTCCACCACATCTCCCCTGTGCATGATGATGACGCGGTCGGAAATGTAATAGGCCGTCGAGAGGTCATGGGTGATGTAGATGATCGATACGCCCAACCGGTCCCTGAGGTCACGGAAAAGATTGACGATCGACATGCGCAGCGACGCATCAACCATGGATACCGGTTCGTCGGCAACGATCAGCTTGGGCTCCGGGATCAGCGCGCGGGCCACCGCGATACGCTGCAATTGCCCACCGGAGAGCTCATGCGAATAGCGCCCGCGCACTTCGGCCAGCGACAGGCCCACATGGTTGAGGGCCTTGTCGGTCGCTGCATCTATCGCGGTCTTGTCCTTGAGGCCCAGAAAGCGCTTTGCCGTCGAGAACAGGAAATAGTCGATGGCCGTCAGCGGATTGAATGCTTCGAACGGGTTCTGAAAGATGGGCTGTGCCCGGGCCATGAATTTGAGTCTGTCAGCGCGGCCGCGGATCGCGGCGATATCCTGCCCCATGAACCGCAAAGTGCCGCTGGTTGGCGTTTCATCTCCCAGGATCATGCGCGCCGTTGTGGTCTTGCCGCTGCCGGACTCTCCGACAATGGTGAAGATTTCCGGCCTGTCCTCGTCCAGGGTGAAGCTGACATTCTTGACGGCGCGCAGCGTGGCGCGGTCGAAAAATCCACCGATCCGATAGTCCTTGTTGACGTTTTTAAGCTCGAGAAGCGCGCTCATGCGACCTGCACCTCCCCGGCGCGCCAGCAAGCGACGCGGCCGGTTTGCCGCGCCACGAGAGGCGGATTTTCGCTTTTGCACTTGTCCACGGCCAGCGGGCAGCGCGGATGGAAACGGCAGCCGCTGGGGGGCTCGGCCAGATTGGGCGGTTTTCCCGGCAATGCGCTGCGCTTCTTGTTGTCGCCAATCCGGGGGAGGCTCGAAATCAGATGTGCCGTATAGGGGTGTTGCGGGTGGCGGAATACGTCGAGCGTCGGCCCTTCTTCCACCAGCCGCCCGGCATAGACAATGCCGATCCGGTCCGCGATGGCGGCATGCACTGTCATGTCATGGGTCACAAAGATGATGGATGCGCCCATGCGCTGCTGGATATCCTTGATCAAGGCCAGCACATCCTGCTGCACCAGCACATCGAGCGCGGTGGTGGGTTCGTCGGCAATGATGAAGTCAGGCTCGCAGACCGTGGCCAGCGCGATGGTCAGGCGCTGTCGCATGCCGCCTGAGAGTTGGTGGGGGAAGGATTCAAGTACGCGCGGGTCCAGACCAATGCGCTCGAGATGTGTCTCGACGCGCGCCCGAAAAGCCGTCTCGGACAGCCCCATATGCTTGAAAGCAAAGTCGTAGAAGGCGTGCTTGACCCGGCGCACCGGATTGAGCACGTTCATCGAGCCTTGCATGATGTAGCTCAAATTCTGCCAACGCGCCGCCTTCATGGCCCGCGGATCAGCATAGACATCGAGGGTGCGATCGCCGAATTCGAATTTGACCGAGCCTTCCACGACCCGCAAAGGCGGCGTGATCGCGCCGGCAATGGTCTTGATCAATGAGGACTTTCCGGACGAGGACTCGCCGGCAATGCCGTAGATTTCGTTGCGGTTGATGGTCAGGCTGACATCATCGACGGCGCGCACTTCGCGGCGGACGCCAAAATAGTTCATCTGATAATAGGCCTTGAGGCCTTCGACGCGCAGCACGGAATTGGTGGTGGTCGGCGCCTGGAGAGTATCAAGCATGTTCAGGCTCCCATCCGGCTCAGGCGGCTGCGCGGATCGATATATTCATTGACCGATATGGCGAGCAGGAACAGGCCGAGGAACAGTAGGACAATGGCGATGATGGGGAAGGCGATCCACCACCAGATACCGGCAATGATGGCCTGGTGCTGGTTGGCCCAATAGATCATGCCGCCAATGGTGGGGCGGTTGATGTCGGAAAAGCCCAGCACGGACAGGGTGACTTCGAGGCCAATGGCCCAGATGAGATTGTTCATCGCCGTAAAGAAGATGACCGGCATCACGTAAGGCAGGTGCTGGCGCACCAGGATTTGCGGCACGCTCATGCCGGCAAAAACGGCATGGCGGGTAAATTCGCGGCTGCGCAGGCTCAGCGTGACCGAGCGGATGAGGCGGGCATCATAGTTCCAGCCCAATAATGCGGCCGTCGCGGCCAGAACCGGCCAACTCATCGAGTCGCGCATGACGAAATAGACCAGCAGCAGGATGGGAATATTGGGCAGGGCGATCATGGTGTCGTTGAGCGTCATCAGCGCCTGGTCCCAGCGGCCGCCGAGATAGCCCGAGAGCATGCCGATGGCGACGGCCAGGAGACGGCTGAGTATTGTAACGGTGAGACCGAACAGCATCGTGTTCCAGATCGCCGAGCTCATCTGCCAAAGCACATCCTGGCCACGCGAAGTGGTGCCGAACCAGTATTGGGCCGATGGCGGCATGTCGGGCGGCAGGAGATAGATGGCGGTGTCCGGAAGCGGCGCCCAGAAATGGGCGAGCGCGAACAGAAAGATGGCCAAGGTCAGCACGAAGCCGATGGCGAATTCGATATTGTAGCGCAAAAGGTCGCGCAGAATCTTGAACATGGCTCAGCTCAGCCTCACGCGCGGATCGATCAGCGGATAGATCAGATCGATGATGAATACGGCAACGGCGACGGCGATGATCGAAATGGTGGTGACCCCGAGCACCAGGGCATAGTCGCCCCGGTAGATGCCCTGGATCATCAACCGGCCGACGCCGGGATAGTTGAACAGGAATTCGGTGATCACGGCCCCGCCAAAGACATTGCCCAGGCTGAGGGCCAGACCCGTCAATTGCGGCAGCAGGGCATTGCGCGCCACATATTGGGAGAAGATCTTGTTGGAGGACACGCCACCAAGCTCGGCATAGACCACATGGTCATCGGTGACGATGTTGGAGACCAGCGAGCGCATGGAAATGAACCAGCTGCCCAGCCCAACAAACACCAGGGTCAGTGCGGGCAAAGTGCCGTGCAGGATCAGCGAGCGCAGATAATCGAGCGTCAGGCCGGGCTGCAAATTCATCTGCGCGCCGCCCGATATGGGCAGGATGGGCCAGATGAAACCGAAGGCCAGCAGCAGGCACAGCCCGATAATATAGGCGGGCACCGGATGCAGCGCCATGACGGCGGCGCCCGAGAGCTTCAGGAGCAGATTTGAGCGATAATAGCCGGCCAGCGCGCCGAGCAGATTGCCCAGGCTCCAGCTGATCACCAGCGACAGGGTGAGCAGGCCGATGGTCCAGGGCAATGCGCCCATGATCAGCGACATGACCGGGGTGGGGAAGGCGGACAGGGATGGCCCGAAATCGCCACGAATGACGCGGCCCCAGAACGCCAGATATTGCTCGAGCATGGAACCCTGCAGGCCATAGAGTTCCTGCAATGCCTGGCGCATCAGCTCGACCGAGCGCGGATCGGTTGCACCGAAATTGGTCATCAGGGCCACTGACTGCTCCACCGGGTCGACCGGTGAGAGATTGGTGATCAGGAAGGCCAGCGAAACACCCAGAAAAATCACAAGGAAGAACTGGAAGAGGCGCCGGCCGAGATATTTGGCAAAGCCGTCCATCGGGGGTCCGCTCTGGTATGTGTGGTGAAAAGCGGGCGGGGCCTTGTGACCCCGCCCGCAGGCACTATTGGGCCGATTTGAGCGCGACGATCATGTAGCGCAGGTTCGACCAGAACGGACCGGAGGCCGAATAGGGATCAGCGGCGCTCGGATAGCCGGTCCAATAGGTGGTGTCGAACGGCGCGAACTTATTGTAGGCCATGAGCGGAATGAACGGCATCTCTTCCACGGCCAGCTTGAGATAGTCCATGCCGAGTTCGGCGACCTCAGGCGAGTCGAAGTTTACCGTGCGGTTGGCTTCGATGATGGCATCGAGGCGTTCGTCTTCCCAACGCGTCAGGTTGCGCGGCGGCTGTGTTTCACCCGGCGGCTTGATGAAGTCCGAGTGATAGCTTTCGAGGAAGAAGGAGAGGTCGGGGTGACCGCCCCAGGTCTCGACCGTCCAGTAGATGGCGACGTCGAAGTCACCGCCGCCCAGGCGCTGGCCATTGGTGGGGCCGGCCACATCGACCGTGGTCTGGATGCCTTCCATCGACCATTGCTGGGCGATGATGGTGCCGGCGCGGGCCAGGGTCGGGATATTGTCACCCTCGACCATCAGCTTGATGGTGAAAGGGGTCCCGTCGGGCTTGAGCCACTGATTGCCGTTCTTGGTGAAACCGGCCTTTTGCAGCAGGGCTGTGGCAGCGGCGGGATCCTGTTTCCACCAGCCGAAACCGAACATGCGCTTGAGCTGGTCGGTATCGTCGGGGATGCTGTCGCCCCATTGCGGCTTCACCAGCGCTGCGATCTGTTCGGAAATGGTCGGGTCATAGGGCTTGATGGTGCCATTGCCGGTATCGAGCTCGAAATTGGCGAGCCAGTCCTGCATCGGTACATAATAATCGGTAATGGCTGTGCCGGTGGGCGGGGTCGAGAGCGCTGCCAGATTGGCCGCGCCGCGATAGGAGCCCATGGATACCGAGCGGATATCGATCATCAGCGCCAGGGCCCAGCGCACATCCTTGTCGGCAAAGGGTTCGCGCTGATGATTGAACAGCACGGAAGGCAGTGTCGGATCGGGATGGGCAAAGGGGAAGCCGGGGAACCAGTATCTGGTGTTCTCGCCGGCATCGCGGGCGATGGTGAACATGCCTTCGGGAGCAATGTCGTTGATCACGTCGAGATTGTGGTTCATCTGCTCGATGACGCGCGCATCCGGGTTACCGGCATTGCGGTAGACGACGTATTTGACCTCCGGCTCCTGGCTCAGCTCCATGCCGATTGAGGTGCGCTGCCAGTCGTCGCGCAGCTTCCAGATCACCCAATTGCCAGCCGTGTCATAGCTGTGGAGCTGATAGGCCGAGAGCGAGACCGGCGGATTGTTATTGTAGGTGAGTGGATCGTCCACCGCTTCAAAGACATGCTTGGGCATGATCCAGGCCGCGTTCCAGCGCACGGTGAAAAGCGTGTGGAAGCGGGAATTGGGTGCCTTGAGCTTGAAGACCACGGTATTGCGATCCGGCGCCTCAACGCTGTCCACATTGACGGTGAAGGGCGCGCTCCAGCCCATGCCCGGATGCGCGATCTGGGTCTCGACGGTATAGACGACGTCGTCAGACGTGAATTCGACGCCATCGCTCCAATAGATGCCCTCCTTGAGCTTCACCGTCATCTCGGTGAAGTCCTCATTATATATCGGCTTGTCCGAGGCCAGGGCGTTGGTCCAGGCCGCATCGCCCGTGCCATCGGGATTGATGAACCAGAATGTGTCGGCGGTGAGCTGCTGCAGACCATTATTGCTGGCGCCACCGCCGGGGGCCCATAGATTGAACCATTCGGCATTCTGGGCCGCTGGCCCCTGAATGATCAGCGCCTCTTCGCGGGGAATGCCCGCAATAAAATCCTGGGCGGCAACCGGCATCACCGACGCGGCGATGGCAAGTGCGGCTGCGGCCAGCTTGTTCAATAGCATGGTCGATCCTCCTGAAGCCCGCTTAGCGGACAGCGACTGCCGGACGCCAATGCCCGGCTCGGCCGCCTTCCTTGTTTCGACACGGAGCGCACAGACTCCTCCTGCAACCCCGGTCCGCGCCCTTTATCGACAATTTCCGGCGCCAGAGCAACAGGATTATCGACAAAAATGCGTCTGCTGTTCGGATTAATCGTGGTTTTGCGCTGTTCTGGCTCGAATCTCGATCTATATTATTGACAAACTAGAGTGTGGCGATAGGCTATATATCGATGATTGCCGCCCGGAGTGGCGATCTTGTCCCGGGTTCAAGGGTGGAGAAATTCAGATGACAGCGACTTATGACGTCCGCATCGCGGTCGATGCAGGCGCGAGCCGCGGCGCGTATCGGCCATTGTGGAACTGGTTCGGCTATGACGAGCCGAATTACACAAATACCGACAATGGCAAGAAGCTGCTCAAGGAGCTGACCGAACTCAGCCCCGAGCCGCCCCGCATCCGCACGCATAATTTGCTGACGTCAGGGGACGGGAAATATGCGCTGAAATGGGGCTCGACCAATGCCTATACGGAGGATGGGAACGGCAATCCTGTCTATGACTGGACCATTATGGACCAGATCTTCGATGCCTATGTCGAGGCCGGCAATATCCCTCTGATCCAGGTGGGCTTCATGCCGGAAGCCCTGTCCGACGATCCCGGCCCCTATAAGCACAATTGGTCGCCCGAGGATAAGTACGCCACCATCATGACCGGATGGGCCAATCCCCCCAATGACCTCAAGAAATGGGGCGACCTTGTCCATGCCTGGGCGCGACACCTGGCCGATCGCTACGGCCAGGACAAGGTTCTGACATGGCCCTGGGAGGTGTGGAACGAGCCTGACGGGCTCTATTGGAAGGGCACCGTTCGCGAATTTTGCGATATGTATGATGTCACTGCCAAGGCCATCAAGGCGGCCCTCCCTGGTGCGCGTGTCGGCGGCCCGCATACCTGCGGCGCCTTCAACAATCCAAAGGCCCAGGCATTCCTCCGCGAATTCCTGCAATATGTCGTCGACAACAAGTCGCCCATCGACTTCATCGCCTTTCACGCCAAGGGCAATCCGGTGATCTGGAAGGATCATGTGCGCATGGGGCTGCACAAGCACCTTCGCGACATCGAAGCCAATCTGGCCATTGTCAACGAATTCCCGACCCTCAAGCACCTGCCTACCGTTATCGGCGAATCCGATCCGGAAGGGTGCGCGGCCTGTTCGGCCCGGGTCCATCCGCAGAACGGCTATCGCAATGGTCCGCTTTATGGCGCCTATGTGGTGGAAAGCATGATCCGCACCTACGAGATCAGCCAGCGTGCCGGCATCGAAATCGAGGGTGCCGTCACCTGGGCATTCCTGTTCGAGGACCAGCCCTGGTATGACGGCTTCCGCGACCTGGCGACGAACGGTGTCGACAAGGCCGTACTCAATGGCTTCCGCATGCTCGGCAAGCTCAAGGGCGAGTGGATCGAGGCAACGTCGGACCACGCGCTGGATGTGCAGGCTATCATGGAACATGGCGTGCGCGAGCAGCCCGATGTCAACGCCGTCGCCACCCGCGATGATGGGGGTGTCTCGATCCTTGTGTGGAACTATCACGATGACGATGTGGAAGACGGTGCGGCCAATGTGACCGTGAGCCTGTCCAACCTGCCTGCGGGGCGGCACACGCTGACCCACTATCGCATGGACAAGGACCACTCCAATTCATTCGGCGTTTGGCAGGCCATGGGCTCGCCCCAATCGGTGATCGGCGAGGACTTCAGGAAACTCGAGGCCGCAGGTCAACTCGCCGTCCTCGAAACCGGCACGGTTGATGCGTCCTCTGGCGCTGCGACCCTTGTCACCACTCTGCCCCGACAAGGCGTCTCACTGCTTCGTATCGACTATTAAGGCCGGCACGGCCGCGCCCCAACCTCCCGGTGGCGCGGCCCCTTTTCGGGTGCTTTTGCAACCGGTCTTGAGCGCAAGAGGCAATTGCCGCCGCCAGATGGGGCGTATCGGACCTCTTCTGGGGCATGTTCAGGAAAAGCGCGTGGCGGTTTCCTGGTGCGAATATGCGACAGAACATTTCAACCCGACCGGCTCTAGTGGCCGACCAGATCGATATAGCGCCGCTTGGAGGGTTGGAGATGGTCGACGCAGAGCTGGGCCAAGACCCAATTGTCCCGCCCCTGCAGCATCTCGATCATCAGCCTGTGCTGACTGTGTGAAATATCGAGCGCTTGCCGATCCGCCATGGAATTGGCCCGCACCGGCAGGCTGTAGCGCATATACAGCTCAATCGTCTGGACCAGATATTTATTGCCGCAGGCACCAAACAGGGTCAGGTGAAAACGGTCATTGGTCTCATGCACGCCGCGCAGATATCCGCTCTCGATATGCTCGCCGTGCTCTTTATGGATAGCGAGCAATTCATCCACTAGCGATTGCGGCGCCGGCAAGGGAATGAGCAGCGCCGCCTGGCGTTGCACCAGTTCGCGCACGGCATAGATCTGCTGCACTTCGTCGGGCGTCAGCGAGCGCACGGTGGCGCCCTTGTTGCGCTCGCGCACGACGATGCCCATCTGCTCGAGCTGAACCAGAGCCTGACGCACGAAATGCCGGGTCACGGGGAAGCGGGAGAGCAGGGAATCTTCGGTGAGGCGCGCGCCGGGCGCCAGGCGACCGAAGATGATGTCCTCCTCCAATGCCCGCACGATGCGCTCGTCATCAAGCTCGATATCAGTGTCCAGATCAGACATGGCGTGCCCCTCAAGCGCAACGTTCAAATACCGTTCCTATCAGATCGCGGCGGCGGGTTTAAATCCACTGATACGATAGGCAGCCTCGACCAGCGCCAATGTGTTGAGATTGTCGGCGGCCTCCGTCTCAAATCGCTCTTTATTGCGCAGGGCGGTGACGAAATGGGCGATGGCCCCATCATAGGCGGCCTGATAACTCTGTGCCGGATCAAAGCGCAGCTCGCGCGGCTGAGGCCCAAAAAGGCGCAGGACCGAAACATCAAGATGGATGGTGCCTCGGGATCCCCAGAGCCACAATTGATCAACCGGCGCCGGTGGCGCGCCGTGTACCGCCAGATTGCCCGAGATCGTCAGCGGCAGCCCGTCGTCACGCCGTGTCAACGAGAGGATGGCGCTGTCCTCGCCGATGATCTCATCATTGCTGCGCCCCAGGCGCGCCAGATGCAGATCGAGCTCACCCAGGAGATAGCGCAGACTATCCAGATGATGGATCAAGACTTCCATGACCAGAAGCCTGGCCTCCCGGCGGAAAAAGGGCTGCCGCGCCAGGGCAGGCCGCAATCCCTCGGCGTCGGCAAGCATGCCGCTGGAATGGAAATCGAGCCGCGCGGCGATCGGGTCGCCCAAGAGGCCTTCCTCGATCCAGGCGCGCAGGGCGCGATAATATGGGCGAAACCGCCAGTTCTCATGCACCATCAAAGGAACGGAACTATTGACCCGGCGCACCAGGTCGCGCGCCTGTTCCAGATCCGTGGCCAGCGGCTTTTGGCACAGCATCGGCAGGCCGTGATCACGTCCGACCAGGATATTGTCGGCATGAAACTGGCGGGGCGTGGCAATATCGAGCGCGTCGAGCTTTTCGCTGGCCAGCATTGCTTCCAGGCTTGCATAGCGGCCACCAATACCGAAGACGTCCGCCCGTGTTGCCAGCGCCTTGGGGTCAGGGTCGCAGATGGCGACGACCTCTGCGTCCTCGACGCGTTGCCAGGCGGGCAGATGATATTGCGTGACCCAGCCCGCTCCAACCACTCCGATGCGCACTCAATCACCTCTTGTCAATAATTCGGTCCGTTTGAACGGGATCGACGCTTCGGCGTCCAAAGCGTCTTCTGCTGAATTTAAGTGCATTTTCGCCCTATCCGCAATGAGAGGCGCGCGTTTTCGGCCAACATATTATTGACAATACCTTGTTTCACTGTAGGAATGACGAAAATTGCCGCAAAGGATGTCGGCGGGGAGGATGATTGTGACGCGCGGGCTTCGCAGACGTTTGACGAGCTATGGCGATCAGGACTTTTCCCTGTTTTTGCGCAAGGCCTTCATCAAGGCCATGGGCTATTCGGACGATGCGCTGGACCGGCCGATCGTTGGCATTGCCAATACTTATTCTGACTATAATCCATGCCACGGCAATGTTCCGCAGCTCATCGAGGCGGCCAAGCGCGGCGTCATGCTGGCCGGCGGCATGCCCATGGTCTTTCCCACCATCTCCATTCACGAGAGTTTTGCCTCGCCCACCTCTATGTTCCTGCGCAACCTGATGGCGATGGAAACCGAGGAAATGGTGCGGGCCCAGCCCATGGATTCGGTGATCCTGATCGGGGGGTGCGACAAGACCATCCCCGCCCAGGTCATGGCGGCCGCCTCCAGCGAGGTACCGGCTATCGTGCTGCCAACCGGCCCCATGGACACCGGCAATCATCGTGGCGAGCGCCTTGGTGCCTGCACCGATTGCCGCCGCGTCTGGGCGCAATACCGCGCCGACCAGATCGATGGTGACGAGGTCAATGAAATCAATGGCAAGCTCGCAAGCTCGGTGGGCACCTGCACCGTCATGGGCACTGCCTCGACCATGGCCTCACTGGTGGAGGCCCTGGGCCTGGCGTTGCCAATGGCCGGCTCGGCCGCCGCCACATCGGCCGAACGCATGCGCCTGGCCGAGGAAACCGGCCGCGCCGCCGTTGCCATGACAGAGACGGGACTGACCGCGTCCGAGGTGCTGACCCCTGCCGCCTTGCGCAATGGGCTGGTGACCTTGCAGGCCCTTGGCGGCTCGACCAATGCCGTTGTCCATCTCGCCGCCATTTATGGGCGCTTGGGCAAAAAGCTCGACATGGCCGAGTTCGATGCCATCGGGCAACAGGTTCCGGTCCTGGTTGACCTCAAGCCCTCCGGCAGTGGTTATATGGGCGAATTTCATGCCGCCGGCGGGGTGCCGCGGCTGCTTTCCGAGCTCTCCGATCTGCTCGATCTGTCCGCGCCCCGAGCCTTTGGCGGCACCCTTGCCGATACGATCGGCACGCAGCCACCACGCTATGAAGAGCAGATCATCCGCCCGCGCAGCCGGCCGATTTCAACCTCGGGGGCCATTGCAGTCCTCTCGGGCAATCTGGCGCCGCGCGGCGCCGTCATCAAGCATTCCGCCGCCGATCCGCGGCTGCTTTTTCATGAAGGCCGCGCCGTCGTTTTCGACTCGGTCAAGGACATGATCGAGCGGCTTGACGACCCGTCCCTCGAGATCACGGCCGACGACGTTCTGGTCTTGCGCAATGCCGGGCCGAAAGGCGCTCCTGGCATGCCCGAGGCTGGCTATATTCCCATTCCACGTCACCTGGCGCGCCAGGGGGTCAAGGATATGGTGCGTCTTTCCGATGCGCGGATGAGCGGCACGGCCTTCGGTACTATCGTCCTGCATATCACCCCGGAAGCCGCCGATGGCGGGCCATTGGCGGCGGTCAGAACGGGCGACCATATCCGTCTCGATGTCCCCAATCGCAAGCTCGACCTGCTGATCGGCGCCGAGGAGCTGGCCGCACGCATGGCCGAGTTGCCGCCAGCGCCTGCAGCCCCGGCGCGCGGCTATGCCCGCCTCTATGACCGGCATGTGACCCAGGCCGATGACGGGCTCGATTTCGACTTCCTTATGGCCGCGCGATGACTGAGCCGATCGAGGCGCCGCTGTGCCTGGCGCCGCGCCCCTTGCGCAATCCGCGCCATCTGCGCCTGCCGCCGGGAAGTTGCGACACCCATTTCCATGTCTTTGCTCATGGCGCGCCTCTGGCGTTGCCGCGCAGCTATACGCCCCGGATCGAAACCATTTCGGGCTGGCTGGCGCTGGCCGATAGTTTCGGCATTGCGCGGGGCGTCCTGGTGCAGCCCAGCGTTTATGGCCTCGACAATACTGTGCTGCTGGAGGCGCTGGCCCAAGCTCCTGACCGCCTCCGGGCCATTGTCGTTATTTCGCCCGACATCTCGGATGCAGACCTTGTCCGCCTCGACAGGGCCGGCGTGCGCGGTGTGCGTTTCAATCTGCGCAATAAATCGGGTATTGGTTTTGACGCGCTCGAAGCCCTGGCGCCGCGCCTGCGCCGGCTCGGATGGCATGCCCAGTTTCAGGTGGGACCCGAGACCATTGCGACAGTGGGCGAATTGGCCAGGCGGCACGATCTGGTCGGGGTTATCGACCATCTGGCCTTCATGCCGCTCGATCCGCCGGGCGCCGCTCTTGATGATCTCCTGCATGTGCTGGAAACCGGCCGGGTCTATGTCAAGATCTCCGCGCCCTATCGGCTCAGTGACACAAACAAGCATGATGGCTACCAGCAAGCGCTGCAAACGCTGGCGGCCCGCTCGCCAGGCCGGCTTTTATGGGCGACGGATTGGCCGCATACAGAGCTCTTCTCCAGCATGCCCGAGGATGATGATCTGGTGGCGTTGAGCCTTGAGGCTTTGCCGTCCGAAACCCATGCCGCCATCTTCGCGGACAACGCCAATATGCTCTATTTTTCGCATTGAAGAGATCAAGGAGACGCCGATGCCACTGCTGACCGAGGACGCAAAGGGCGTCTATGTCATTGCAGTCACGCCCTTTCTGGACAATGGCGAGATTGACTGGACCAGCGTCGACCGCATGGTCGATTTCTACCAGGAGAAAGGCGTTACCGGCCTGACCATTCTTGGGCAGCTTGGTGAGGCCCCCAAGATGACGTCGGACGAATCCAAGGCTATTGCCAGGCGCGTGCTGGCGCGGGCCAAGGTGCCCGTCATTGTCGGCGTCACGGCCCCGGGTCTGGCGGCCATGCGCGAACTTGCCGATACCGTCATGGAAATGGGCGCCGCCGGCGTGATGGTTGCGCCGCCCTGGACCACCAGGACGGACGATCAGGCCTATGCCTTTTACGCCTCGGTCGGCGAGGCCCTGGGCACGACCCCGTTCGTCCTGCAGGACTATCCGCTGACCACCAATGTCACCATCGCGCCCAAGGTCATCGACCGCATCGTGCGCGAGGTGCCCAATTGCGTCATGCTCAAGCATGAGGACTGGCCGGGCCTGGGCAAGATTTCCGCCCTCCGCGCTTCATCGGACAAAGGCGAAACCCGCAGAATTTCAATTCTGTGTGGCAATGGCGGCCTGTTCCTGCCAGAGGAAATGGGGCGCGGCGCGGATGGCGCCATGACCGGTTTCTGCTACCCGGAAATGATGGTTGGCGTGGTCGAAAACTATGCCAGGGGCGATGTCGAGCGCGCCCATGACATTTTCGACGCCTACCTGCCCCTGGCCCGCTATGAGCAGCAGCAAGGCCTGGGCCTGGCGGCCCGCAAATATGTCCTGGCCAAACGCGGCGTCATCTCATCCGCGGCTTTGCGCAAACCAGGCGCAAGCCTGTCCAAGCTTGACATCGTTGACGTTGAGCGCCTCCTTGCGCGCCAGACGAAACGCCTTGCGGAGATCGGCGCATGAAACTGGGACTGGACGGCAAGCGCGCACTTGTTCTGGGCGCCAGCAAGGGCCTTGGCGCTGCCATTGCGGTGGCTCTCGCCAATGAAGGCGCGCATGTCATCGGGGCCGCCCGATCCGTTGAGGCCATAACCGCGCTCGATGCGCGGGTTGATCGCGCGCTGGGCGGAGGCATCACGGCGCTGCCGCTCGACCTTGCCGACCCCAATTCGGTGGAGGCGCTGACCGCGCAATTGGCCAAGATCGACGGCGTGGACGTTCTGGTGAACAATTCCGGCGGGCCCCCGCCAGGCGAAGCGGCAAACCTGCCTGCGGATGACTATGCTAAGGCCTTCAATGCCATGGTCGCGCCGCTGATCGCGATTTCGCTGGCGGTGCTTCCGGGCATGCGCGCCCGCAAATGGGGCCGCATCGTGAGCCTCACCTCATCGGGCGTCGAGGCACCGATACCGCGTCTGGCCATTTCGAACGCCCTGCGTCAGTCGCTTGTGGGATGGAGCAAGACATTGGCGGGGGAAGTCGCGGCTGACAATATTACGGTCAATATCGTGGTTCAGGGGCGTATCCATACCGACCGCGTGGACGAGCTGGACGCGGCTGCCGCCAAGCGACTCGGCAAGAGCATTGATGAAATCCGGGCTCAGTCGATTGCGGCGATTCCGGCCGGCCGCTATGGCAGGCCGGACGAGTTGGCCGATTTGGTGACGTTTCTCTCCAGCGAGCGCGCCTCCTATACAACCGGAAGCGTGGTCCGCATCGATGGCGGGATGATCAGGTCCATCTAGGCCATTTCATCGCCAGGCTGATCATCTGTTCTTCGCCTCCCACCTTTCAAGGGGGAGGGTGGTCGAACCGCGTCGGACTCGATGTGCGTGACGCGGCCGCGGCTTGACGCTAGGCTAGCGAGCAAGAAAAGCAAAAATGCAGGTGCAGGGGAGGACGTGTGGCCGGGCAGCGCAGAGCGACATGGCATTTTCGCATTGCAGGCGCGGTCCTTGTATTCGGTCTTGCCGCTGCAGCCTATCTGCTTGCCCATGAAGCCGGCATGGATCGGCTTGCCGGCCAGTTGCGCGACCGGCTGACCCTGTCGCAACGATCGGTCGAGAGCGAAATCGAACGCTTCGCCTATCTGCCCCAGGTGCTGGGCGAGGATAATCGTGTGCTGGCGCTTTTGAATCAGCCCTCGGATGAGCGCGTGCAACTGGTCAATCGCTATCTGGCCAATGTGGCCCGGCACGCCCAGGCGGATGCGGTCTACCTCATCGACCGGACTGGCTTGACCCTGGCTGCCTCGAACTGGGATCTGCCCAGTTCCTTTGTGGGCCACAATTACGGTTTCCGGCCCTATTTCAGCGATGCGCTCGCGCTGGGCCGGGGCGCCTATTATGCCGTGGGCGTAACCACCGGCGTGCCGGGTTATTTTCTCTCCAGCCGTATCGATGGCCCGGATGGGCCGCTGGGCGTGGCGGTCGTCAAGGTCGACATGTCTCCGCTTGAGCGCGTCTGGGCGGAGGCGGGCGAAATGACCGGCGTGGCCGACAGCGCGGGCATCGTGTTTTTGAGCGGTGTGCCCAATTGGCGCTATCGCCCGCTTTATGCCCTCTCGGACACCGACAAGACGCGGATCCAGGCGGAGCGTCGCTATGACGGTAATGACGTATTTTCCCGGGTCCCTTTGGTCGACGTGCTTGAGACGTCGGGTCTGACCACGGTCAGCCAGGAGGGCTTGCCGCGTTTGGCCATGAGCACCGCCCTGATCGCGCCTAAGGGCTGGCGCCTGTTTAGCGCATTGCCCTCGGCACCGGTGCGCGATCAGGCCCAATTGGTGGCCGGTGTCGTGGGTCTTCTCACACTGGTCTGCCTGCTCCTGGGTCTTTATGCCTATCAGCGGCAGCAGCTCACGCGCTTCAGGCTTGAGCAGAATGCCGTGTTGGAGCGTCGTGTAGCCGAACGCACCGGTGCTCTGGCGCGCGAGGTCGAAGAAAGAAAGCGCGCGGAAGACGAATTGCGCCACACCCAGGACAGTCTGATCCATGCGGCCAAGCTGGCCGCTTTGGGGCGCATGTCCGCAGCCATCGTCCACGAGGTGAGCCAGCCACTCTCGGCATTGGACAACACGCTTGCCGCGGCAAGCCTGCATGTCCGCAAGCAGAATATCGAGAAATCCGCCGCCTCCATCCAGGCCGGTCGTGACCTGCTTAAGCGAATGCAGCGCACCATCAAGAATTTGAGGACCTTTTCCTCGCGCGCCAAGAGCCTGCCCAGCGAACCGATCTCCCTTGAACAATCTATCGCAGAGGCCCTCGAAATCGTCGCGCCAAGGGCCAGGGAAAGTGGCGTCACAACGGTGCTGGAGGGGGCGGACAGGGCGATCATGGCCGCGGTGAACCCGGTGCGTATCGAGCAGGTGTTCATCAATCTTCTTATCAATGCGATCGACGCCACGGCCAGCATGGGCAATTCCCAGGTTCTGGTCAGGCTCGGACAATCCGGGGATATGGCTTTGGTGGAATTTTGCGATGCTGGTCCCGGCATTCCACACGACATTGCCGACCAGATCACGGAGCCATTCTTCACGACCAAGGCGACCGGCGAGGGCTTGGGCCTGGGTCTCTCCATATCCCGCGCCATCCTTGAGGATTATCAAGGCACTCTGGGTTTCACGTCAGCGCCGGGCGGTGGCACATGCGCGACTGTTTGTCTGCCGCTGGCCTTCCATCAGCCCAAGCTCGAGCCTGCCAAATGACGCGCGGCCGGATCGTTTTTGTCGATGACGAGCCCGATCTCTGCGCTGCCGCAGCCGATTGGCTGGGTGCCAGCGGCTTTGAGGTTGAGAGTTTCAGCGATCCCCGAGCGGCGCTCGGCGGCGTCGATGGCGCGGCCTGCGACTGCGTGGTCTCGGATATGCGCATGCCCGGCCTTTCCGGCCTCGACTTGCTGCGCGAAATCCGCCAGCGCGAGCCCGAACTGCCGGTTATTCTGCTCACCGGCCATGGCGATGTGCCGCTGGCCGTGGAAGCCATTCAGGCCGGCGCCTATCACTTCCTCGAAAAGCCCTATGATGCCGATCAGCTGGTTTCCATTCTCGACAATGCCGTGGAGCGGCGGCGGCTCAAGCGGGAAATCCGACGCCTGCAGGTGGGATCGGAGGACCTGGATACCAGGCTGATCGGTATTTCTCCCGCCATGGCGGCAGTCCGCCGCTCGGTGCAGCGCCTGGCAGATATCGATGTGGATGTGCTGATCACCGGCGAAACCGGCACGGGCAAGGAAGTCGTTGCCCGGGCATTGCATGATTTCGGCCACCGCCGCGCCGGGCCGTTCGTGGCCATCAATTGCGCGGCCATTCCGGAAACGATCTTCGAAAGCGAGATATTCGGGCATGAGCGCGGCGCATTTACCGGCGCGCAGGCGCCGCGGCAGGGGCGCATAGCCTATGCTTCGGGTGGAACGGTGTTTCTCGACGAGATCGAATCCATGCCTCTGGCGCTGCAGGCCAAGGTGCTGCGCATCATCCAGGAGCGGGTGGTCGAGCCGATCGGATCCAACCGGCAAATACCGGTCGATGTCCGGTTCGTCGCCGCAACAAAGGTCGATCTCAAGGCGGAAAGCGAAGCCGGCCGGTTCCGGAGTGACCTTTATTTTCGCCTCTCTACTATTGATCTGCCGCTGCCCCCGTTGCGCGACCGGCCCGAGGATGTGCCGCTGCTCTATGCTGTGTTCGCGCGCCGCGCGGCCGAGCGATACGGCCTTGGCTTCAAGGAATTGCCACCCGAGCTCGGCCTATACCTGTCGCAGCAGCGCTGGCCGGGCAATGTTCGCGAGCTCAAATCCTATGCCGAGCGGGCGGTGATCGGGCTCGATTCTCCGGCCCTGCAGCAGGCGGCGCCCGGCAATCTGCCCGAACTGGTTGCAGCCTATGAGGCCAGGATCATTGCTACCACGCTCGCCGATACTGGCGGTGCCACGGCCGAAGCGGCCAAACGCCTCGGCGTGCCGCGTCGCACGCTCAATGAAAAAATCGCCAAATATGGCCTGCGCCCGGGGCCGGAGCCTGGCGAAACTTTGCCAGGCTGACCTTGCCGGCTGGCGAAATCTCGCCCGGTCTCGCCAGAAAGGTCAATGATTTCAATGCTGCCGGTTTGGCACGGGGCTTGCTCCTCATTGGTCGGGACGCCGCAATGACCGGCGACCACCAAACCTTTTGGGAGGAAATCGATGACTAATGTGATGACGCGCCTGGGCGCGGCAGCCTTGCTTTGCACCGCCCTTGCCACGCCGGCCGTCCATGGCCAGGAATTCATAAACGTCCTGACCGGCGGCACATCGGGCGTCTATTACCCGCTGGGCGTTGCCCTTAGCGAAATCTATGGCGACGGGATCGAAGGGTCGCGCGTCCAGGTACAATCAACCAAGGCGTCGGTCGAAAATCTCAACCTTCTGGCCCAGGGCCGTGGGGAAATCGCCTTTGCCCTTGGCGACTCGGTGGCCTTGGCCTGGGCCGGCAATGAAGAGGCCGGCTTCCCGCAACGGTTGGAAGGCCTGCGGGCGATCGCTGCCATCTATCCCAACTATGTGCAGATCGTTGCCGATGCGCAGTCCGGTATCGAAACGCTGGAGGATCTGCCGGGCAAATCCATGTCGGTGGGAGCGCCCGCTTCGGGCACGGAGCTCAATGCCCGCGCCATCTTCCAGGCCGCGGGCCTGAGCTATGATGACCTTGGACGGGTGGAATATCTGCCCTATGCGGAATCGGCCGAACTGATCAAAAACCGCCAGCTCGATTCCACCTTGCAGTCCGCGGGTCTGGGCGTAGCTTTCATCCAGGACCTGACCGCCACCCACGAGATCAATATCGTGGCCATCCCGGCAGAGACGGTCGTGCAGATCGGCGAACCCTATGTCCCGGCCATCATTCCGGCCGGCACCTATAGCGGTCAGGACGAGGATGTGCCGACCGCCGCTATCGGCAATATCCTTGTGTCCCATGAGGGCGTCAGCGAAGAGACCGCCTATCAGATGACCAAGCTGTTGTTCGAAAATCTCGACCGCATGCGGGCGGCCCACAGCGCGGCCGAAAGCATCGACATCAATGCGGCAATCAAGGGTCTTCCTATCCCGCTGCATCCGGGCGCGGAACGCTATTACCGCGAACAGGGCATCATTCAATAATGCCCACAGGGTCCGCCGTCCTAGCCGGCGGGCCCGCACCTTGCTCTTCTGGGAGGAAAGAGACCTATGACCCAATCCGGTGACGTTCGGGCCGATGCCGTCGCCCATCAATCCGACGAGGATATTGCCGAGGGCCTGCCGCCGGGCTTCGGCCCGGGCATTACCGGCAGGATCGCCTTTGGCATAGCCATTGCCTTTGCCCTGTTCACGCTCTGGACCGCCGCCTATGGCGCTTTGCCAAGCCAGGTCGTGCGCGCCATGCATGTTGGCTTTCTGCTGCTTCTGACTTTCGGCCTGGTGGCAAATCTGGTGGCCAAGTCCTCCCCGGCCAAAGCGCTGTTCTGGGCGCTGGGCGCGGTCGGGTTTTTCACCGGCGTCTATAATTGGGTCTTCTACGCGGACCTTATTCGCCGCACCGGCTTTCTCACCACGATGGACCTTGTCGTGGGCACCAGTGTGGTCGTGCTGGTCTTTGAGGCGGCGCGCCGTATCCTGGGGTGGCCGCTCGCGCTGATCGCGGGCATTTTCCTCGCCTACTGCTTTTTCGGGCAGTACCTCCCCTCGCCGCTGATCCATCGCGGCTATGATTTCGAGCTGATCGTTGAGCATTTCGGCTTCGGCACGGAAGGTATTTACGGCACACCGATCTATGTGTCGGCTGCTTACATCTTCATCTTCGTGGTCTTTGCCGCCTTTCTCGAACGGGCCGGCATGCTCAAGCTGTTCAACGACTTCGCCCTCGGCCTGGTTGGCGGGTCGCGGGGCGGTCCGGCGCAGGTGGCGGTCCTGTCCTCGGCGCTGATGGGCACAATATCGGGCTCCGGTGTCGCCAATGTCGTAGCTTCCGGGCAGTTCACCATCCCGCTGATGAAGCGCTTCGGCTACCGGGCCGCCTTTGCGGGGGGCGTGGAGGCCACAGCATCGATGGGCGGGCAGATCATGCCGCCGGTCATGGGAGCGGTTGCCTTCATCATGGCCGAAACGCTCGATGTTCCATATGCCGCGATTGTGCAGGCGGCCATCATTCCGGCCCTACTCTACTTTGCCGTCTGCTTCTGGATGGTGCGTCTGGAAGCGGCAAGGCTCGGGCTCAAGGGCATGCCCCGGGATCAGCTTCCCAATCCCTGGCTGGCGGTCAAGGAGCAATGGCCCCTGATCCTGCCTCTTGCCGCGCTGATCTATCTGCTCATGGCCGGCTATACGCCCGTCTTTGCCGGCACAATGGGCCTGGCGCTGGTGGTGGTTCTGATCCTGGGTACGCCGCTGGCGGCCCGTATCGGGCCTATGGCATTTCGCGTGGTGTTCTGGGTCGCGCTGGGTCTGGCCGCAGCCTCGTTCGCCTGGGTCGGCGTCAATCTGCTATTTGCTGTGATCGTGGGGCTGATCGGGGCCTGTGCCTTGTTCAAGGGCGGCCGGGAGACACTCGTTATCTGCCGCGACGCACTGGCCCAGGGCGCGCGCAATGCCCTACCCGTGGGGGTTGCCTGCGCGGTGGTGGGCGTGGTGATCGGCACCCTGACGCTCACCGGCATTGCCTCGACCTTTATCAGCGCCATTATCAGCATCGGGGAAAGCAATCTTTTCCTCTCGCTCGTCCTGACCATGCTGACCTGCCTGGTGCTGGGCATGGGCATTCCCACTATCCCCAATTACATCATTACCTCCTCGCTGGCCGGACCGGCGCTGCTTGACCTGGGCGTGCCGCTGCTGGTCAGCCATATGTTCGTTTTCTATTTCGGCATCATGGCCGATCTCACCCCGCCGGTGGCATTGGCTTGCTTTGCGGCGGCGCCCATCGCCAAATCGAGCGGGCTCAAGATTTCGCTCAATGCCATCAAGCTGGCGGCGGCCGGATTCGTGATCCCGTTCATGGCCGTCTTCACGCCGTCCCTGATGCTCCAGGAAGGCGGCTGGATGGCCGAGGCCTTCGGCTATCCGGTGGAGGTCGCCTATGTGATCTTCAAGGCCTGTGCGGGTATAGGGCTGACCGGCGTGGGGCTTATCGGCTTCCTCTTCGTCAGGGCCGGGGTGGTGGAGCGCGCAGCCTTCCTTGTCGCAGGCATTACGCTCATCCTGGCGCTGCCAATGACTGACGAAATCGGCTTCGCTTTGGGACTGGCCCTTGTCGCGTTCCAGATCTGGCGGGCGCGCAAGGCGCGCCAGAATGTTGCGGGGCAAGCTTCATGAGCCTGTGCATCGCCGCAAGCGGTAAGCTTATCGCGCTTGCGGCGACCGCATTCTCGCTCAGTTGGACACATTCGGTGGAAAAGACCACCTGGTCGGAAAACTGGATTGTCGAGGGCGGCGCGCTCAGGGTCGTGGAGGCCAGCGTGGAAGGATCGGGCGCCGGGATCGATCTTCCCGGCAATGCGGTGCAGCGCAATGGCAGGTGGGTCTATTCACCGCATCTTGCGCCGGTCGAGACCCTCGTTCTTGCAGCATCCGGCGCCACAATCTCGCCCTGGACGCTTTGCACCGAGCAGTCCTGTCTCGAGCTTGGTGCCGCCGCGGCAGACCCCGTCAAAATCTGGACGGCAGCGCTTTGCAGCACCGATGGGTGATCTCGGCGCGTGAGGTGGGGAAAATGGTGGAGCTGAGCGGGATCGAACCGCTGACCTCGTCATTGCGAACGACGCGCTCTCCCAACTGAGCTACAGCCCCTCACCAAGGCGCTATATGGACAATATCGGGGCCGAGGGCAAGGGGGTGTGGCGGCCGATATGATCGCGCCGCCGCCCGGCATGGGCTAGACGATCCTGTGTTTGATCAGGCTTTCGGCCGTGGCCATCAGGGCGTCATTGGCCGGGACCAGGGATTTGCCCAGAAGGGTGATTGTCGGGCCCGAATCGAGGCGCTTGGCATAGCCCAGTTCCCCCAGATTGTCGCGCACGTCCCGGTCGAACAGGGCATAGAGCCGCACGACCCAATCGGGCATTTCCAGGCGCGGTATTTTCCTGTCGGGGAAGTGCGTGCGCAGCAGGCGGGCCACGTCGATGAAATAGAGTGGCTTATCGGCCATGGGAAAGCGCTGGCCGCCGGCCTGTGGGTCGGTCATGGCCGCGATATGGGCCGCTGCGACGTCGCGCACATCGACGACGGTAATGGGAATGCGCGGGGCAGCCGGCACCGAACCGTCGAGCAGGCGCTTGACCAGAATGGCCGAGGTGCCCGGATCCTCGTCGAGCAGGGGCCCGAAAATCCCGCTCGGATTGATGGTCGCGAGGTCGTTGCGGCGGCCTGCCGCCTCCATCATTTCCCAGGCGCGCCGCTCCGCGCGGGTCTTGGATTCGATATAGGCATTGACCGGGCGGCCATCGAGCCGGGTCCAGTCGCTGGCTGAGAATAAAGGCGCGCCGGTCTTTTCATGGCCATAGGCGATGGCCGCCATGGAGGAGGTCAGAACCACGCGCTCGACCTGGGCCTTGAGGGCGGCGGTAATGGCTCGCTCCGTGCCGGCCACGGCCGGACCGATCAATTGGTTACGGTCGCTTGGCATTTTGAGCAGAAAGGGCGATGCGGTGTGCTGGAGATAGCGCACGCCATCCATGGCCGCGTCCCAGCCCTGGTCTGCGGTCAGGTCCAGTTCGACAAATTCGAGCTTCGAGATGTCGGCACCCGCTGCTGTAAGGGTGGCGCGGACCTTGTCGGCTCTTGCAAGGTTGCGGACGCTGCCGCGCACCTTATAACCGGCATTGAGCAGGGCGAGGGCAACGTGGCCGCCGAGAAAGCCGGATATGCCGGTCAGAAGAACGGTGTCACTGCTGGGCTTGGACATGGTTGGTGCTCCTTGAATTGAACGATATATACGAATATCGTTCAATTTGTTCAATACACGAGGATGAATTTGGCATTGAATGTGACCGGACGTGGAGCGGAGAAGCGGGAGCGTATCCTGTTTGCGGCGCGAAACCTGTTTTTGCGCAATGGCTTACGCGCCACCACTATGGAGGCTATTGCGCGCGAGGCGCAGATCGCCAAGCCTACGCTCTATGCGCAATTTGCCGACAAACATGCCGTGTTTGGTGCCTTGCTGGAGCAATTGGTCGCCGACAAACATGCCGCATTTGACGCCGCTTTGAGTAGTGAGGGGCCGGTGGCGGACCGGATTGGGCGGGCACTGGTGGCGAAATTCGACGTTGTCGCGGCGGCGGTGGCCGGGTCTGTCCATGCGGACGAATTGTTTGCAGCCCATCATGAGGGGGCAGAGCTTTTCGCGCGCTCGAATGAGGAAATTGCCCAGAGATTGGCCGGTGAACTGCAGGCCGCCGGCATTGCCCGGCCCGAGCCCCTCGCGCGGCTGGTTCTGGCCGCGGCCAAGGGTGTGGCCGAGGAGGGCATTGCCTCGGCCAACCTTTCCACTGATCTGATGATCCTGGCCGAGCGGCTGATCGGGCCGGAACTGGGCGGCTAGGGCCAGCCAATAGCCAGCCCGATCAGGCTTAGCGGGCCACCCTGGCCCAGGCGCCAGTCTTTTCGCTTTCGAAAATGGCGTCGATCACCCGCATGGAGGCGATGGCGTCCTCGACCCCATAGGGCAGCGGTGTCTTGCCCAGCACTGCCTGGGTGAAGGCTTCGGCCTGTTCGGTATATTGGTCGCAGGCGGGCAGGATTTCACGCCGGGCCAGCGACCCATCCACGGGCGAACCGATATCGACGGTGATCGCGGTGCGCTCATTGGCGGGCGCATTGAAGGGAATGATGATTTCGGCTTTGGCTTTGGTGCCGAAGATCTGCACGCGCTGGTGCGGTGCGGCCTGGGTGGAGCAGGTAAAGCTCAATTGCCGCCCGGTGCCAAAATCGGCAAGAACCGAAGCCAGTCGGTCGGTGCCGAAATTGGGGTCGCGCTCGACCAGCGAGACGACGCGCTCGGGTTCACCCTCAAAGAAAAAGCGCCCCGCTGTAATCGGATAGCAGCCAATATCCATAATGCCGCCGCCGCCGATATCGGCCTGATTACGCACATTGCCCGGATCGACATTGTGATAGGTGAAGACCGCATTGATCGCGCGGATCTCTCCCAGTTCGCCCGCGCGGATAATCTCGCGCGCCCGGTGCCATTGCGGGTGGAAGCGCACCATGAAGGCTTCCATGAAAACCACGTCTTTGGGGATGTCTCGGAGCTGTTCGGCCTCGGATGCCGAAAGGGCAATGGGTTTTTCGCATAAGACATGTTTGCCGGCCCGGGCCGCGGCCAATGTCATGGGCACGTGCAGATGATTGGGCAGGGGATTGTAGATGGCGTCGATATCGGGATCGGCGAAGAGCTCTTCATAGGAGCCATAGGCCTTGGCGATGCCGAGCCGGTCGGCGGCGGCGCGGGCCTTGGCCGCATCGCGCGAGCCAATGGCCACGACCTCGGAGCTGGGTGAGGCCTGAATGGCCGGGGTTACCTTTTCCATGCCGATATTGGCGGTGGACAGAATGCCCCAGCGAATCTTGTGTGTGCTCATAGTCCGGTCCCTCCTTTTTGCGTTGGGTAGCCTCGCTGTGGCCATCAGCGCAAGGGCGACGTGGCTGCATCGCTTGGCGAAGAAAGCAGCGGCGTTTCACTGTTCGGTACAACTTGCACCGGTCAACACGTCAGCTATATTGTCGCATTATCGGGAGAGGTAACATGCAAATTGACTGGGGCTGGGTGCAGTCAGTGTTGGTTGTTAGTGTTGCCGTTGGCATTCTTGCTAATTTTGGCGTAAAAATCTGCGAGACGATCTTTAGCCATGGAATGGGGTTCTTTAGCTTCCACCGGCGTAAAACCTTCACGCATCATCTAATATATATGAGAAAGCTTGCGAGCGATCCGATTGAGCGCTCCTCTTTCTTTCATTTTCATTGGTCGGATCTGGCGTTCAATGCGTTTGGCGCTCTCGTGAGCACTATCGCCTTTTTTGCCTTGTCCGGTCGTCAATTGAAATGGCCGACTCCTGACCTTGCCTCGTGGCTGCTTACCGCATTCGCGCTACTGGTATTGATGAGTGTTGCTAATGTCCTTCGGCAGATATGGAATATTCGCGTCAGTGCCTTGTGGCTGCATGACTTTGAGAGGGCGGAGGCGTGGTTCTTGAAAACCTTCGGCGCCTTTCCCGATGGATATCTGCCTCTGTTTACAAGCAGCGAGAAAGGATCTGGTGGCCCCGTTGAAGCATCGCCGCCGGCGAGGACCAAGGCGCGAAGGGCCATCAAGGGGAGGAGTGCGGCTGCTACCTCTGTGAGTTCGTCTGACTAAGGCGACCGTTCGCGTCCCATCGTCCCGCGCCGGCGTCGCACACTTGCGTGCGGGACGCCATCCGCTGCCCACTCACCAAGTCGTCATCGTGCCCCGCTTACCCCTTGGCAGTTCTGCCTCGGTTCTGCCGATAAGCTTATGTTAATCTCTTCCCGCGGCCCGGTGGCGGGCCCATAGCTTCGGGGGATCCATGCAGCTCAAGCCCAATGCTTTTCGCCTGCACGAGACGGCGCGCGACGTCGAAACCATGAGCCGGTTCGCGCTGGCCGTCCTGGCCCTGGCCTCGGGTGTTTACACCTATCTGGGTGTCCGGGGGCTGCTCGATGGATCGGCGAGCTTTGTGTTCTTTGCCGCCATCATCTATTCGGCGGCCGTCTCGGTCGCCATCTATGCCTTCTGGACCTATATGATGCGCTTCATTCCGCTGGTGGTGAGCGGGGTGCAGCGCATGGGGCTATTCGCGACCATGCTGGCGGGCTCGGTGATGATCATCGCCATGAGTTCCTGGCTCAATGCGGCCGCCTTGGCTGGCTCGGCGGCGCTGGAACAGCATATGGCCGTGACCCTTCAGGGCTATGCCGAAGATCTCGATGCCGCTCATGCCAAGGCCCTGGCCAGCCAGAGCCTGTTGCCCGATGTCGAGCGGGCCTCGGCCCGCTTTGCCGCCCTTGCACAGGATGAGCGGGAGAGCGGGGCGCTGACCGGCACGCAGGGCTCGGGGAGCGTCGTGCAATTGCTTAGCCAGATGAGCACGCAGATGACCCAGCTTGCCGGCACCATTTCGGGCTCGCGCGAAGAGGTGGCAGTGTTGTTTGAACAGGGGTCCGAACGGCTGGCGAGCATGCGCGAACTGGTGTCGACGCCGGGCCAGATCGAGCCGCGCTCTGACGCCTTCCAGGCCGAGGCGGTGCAGCTTTCCGCCGTCATCGCCGCCCTGCAGCAGACCGATGTGGCGGCCTCGGTGCGCCGCGCGGCCACAGACCTGTCCGCTGGCTTTATCGCGCCGGTGGCCGATGGCCGCGTCGGCGATCTCGCGGTGCGGCAGAACCAGGTCATGGCCACGGTGCAAAGTTCGGTCGATGCGCAATCGGCGGCATTGGTGGCGGCGGCCGATGAAATCCTGGCAACGCCGGGCGTCGAGCAGCGGCGTTTCGTGCCGCTCTCCTCTGCCGAGGCGGTCATTCGCTATTGGAGCGATTTCATCCCGTCCTGGGCGGGCGCAATTTCCATCGATCTGTTGCCGGTCGTGCTGGTGCTGGTGCTGATGATCGTCAACGATGCCATGCGGCGCGAGGCCGAGACGCTCAAGGAGGCCGAAACCATTACCGCCGCCGAAATGTTGCGTGCCATGGCGCTTTACAAGCGCATGGAGGCCGAGGGCGCGGCGGAGGCGGCCGAGGCGCTGACCCCGCAGATTGCCGAATTCGAGCGGCCCGATGCGGGCGATGGGCCCGACACCGAAGAGGCGGCACGCGCCGCCGACGAGGGTCGGGTGACGCCCATTGATGCGGCCCAGCGCAAGCGTGGCGATGGACCGCGCCCGGCATGAAGACAGAGGCTAATGCCCGCATCGCGGCAGGCGAGGCGCCATGGTACCGGCAGGCGATTGCCTGGCTGGCGCGGGTCGAGGATGGGACTATTCTGCGCTTTGCCTTTTTCGCCCTCCTGGCCGGTACGATCGGCGTGCTTTTTGTCGATTACCGCGAATTGAACGCCAATGGCGCCGCGGCGCTGAGCGATATGCCCCAACCCATCCTGCCCCCGGCAACCAGCGAGGATGGCGGTGGCAGACCGCGGCCGGCGCTTGATACGCCTCCCGATATTCTGGACCAGCCGCTCAGGATCGAACTGGGCGCGGGCGGCATCCTGCGGCTGACCGGAACCATCGATCCGGGCGCAGCAAAAAGATTTGAACAGGAGATCGCTCAAAGAGGGGAATATGTGTCAACCGTGCTGCTGGATTCGCCCGGTGGCTCGGTCAACGATGCCCTGGACATAGCAGGTCTGGTTCTGGAGAAAGGTCTTGATACGCTGGTGCCGGACGGTGCGCTTTGCGCGTCATCCTGCCCCATAATATTCGCCTCGGGCGATATGCGGCGGGCAGGGCGTGAGGCGGCGATCGGGGTGCATCAGATTTATGCGGCGGCGCTGGGCGCGTCCAGCGTGGATGCTCTGAGCGTGGCGGGGGTTGCCATGGCCGATGCCCAGACGGCCACGGCGGAGATTACCCGATACCTGGGCAAGACCGGTGTCGATCCCGCGCTCTGGCTGCATGCGCTCGAGACACCGCCGGACCGGCTCTACTATTTCATGCCCGAGGAACTCGAGCGTTATCGGCTCGTCACCCAGTGGGAGGATAACTGAAACGGCAAGCGGAACCGGAGGAGGACCGGCCCGTTTCGGACCTGAACAGACAAAGGCATCAGGCGAGGAGGCCAGAGATGAAGCAAGCCCAAATGCTGACCCGGCACCGGGATATCCAGAACTGGGTCACCGATCGCAGGGGGCGCCCTGCCATAGCCCGGGTGCGTGACCGCTTCGGGGATGAACGTGCCCAGCTCAAGCTGCGCTTTTCCCAGCATGACGAGGGGCGGGAAGATAGCGGCATGAGCCCCTGTTCCTGGACGGCCTGGCTGGCCGAACTGGACCGGCAGCATCTGGCGCTCAAGGTCGATCCGGCCGGCGATTGCGAACTGGTATCGCGTCAGGTCATGAACTGAAGCGGTTGCCGCTCTGGCCGGCTCCGCCCCTTGCGTGGCGGGACATGCCGGGAACGGCCATGCGGACGCAGTCCCGTCCTTCGCTTTTGGCTTCATAAAGCGCGCCATCGGCGCGGCGCAGCAGATCGGACAGGTGGTCGTAGGGCATGAGCTGGGCGACACCGAAAGACGCGGTGGCCGGCGTTTTAAGACCTGTGGCCCCGGCCGGCAGCCCGCGGAAGGCATGACGCACGGTCTCGGCATAAAGCTTGCCGGTGGTGAGATTGGCGCCGGGCAGAAAGGCGCCGAATTCCTCGCCGCCCAGCCGCCCCAGAACGGCATGGGGCGCGGCGCATTCCTGCAGGACCTTGGCAAAGGCGGAGATGACATCGTCGCCGGCCGCATGGCCATAGGTGTCGTTGATCTGCTTGAAATGGTCGAGATCGGCAACGATCATGACCGCCGGGACGCCGGAGCGCGTCGCCAGGGCGAGGGCCCGGTCGCCCCGATCCTCAAAGCCGCGGCGGTTCAACAGACCCGACAGGGCGTCGGTTTCCGAGCGCGCCGTCATCTCGGCCATGACGTCGCGCAGGATGATCAGCAGCATAATCAGGCCATTGGCGATCAGCAGGATCGCCCCCACCGTCTGGGAGAGAGCGGCATAGGTCGAGGACATATAGGCCTGTGGTGCGGCGCCCGAGCCGATCGCCGTGGCCAGGACCGGCTTGGCCAGGAAATGCAGGGCCGACAAAAAATAGATGGCCAGGAGAGCCAGATCCAGCGCCGCCTTCTTCTTGTTGGCCATGATCACGCTCAGCCCTATGGCCTGGATCATGGCATAGGGTGCCTGGTAGAGCAGATTGCGCGCAAAGCTGGCCCGCGGCATGTCGAGAATGGCGATATTGACCGCCAGCGAGGTGATGACGGCCACAAGCAGCACTGTCCAGGGCGGGGCGATCCGATAGTGATGCGCCAGGCCTATGACGCAGCCGGCCAGGGCCAGCAGGAAAACGGCGAAAATACCGAAGCTGACCAGTCGGTGGTCCTGCTGATAGGGCAGGATGAATTCGAGCACCACATCGACCACGCCCAGGCCATAGGCAAAAGCCAGCCAGCGCGCGCCCATTGCCGAGCGTTGATAGGCCGCGACAACGCCGAAGGCGGTGGCGAAAATGCCCGCGACAAACAGGTTTATGGCCAGCACGAAGGCGGCGGCGCTCATGGTCTCGATTCCATAGTGGATCCGGGACCAATCCTAGTGCCGCGCGCAAGAACGAGACGTTAATGGCGGCCTGCTCAGTCGCCCTGACGCGGTGCCACGCCCAGCGCCTCGGCCAATAGGGCAAAGGAACGCCGGCGCAGCGCATAGGAATGGATGGTGGTGGTGATCATCACCTCGTCGGCCCCGGCAGCGCGCGCCTTTTCGCTGATGGTCTGAGCCAATTGGCCAGGATCACCCACCAGCCAGAGCGGGGATTGCTGCTCGATGACCTGTTGCTGCTGCGGCGAAAGAACGCGGGCCGCCGCCTCTTCGGGCGGCATCAACTGGCGTTGTTCGCCGGTTACGAACAGCGCCCAGCTCACCGCCTGCGACCGGGCCAGAAATTCCGCCTCCTCCCGGGTGGGGGCGCAGATCGCCGAGAGGCACAGAATAGTGCGCGGCTCGGGGAAATCGGCGGATGGCTGGAAGGCGTCGCGATAAGCGGCAAAGGCCGGCGCGGCCGGCGTATGGCTGAAATGGGCGGCGAAAGCATAGCCAAACCCCAATTGTCCCGCCGCCTGGGCGCTGGCGCCGGACGATCCCAAGAGCCATTTGGGCGGCAGGGTGATGCCGCCGGGCGAAACCGGCACGCGGGAAAAGGGATGGTCGGGGGGAAAGCCATCTTCGTCAAAGGCCATCAATTCGGCCAGATAGGCCGAGAATTCCTCGCCGCTGCCGCTCCTGAGCGCCCGCATGGCATAGCCGTCTCCGCCCGGTGCGCGGCCCAATCCCAGATCGATGCGGCCCGGATGCAGCGCCTCGAGCGTGCGATAGGCCTCGGCAATACGCAAAGGCGCGTGATTGAGCAGCATGACGCCGCCCGATCCGACGCGGATATTGCCGGTGGCCGCCGCCGCGCTGCCAATCAGGATTTCCGGGACCGAAGAGGCAATGGAGGGCATGCCGTGATGCTCGGCATACCAGAGCCTTTCATAACCCAGCCGGTCGGCCTCCTGGGCCAGCAGCACGGTTTCGGCCATGGCCTGCTGCGTGGTGGAGCCCTGGGCGATGGGGGCCAGATCCTGCAGGGAAAGGGCAAAGGGAGCGGACATGAAAGACCTTTAAGCAATTTGTTTTATCGGTAGATCACGATGGTTGCACCATACGTCAAGGTTTGTGCGGCATTTTTGTCATCGTGCTGATGCTGCCGGGCAATTGACTCGGCCGCCCGGCAATGGCCCTATGCGCAGCAATTGCGGGAGTGTCGAATGTTAAAGTGGATCGGCCTGATTGTCGGGGGCCTTGCGAGCCTGTCGATTATGCCGGTCAGCGCCCAAAGCATGCTCGATCCGCATCCGCTGGCCGGTGTGGTCGATGAATTGCGCTTTGGCCTGCATGCCCATGACGTGCATCACGCGGCCTTGCCTTTCCTGGTGCAGGATTGGGATTTGAGCCGCGTTGAAGATATCAGCTTTGACGTGCTCTTCACCTCGCCGGATGCCGATATATTCCGCTGGATCGGATCGCCCCGGCCCGAGGTCGGTACGACCATCAGCCTGGGCGGCCGCGACAGCCTGGTTCACGCCAATCTGACCTGGCAATTGCCGGTCTTCGATACGCCGGTCTATCTCGAAGCCGGTCTGGGTGCGGCCATTCACGATGGCGCCCTGACCGGGGCGGCGCCCGGCCGGCAGAATTTTGGCTGCCGGATCAATTTCTACGAGCGCTGGGGCGTGGGGCTCAATGTGAGCGAGACGGCCACGGCAACCCTGACCTATGAGCACACCTCGAACAATGACTGGTGCGCGGCCAATGACGGCCTGTCCAATTTCGGCCTCCGCTTCGGCTGGAAGTTCTAGCCGGCCTCAGGCCGCCTGGCCGGCGGTCCAGCCTGAGGCCCAGGCCCATTGGAAGTTATAGCCGCCCAGCCAGCCCGTCACGTCCACCGCCTCTCCGACAAAGAAGAGGCCCGGAACCTGCCGCGCCATCATGGTCTTGGCGTCGAGCCCGGTGGTGTCGATACCGCCCAAAGTCACCTCGGCGGTGCGATAGCCTTCCGAGCCGACCGGCTTGAGGGTCCAGCGCGACACCTGCTCGGCGGCCACTGCCAGCTTCTTGTCCGAAAGATCCCCAACCATGCCGGGCTGGTTGAACATGTCGCCCAGAAGCTGGGCAAGGCGCTTGGGCAGTTTCTCGCTCAACACGGTTTGCAGATGCAGTTTGGGCGTGGTCTGGCGCGCGGCGCGGAACAGCTCCAGCGCGTCCTCGCCGGGCAGCAGGTTGACCGAAATGGTGTCGCCCTCGCGCCAATAGGACGAGATTTGCAAAATGGCGGGGCCGGAAAGGCCGCGATGGGTGAATAGAAGCGCTTCCTCGAACTGCGTCTTGCCGTGGCCGACAATGGCATTGGCGGAGACGCCGGCAAGGGGCTTTAATTGCTCGAGCGCACCGGGCTCGAAGGTCAGCGGCACCAGGGCCGGTCTGGTCTCGGTGACCTTGAGGCCGAATTGCCGGGCAATGTCATAGGCCAGGCCCGTGGCCCCCATTTTGGGGATGGATTTGCCACCGGTGGCCACCACCAGGCTCGAGGCGGTCACCCGTCCATCGCCGATCATGACGTCAAATTCATCGCCGGCCCTTTCCACGCTCCCCACCTGCCGTCCGGTCCAGATAGCGGCGCCGGCGGCGCGCAGGTCATTGGTCAGCATGGCCACGATCTGGGTGGCCGGGCCGTCACAGAAGAGCTGTCCCAGCGTCTTTTCGTGAAAGGCAATGCCCTGTTTCTTGACCCGGGCAATGAACATCTCGGGCGTGTAGCGCGACAACGGGGAGAGCGCAAAACGTGGATTGCTGCTCAAAAAGCGTTCGCGGCCAAGCTGGTGGGTGGCATTGATATTGGTGAAATTGCAGCGTCCGCCGCCCGAGATGCGGATTTTTTCGCCCGGATCGCGGGCATGGTCCACCACCAGCACCTTGCGGCCGCGCTTGCCCGCCTCTATGCCCGCCATCATGCCGGCGGCGCCGGCTCCCAGAATGATCACGTCGAAATCGGGCATTCTTTTCCTCGGTTCGGGGCATTCAGCCCTGCGCTGGCCTGCCCTTGGGCTTGACCCGAGGGCCACTCTCAATGCGGTATGCGCTGGTAATGGTCCTCGGATCAAGTCCGGGGACGGCACCGTCTTGGAAGAGGCATGGCTGGCAAATTCATTGACTCTTTCCTATTTCGGCGTATGACAAGTCCTGCTTTTTCATAGGAAGCCTCGTTCGTCATGCGCAGCCGCAGCAGCATCAAAGCCGCTCTTGCCACCACCCGGTTCACCACCGGGGGCATGCCTGCCATGACCAAAACCACCAAAACCGCCTGACGCTTTTCCCCGGGTCGCACTCCCGACGGGGAGAGGCGCAAAAGCACTGACCGCGATGGCCCAGCCCATCGCGCGGGGGGCGAAAATGGTAAGGAACCGGAGTTCCATTATGGGTTATCGCGTCGCTGTCGTCGGGGCCACAGGCAATGTGGGCCGCGAGGTTCTCAATATTCTGGCCGAGCGCAAGTTCCCGGCTGACGAAGTCTTTGCGCTGGCATCGTCCCGCTCCATCGGCAAGGAATTGTCGTATGGCGACAAGGTGCTCAAGGCCAAGGACCTGCAGCATTTCGACTTCTCCACGGTCGATTTCGCCATCATGTCGGCCGGTGGCTCGATTTCCAAGGAATGGGCGCCCAGGATTGCCGCGGCCGGGGCCATTGTGATCGATAATTCGAGCTATTGGCGCTATCACTCGGATGTGCCGCTGGTCGTGCCGGAAGTGAACGCGCATGTGCTGGATCGTTGGCTTGCCGATCCCAAGCGCACCAATATCATCGCCAATCCCAATTGCTCGACAGCGCAGCTGGTGGTGGCGCTCAAGCCTTTGCACGATGCCGCCAAGATCACGCGCGCCGTGGTTTCGACCTATCAGTCGGTCTCGGGCGCCGGCAAGGAAGGCGTGGACGAGCTGTGGAACCAGACCAAGGGCATTTTCGTCAATGACAGCCCGACCCCGGGCAAGTTCCCCAAGCAGATCGCCTTTAACGTCATCCCGCATATCGATGTGTTCATGGAAGACGGCTACACCAAGGAAGAGTGGAAGGTGCTCGCCGAAACCAAGAAGATCCTCGATCCCAAGATCAAGGTCACTTGCACGGCGGTGCGCGTGCCGGTCTTTGTGGGGCATTCCGAAGCGGTCAATCTCGAATTTGCCAATCCGATCACGGCCGACGAGGCCCGCGATATCCTGCGCGAAGCGCCGGGCGTCTCGGTCATCGACAAGCGCGAAGCGGGCGGCTATGCGACCCCGGTCGAGAGCGTGGGTGAATATGACACCTATGTCAGCCGTATCCGCGAGGATGTGACGGTCGAAAACGGCCTCGCCCTCTGGGTAGTCAGCGATAATCTCCGCAAGGGCGCGGCACTCAATACGGTGCAGATCGCCGAGACTCTGATCGAAAAGGGCTACAAGGCCCGGGCTTTGGCGGCTTGATCTCGACTATTCTTCTCCCCCTCGGGGGAGAAGGTGGCGCGAAGCGCCGGATGAGGGGGACACTTCCACAGCCGCTTGCGTTGTGGTCAGTTCCCCCTCACCGACTCGGCTGCGCCGAGCCACCTCTCCCCGAGGGGGAGAGGAATAAGGCATCGGCACCGCGTCAGAGGTGCCCTGAAAGTTTCGCGCATGCCGCTTCGCCACATCCTCCTGGCCCTTCTGGTCGTCGCCATCTGGGGCTTTAATTTCGTCGTGATCAAGTTGAGCGTGGAGGCCATGCCGCCGATCCTGGCGGCAGCGCTGCGCTTTGCGGCCGCCGCTTTCCCGGCCGTGCTGTTCGTCAGGCCCCCCAAGGCGCCGGCCTGGATCGTTGTCTCGTTCGGATTGGCCTTTGGCGTGGCGCTTTACGGCTTTCTCAATCTGGGCCTGGCCTGGGGCATGCCGGCGGGCCTTTCTTCGCTGGTGCTGCAGACCCAGGCCTTTTTCACCATGGTGATGGCCTTTGTGCTTCTGGGCGAACGGCCGAGCCGCTTTCAGGTCATCGGTGCCGGCATTGCCTTTGCCGGCATTGGTGTGATCGCCTCGGAGCGGCTGGAGGTCACCAATCTTTTGCCACTGGGCCTGGTGCTGCTGGCGGCTCTGAGCTGGGGCCTGGCCAATGTGCTCACCAAGAAGGCCGGCAAGGTCAATGCGATCTCGTTTACGGTCTGGGGCGTGCTGGCCGCGCCCTTACCGCTTCTGGGCCTGTCGCTCATGACAGAGGGCTGGCCGGCTATTTCGGCGGCGCTTCGAGAGTTTTCCTGGTCCGATGCGGGGTTGATCGCCTTTCTGGCCTATCCGGCGACGCTTTTGGGCGGCGGCATCTGGAGCTGGCTGCTGGGCCGGCACCCGGCATCGGTGGTGGCGCCCTTTACCCTATTGGTTCCCATTACCGGCCTGGCATCGGGCTATCTGGTGCTGGGCGAGACCGTCACGCGGATCGAAATATTGGGGGCCCTGCTGGTGATCTGCGGGCTGATCGTCACCCTGCGCAAGGCCAGGAAAAGCGAGCCGCCCATTCGCCTGGACTAGCCGGGAAAAAAGGCCGCCATTGGCGGCCTTTTCTTGAACTTAGTCCTCTGACGTGTCGGACAGCGACCCGCCCGGGTCGAGCGGTGTGGCCGGCGCGCTCATCGTGTCGTCGCCGGGTGCGGGTGCAGGCACGCTGCTGGGCTGGAGCGCGTTCAGCTCATCGACGTTCAGGCTGCCATTGGCATCGAGATCGGCGGCGTTGAATTCGTCTTCGGTCAGATCGGGCCAGACGGCCTGCAATTCTGCAAAGCTCAGCTCGCCGCTGGCATCCAGATCGACGTCGGCAAAGCTCATGGGCGTCTGGGCCAAAGCCGGCGCTGCCGCCATGGTCAGGACGGCGAGGCCGAGGGCAAATTTATGCATGGGAAAGGGTCTCCAGGTTGGGGTGTCCACACCCCGCATGTTGAAAAGCCGCGGCCACCCCGGGACGATTGGGGTGGCCGGCTGTGCGCCCTTTAATGCGCCTTGCACCCGGTATTTTGGGGGCGCCGGTGCAAGGGGCGGGGCCACCAGGTCTTATTCAGCAGCCGGGGCTGCGGAAGCGGCGACCAGGGCGTCATATTCCTCGATCGAAAGCTCGCCATTGCCATCGGTATCGGCGGCAATGAAGGCCTCTTCGGTCAGGTCCGGCCAGGCCACCTGGGCCTCGGTCAGCGAAACGCCACCGCTCATATCGGTATCGACCGAAGCGAAGTCGGTCGCGGCCTGGGCCATGGCGGCACCGGACAGGCCGAGGGCGAACAGCGAGGTCAGGACGATCTTCTTCATGGGGTAACTCCATGTTGCTTTTGAGGAGGAACGGCACGCGGTTCGAACCGGTGCCGGCGGGGCGCTGCTTGGCGATCCGCGAGACAGACAATCGCGGCCCAATGTGGCTCGCGCTGGCCGGCACAAGGGCGTGAGCGGACAATTTCCGCGGCGTTTTTTGGGCATTGTGAGGTGCTTGCGGTGCGGGGGCTTGCCAATCACGGTTGCGTGAAAGCGCGCCTGCCGGCAGTCGTGTTCACACTCTAGTGATCACGATCATGGCCGGCTCAGTACAGATTTGCGGCAAAACCGGGATAAGCGGGCCGAGGCAAATGCAGGCGTCAGGCTTGTCCGGAAAAAGCGGGGCGGGGCATTAAGCCTCAGAGTTGGGGGCGGATAAAATCGCCATTATTGTCCATGATCCACAATTCGCCGGTCGAAATATCGAACCAGGCGCCGTGTACGGCCAGCACACCCTCGTCTTCGAGCGATTTGACATAGGGGAAGGTGCGCAGATTGCGGATGGAATTGCGGATCGATATCCGTTCCATGGCCGTCTGCCGCTCGGCATCGGTCATGAGCCTGTTCTGACCCAATTGGCTGGGCAATTCTCCCAGCATGCTCATCCATTTGCCGATGAAATCGCCGCTATCGAGCGGTTTCATATGCGGGTCGAGCGCGGCGGCAATGCCACCGCAGCGGCCATGGCCCATCACCACGATATTGGCGATGTTGAGCCCCTTGATGGCAAATTCGATTGCCGCCGAAGTGCCGTGCTGGCCGCCATCGGGCTGGTAGGTGGGAACCAGATTGGCCACATTGCGCAGCACGAACAGCTCGCCCGGGCCGGCGTCGAAAATCATTTCGGGCGCCGCGCGGCTGTCGCAACAGGCGATGATCAGCGTGGTGGGTTTTTGCCCGGACTCCGCGAGGTCGCGAATGCGCTCTTTTTCCCGGGCATAGCGTCCGGACATGAAATTGGCGTGGCCGTCGAGAAGGTGCTGAGGAAAGCTGTGCATGTCGTTTCGATTAGCTGTAAGAGGCGACAAGATCAATTCCCGGCATTGGGATGCCGGAGCATAGGGGTCATGCATGCTAATCTATCGTTTCCTCAGCGGCGAGGATGACAGCGCCTTTTGCCACAAGGTGACCAAGGCACTCTCGGAAGGCTGGGAGCTGCATGGCAGCCCCACCTATGCCTATGACGCGGTCAGCAAGAAAATGCGCTGCGGCCAGGCGGTGACGCGTGTGGTCAAGGACCAGCCCTATGATCCGGAAAAGAAGCTGGTGGACTACTGACCGGCCGCAGGCGAAATCGCTCCAGTGGAGCGATTTCAGGTCAGGAGGCCACGAGACCTATGGTCGAGTGGCGGCTCGAATGGCGAGCAGCGACCAATCCCTGATATCGCCAGGAAAACGGTTCCGCCCTCGGACTTGATCCGAGGGCCAATACGAGCGCCCGAGGTGTTGAGACTGGCCCTCGGGTCGGGCCCGGGGGCGGCGCGGTGGGGGGCGAAGCACTCCGCCCGTCACCAAATCACTTCCACGAAAGCAGGAAGCCTCGTTTCGGTCGCTGCGGCCGGAATAGTTCGGGCAGACTAGCCCAGTCGCTGCAGCGCCAGGTGCTGGAGCAGAATAATGGTCTTGGCATCCACGATGCGGCCGTCGCGCGTCATGGCCATGGCCTCGTCGAAACCGAGTTCGACCAGTTCGATTTCCTCGCCCTCATGTTCCAGGCCGCCACCGGCATGGCGCAGCGTGTCCGCGCCATAGCGGGCAATAAAAAGGCTCACCTTTTCGGTCAGCGAGCCGGGGCAGGTATAGATATCGCAGACATGGCTGATATCGGCCGGCTCGTGGCCGGTCTCCTCGAGTGCCTCGCGCGCCGCCGCCTCTGCCGGCGCGTCACCATCGAGCAGGCCGGCACAGACTTCGAGCAGGTCGGGCTGATCGCCATTGAGCAGGGGCGGCAGCCGGAACTGGCGCACCAGCAGCACACTATTGCGGTCCCTGTCATGCAGCAGCATGGCCGCGGCGCTGCCATGGTCATAGACCTCGCGCTCGAGCCGCTGCAGCGTGCCGTTTTTATGCCGGTAGTCCAGCGTGACATTGGAGAGCGTGCCCCAATTCTTCGCCAGCAATTTCGCGCCGACAATGGTGATGCGTTCGGTCATGTCCAGGCTCCGTGCTGCCGCATCGCATAACCCATCCGCCATGCTCACGATAGGCGGCTTTTCCTCCTCTGCCTGGTCCGGCCGGCTGAACGGCAGCTAAATGGGCGGTTCACGCTGGCGTGAGCTGGTCTGGGCTAGACGATGCGCCATCAAAAGGCAGGCCAGGCGCCTGCCACATCATTGAAATGGAGATCTATTGTGACCAAAACCAAATTGCTTCTTGCCGCCGGCATGGCCCTTGCAAGTCTGATGAGTGCCGCACAGGCCCAGGCGGCAACCCGCGAAGTGGATATCGGCATGGAAACCTTTGCCAATCGCTGCGTCGATCAGGGCGGCGTCTTTGCCGCCGATATGCCGGTGCTGACCTGTCTTGTCGCCTCGGTGCAGGTGGACTGTACCTTCCTTGACACGCACTATGCCGAATGCAGCTGGCCCGGCATCGACAATCGCGTCGCCGTCAACCGGCTGATCGGCATGGCCGATGCCAGCACCCTGTCCGGCGGGGGCGGCAGTGCGGGCGGCAAGGGCGGTGGCATCGACCTGCCGGATTTCCCGATCAAGTGGAAATAAGACTGTCTACCGCCGGGCTCGCCCGGCGGTTTTGCTTTCCGCCGTCCAGTCCTGCCGGGTCCAGATCGTTTTGTCGTCAGGCTGGCGCGGTTTTGCCGCCCGTTCCCAAAAACAATTTTCATTTTAGGCGCTTCCCAGATTTGCGCGGGTCGCATTCATCGTCCCCCTCCCCCTTGAGGGGAGGGGTTAGGGGTGGGGGTGGTTATCAGGCCACCGATGGACCCCCACCCTCAATCCCTCCCCTCAAGGGGGAGGGAGGCGAAGGAGCCGATACTTCCCCACCTGGCCAGGTCATGGCTGCAGCCGCACGTCGAACAGGCTGTTCGTTCTGCGAACAAAGTGCGGGATGCGCCAAAAGTTGCATTCTCTCATGGTCTCAGGGCTTTGATTTCGTAACCATTGGGCGTTAAAGACTCGAACCATTCCAAACTGGACGCGACATATGCGCCGCATCAGGAAAGGCCCCGGAACGCCCCATGTCGGTTAGAGCCCGTCCCACATCCCCGCATCTGCAGATCTATCGCTGGACCGTCACCATGGCGATGTCCATCATCCACCGGATCACCGGCATCGCCAATTATGCCGGCATGGCGCTTTTGGCCATCTGGCTCCTGGCGGCCGCTTTGGGCCAGGATGCGCTGACCCAGGTCAATTACATTTATGGCAGCTGGTTCGGCCAATTGGTGCTGTTCGGCTTCACCTGGAGCCTGGTGCATCACATGTGTGGCGGCTTGCGCCACTTCGTCTGGGATTTTGCCGTGATGATGGAGCCGGGACAGCGTGAGCGCATGGCCTGGGCCACGATCATCGCTTCGGTGGTCCTCACCCTCCTGATCTGGACATTGTTTGTGTGGATGGCCTGACATGCGTGACACCGTGATAACCACCGACAAGATCGCCAATCCCAAGACCCATTATGGGGATGCGAAGGCCTCCACCCGCCATTTCATCACCCAGCGCACCACCGGCGCCATCAATATCGTGTTCCTATGCTTCCTGCTCTTCGTCATCGTGCGCCTGGCCGGGCAGGACAGGTCCGATGTCGTTGCGCTTTTGGGCAATTGGTATGTCGGCCTGCCCTTTGCGGCGCTGATCGCCATTGCCACGGTGCATATGCGCAATGGCATGCGCGATACGCTGGAAGATTACCTGGCTGGCTCGATGTATCGCCTGGCCATGATGCTCAACACGCTCTTCTGCCTGGCCGTGGCGCTGCTCGGCGCTGGCTCCGTGCTTAAAATCGTCTTCTGGGGTTGATCAAAATGGCTGAATACGAACTGATCGACCACGAATTCGACGTTGTGGTGGTGGGTGCCGGCGGCGCGGGCCTCCGCGCCACGCTGGGCATGGCCGAACAGGGGTTCAACACCGCCTGTATCACCAAGGTCTTCCCCACCCGGTCCCACACCGTGGCGGCGCAGGGCGGCATTGCCGCTTCGCTGCAGAATATGGGCCCCGACAGCTGGCAGTGGCACATGTATGACACCGTCAAGGGGTCGGACTGGCTGGGTGACAATGACGCCATGGAATATCTGGCGCGCGAGGCCCCGGCGGCGATTTACGAGCTGGAACATTATGGCGTACCCTTCAGCCGCACCAATGAGGGCAAGATTTACCAGCGCCCGTTTGGCGGCCATATGACTGAATTCGGCGATGGTCCGCCGGTGCAGCGCACCTGTGCCGCCGCCGACCGCACCGGCCACGCTATTCTGCACACGCTTTATGGCCAGTCGGTCAAGAATGATGCGCAGTTCTTCATCGAATATTTCGCGCTCGATCTCATCATGGGCGATGACGGATCGTGCCAGGGCGTGATCGCCTGGAAGCTCGACGATGGCACGCTGCATCGCTTCCGCGCCAAGACCACGGTGCTCGCCACCGGCGGCTATGGCCGCTCCTATTTTTCGGCCACCTCGGCCCATACCTGCACCGGCGACGGCAATGGCATGGTGGCCCGCGCCGGCCTGCCTTTGCAGGACATGGAATTTGTGCAGTTCCACCCCACCGGCATTTATGGCGCCGGTGTGCTGATTACAGAAGGCGCGCGCGGCGAGGGCGGCTATCTCACCAATTCGGAAGGTGAGCGCTTCATGGAGCGCTATGCCCCCAATGCCAAGGATCTGGCCTCACGCGATGTGGTCAGCCGCTGCATGACGCTGGAAATCCGCGAAGGCCGGGGTGTCGGCCCCAAGAAGGACCACATCTACCTGCACCTTGATCACCTTGATCCCAAGGTTCTGCATGAGCGCCTGCCGGGCATTACCGAAAGCGCCAAGATTTTTGCCGGCGTTGACCTCACCCGCGAGCCCATCCCGGTCCTGCCCACGGTGCACTATAATATGGGGGGCATTCCCGCGAACTATCACGGCGAGGTTTTGAACCCGACCGCCGAGGACCCCAATCGCATTGTGCCGGGCCTGATGGCCGTGGGCGAGGCGGCCTGTGCCTCGGTGCATGGCGCCAATCGGCTGGGTTCGAACTCGCTGACCGATCTCGTGGTGTTCGGCCGCGCCGCCGCCATCCGGGCAGGCAAGGTGATCGACAAGGCCGCGCCGGTGCCGGGCATCAACAAAGCCCAGGACGAGAAAATCCTCGCCCGCTTTGATCGCCTCCGCAATGCCAATGGCTCCCAGCCCACGGCCAAACTGCGCGACGAGATGCAGCGGACCATGCAGGCCGATGCGGCCGTGTTCCGCACCTCTGACTCGCTCAAGAACGGCGTCAAGGCGATGACCGAGATTTATGGTCGCCTGCCCGACGTCAAGGTCACCGACCGCTCGTTGATCTGGAATTCGGACCTGGTGGAAACGCTCGAGCTCGAAAACCTCATGACCTGCGCTATCGCCACGGTGGTCTCGGCCGAGGCCCGGCACGAAAGCCGCGGCGCGCATGCGCATGAGGATTTCCCCAATCGCGACGATCAGGAATGGCGCAAGCATACCCTCTCCAGGGTCGATGTCGGCAATGGCGCGGTGGATTTGAGCTATCGTCCGGTGATCACCGATCCGCTGACCCCACAGGCAGAGGGCGGCATCGATCTCAAGAAGATCGCGCCCAAGGCTCGCGTCTACTAGGGAAAGGCAGATGTGTCATTTGTGCGAGGAACGCAGCTATGACGGAGGCCGCAGCAATGCGGTGCCGGTGGCCCCGGCCGCCAAGCCGTTGCCTGCGCCCAAGCCGGGGCAGCCGGCCGGACAGGTGCGCAAATGAGTGACGCTGGCTATTCAGGCACGCCGCTGGCGCAGAAGCTGGGGCTCAAGGATGGCGGGCGCGTGCTGTTCGTCGACCTGCCGCGCGCCCTGTCGGAGCTGACTGTGGCGCGTGACTTCGCCCAGCTTGGGGACATTGCGCTTGATGGCCTGGGCGCCGAGAAGGGGCCCTTCGATTTCATCCACCTGTTCACCACCTCCCGCGCGGTACTGGAAAATGTGGTGGAGCGGTTGAAGGCGCTGATCGTGCCCGATGGGATGATCTGGGTAAGCTGGCCCAAAAAGGCCGCGAAGGTTGCCACCGACGTGACCGAGGATGTCATCCGCGATGCCGCCCTGCCCAGGGGCCTTGTGGACGTCAAGGTCTGCGCCGTGGACCAGACCTGGTCGGGTCTGAAGCTGGTTATTCGCAAGGAGTTGAGATGAAGCGTCTCATCGCATGTGTGCCACTGCTTTTGCTGAGCGTTCCGGTGTTTGCCGCTGCCCCCACAGCAGCACAGAAGGACGAGTTTTACCGGGTCTGTATGGATATTTCAGAAAATCGAACGCTTTGCGCCTGCAAGGCCGATGCGGCCATGAGCCTGATCGACGAGCGCTTCATGGGCGTGGTCATCGCTGCGATGAAGGGCGGCTCGCTCGCTGTCAGCGAGTCCGTCACCTATGACACTTATATCCGCAGGTCGAACCAGGTCTGCAAGCCGAACTACTGATCGGACGAAACGGAATTTCCTTGGGGCGAAAACCCCGAAGTTGAGAAGGAAGAGCGAAGAAAATGGCCGAACTGACATTGCGCAAGGCCGACCAGCCGCAAAAGGGCAAGACCTGGCCGAAACCGGAAGGCGCGACGCGCCTGCGCGAGTTCCATATCTATCGCTATGATCCGGACAAGGCCGACAATCCGCGCATCGATACCTATTTCGTCGATCTCGACAATTGCGGTCCGATGATCCTGGATGCGCTGCTCTATATCAAGAACAATACCGATCCGACCCTGACGCTGCGCCGCTCCTGCCGCGAGGGCATTTGCGGGTCCTGCTCGATGAATATTAATGGGCTCAACACGCTGGCCTGCACCAAGGGCATGGATGACTCCGCGGGCCCCATCAAGATCTACCCGCTGCCCCATATGCCGGTGGTCAAGGACCTCGTCCCCGACCTCACCAATTTCTACGCTCAGCACCGCGCCATCGAGCCCTGGCTCAAAACCACTTCGCCCACGCCCGACAAGGAGTGGACGCAGTCAGTCGAAAACCGCGCCAAGCTCGACGGGCTTTACGAATGCATTCTGTGCGCCTGCTGCTCGACGTCCTGCCCGTCTTATTGGTGGAATGGCGAGAAATATCTCGGGCCCGCTGCGCTGCTGCAGGCCTATCGCTGGCTGATCGACAGCCGCGACGAAACCACGTCGGAACGGCTCGACAATCTTGAAGACCCCTTCAAGCTTTATCGCTGCCACACCATCATGAACTGCGCCAAGGTCTGCCCCAAGGGGTTGAACCCGGCCAAGGCCATTGCCCAGATCAAGAAGATGATGGTGGAGCGCAAGGCCGCTTAAGGCCTGCTTTTGCTCGATCCGGAACGAAAACGGCGGGACCCGAGGTCCCGCCGTTTATTATTCGTTCATCAAGCGGGTCCAGGACCCTAGCGCAGGGTGATCTGGCCGGCCTCGAACAGCGTCTTGCAGTCGGCGGCATCGTGCTCGAGATCGCTATCGAGCAGGGTGGTGGCCACGCCCGGGCCTTCAAAGCGCGGATCGTCGCAGATGTTGTCATCGGCATAGGACGAGCTATTGTCGCCGAAATAGACGCCGGAAGAATCGTAGGGCGCGCCAAGGGCATAGTCGGCGGTGAAGACCGGCTTGATGGAGATTTCGCCACTGGCTTCGAGCGCGCGGCAATCGCTGGCATCGGCCATCACATCGCCACCTTCGAGCTTTTTGGCCATGCCCGGCCCGGTGAAGCGCCAGTCGTCGCATTGGCCGTCATTGGCCCATTCGGAGCTGTCCGATCCATAGTTGAAGAAGCCCCCTAAATCATTGACAGACTTAAGGAAAGCGGTTCCGGCCAGGAAGGCGGCGCGGCAGTCACTGGCATCGTGCAAGCGGTCCGCATCCAGGGTTTCTCCCGCTACGCCGGGCCCGGTGAAATCAGGGTCATCGCATTCCCCGTCATTGGCCCAGGTGCTGCTGTCGTCACCGAAATCGATGCGGGCGGCGATCTGTTCGAGCATGCCGGCGGAGGCAGTATTGGCCGCTGGCGCAGCCGGTGCGGCGTCGTCGCCGGCCAGGGTGATGGTGCCGTCCTCAAAGGCCTGACGACAGTCCGAGGCATCGTGCATGATATTGATATCCTCGAGCTGGCTGGCCATGCCCGAACCGACAAAACGCGGATCGTCGCATTCGAGGTCCTTGGCCCATTCGGAGCTATCGTCCCCAAAATCGATATCGCCGATCATGGCCGGGTCGCTGTCGCCCACAAGGGTTATGGTTCCGGCCTCGAAGGCGGCGCGGCAATCGGTGGCGTCGCGACCGATATCGGCGTCGAGCAGTTCGGACGCCATGGCCGAACCGGCAAAGCGCGGATCGTCGCATTCCCCGTCCTTGGCCCATTCAGAGCTGTCGTCGCCGAAGTCGATATCGTCATTGGCGGTCGTTGCGGCTGTTGTGCTCTCGGCCAGGCTTATGCTGCCGGCCTCGAAGGCGGCGCGGCAATCGGTGGCGTCGCGGCCGATATCGGTGTCGAGCAGTTCGGATGCCATTGCCGAGCCGGCAAAACGCGGATCGTCGCATTCTCCGTCATTGGCCCATTCGGAGCTGTCATCGCCAAAATCGATCTCGGTGCTGGCCTGTGCCAGGGCCGGAGCGGACAGGCCCGCCATAAGCAGCAGCGCCAGGCCCACGGCTCCCAGGCGCTTGTCAATTGCACGCATCGCTTGTTCTCCCTCAACGCTTTCTGTGACCCATTTGCGCTCACCTTATAGCGGCTTTGTGGCAGCCAGAAGTGTGAAAACTACCCGGCTTTGGCCCGATTGCGCGCTTCGCGCCTGGCAAAAAGCCAGGAGCCGAGCAGAACCATGGCGGTGCCGAGCGCATGGAACAGGGTGAATTCCTCGCCCAGCACGAGCACGGCCAGGATGATGGTGACAATGGGTCCGAAAGAGGCCGTCGAAGAGGTGGCGCGGGCACCAATACGCGAAATTCCGGCATTGAGCAGGAAGGACGGCAAAACGGTGCCGAAAATGCCCAGCGTCAGCCCAAGCGACCAGATATAGGGGGTGAAACTGCCATAGGCGGACAGGCCATCGGTTATCATGCTCTGCCCAATGGCGAGCACCGCGGCGGTGGACATGCCGATGCAGGTAAAGAGCGCGGTGCCCAGCACCAGCATCTGCCGCCTGGCCAGATGCTGGTAAAAGGCGAAGGTTATGGCGGAGCCCAGCACCAGCGCGGTGCCTGCAAACAGGCCTTGAGGACGGACGCTCAGGTTCCAGGCAAAGATAACCAGCAGGCCGCCATAGCTGAGCAACATTGCCGGGATCAGGTTCCAGCTCATGCGGTCGCCGAAGAACCAGACCCCGAACAGCAAGACAAAGAACGGATAGGTAAACAGCACCAGCCGCTCATATTGCGCCGTAACGAAGGCCAGGCCCGCGAAATCGAGATAGCTCGCAACATAATAGCCCAGGGCGCCCACGGCCATGGCGGAGAGCAGCCGCATGGGCGTGAGCAGGGTGCGCAATTGCGGATTGCGGCGCAAAAGCGAAAGCAGAATGAGCAGATAGACCGGCAGGGCCACCAGCATGCGCAAGGCAAGCGTGGCTTCGGTGGACACACCCTCGGCAAAGGCGAGCTTGATGAAGATGCCCTTGGTGGAGAACAGGGCAGCGCCGCTAAAGGCCAGGGCATAGCCGGTGATATCGATTGAGTCCGCGGAGGAGGGAGGCGAACGGGTCATGGACGGTTCTCTTTATGCCGCCCCGAGGTTTCCAGCCGGCCACCGCGAAGGCGGGCCGGTTGAAATCAAAAGCTGAATATCAGCCTTCGTCCCGGGCCCAGATGGGACCAAGAAGCAGAAGAATGGAAAGAGAAATCTGCGGGTACGAAAGCATATGGTGGTGATAAGCGCAGGCGTTTTCCGAGCCAAGCCCGGATTTGGCGATTCCGTCCAGTGTCGCGTCAGCCGCGGGGATGGGCCTTGGCATAGCTGTCCAGCAATCGCTCGGTATCGACGGCGGTGTAGATCTGGGTGGTGGAGAGACTGGCATGGCCCAGCAATTCCTGGATGGCGCGCAAGTCGCCGCCCTTGGCGAGCAGGTGGGTTGCGAAGGAATGCCTCAAAGCGTGGGGCGTGGCCGAGGGTGGCAGGCCCAGGGCCGAACGCAAATCCTGCATGCGCAATTGAATGAGACGCGGCGAGAGCACGCCGCCTCGTACACCGCGGAATAGGGGATCGTCAGGCCAGAGCTTGAAAGGGGCAAGCGAGAGATAGGTGTCGATTGTCTGCCGGACCGGGGTGATCAGCGGCACCATGCGGACCTTGCCGCCCTTGCCGGTGACGCGCAGCGTATCGGTTTCCAGATCGGCTTTTGTCAGGGCCAGCGCTTCGGAAATACGCAGGCCGGCCCCATAGCACAGTGAAATGACCGCCATGTCGCGGGCGGCAATCCAGGGGCGGTCTTCGATCTCGTCGGTGGTCTCTATGGTCCGCTTGGCCTCGACCACCGTCAGTGCCTTGGGCAGCGAGCGCGGAATTTTGGGTGTGCGGATGACGTTAAGGGCGTCGGTGGCCAGGGTGCCTTCACGTTCAAGATACCCAAAAAAACTCTTGAGCGCGGAGAGGACCCGCGCCAGCGAGCGTGAGCCAAGGCTTTCGGCGCGGCGCTGCGCCATGAAAGCCCGAATGTCGGCACCGCGCAGATCCTTGAGCGTTGCGAGCGTCACTGGTCCGGCCACATGGCCCGAGAGAAAGCTTATGAACTGGCCCAGATCGCGGCCATAGGCTTCAAGCGTCTTGGGTGCGAGGCGGCGAACCGATCCCAGTTCGCGCAGCCAGGCATCCATGCGGGCGCGGACGAATTCATCGGTGGCAAAGGCGCTGTCGGTCATGGCGGCAATTTACCGTTTCCCGGTTAGCAAACGGTAGCGTGGCAATGCCACCTCACAGATCGCTCCAATGGCGCAGATATTGCGGCGGGGCCAGGCCAAGATCGGCATAGAGATGGCCGGGCAAGGGGCGTGGCCGGCGACGCGGCCGGCTGATCGATAGGAGCCAGTCATATAGGCTGGCCTGTCCACCAATGTCCTCCACGCTGCGGGGATTTTCGTGGTGTTGTTTCGGTTGCATCGCCTGCTTCTCTCATTCGATGAACAAGGAGAACACTAGCGGAACATTGTGACAGTCAATGTCAGCAGGGGCGGCCGGAATGCATCGTCCCAAAGGTAAATCAAACGTCTATCGGTTTGGTAAACCTGCGCTTAACCGGATGGGTGGCATGGTCGCGTCAAAAGCCGGAGAGAGCCATGGGCATTCGAGAAATTGCGGGGCTGACATTGGCCACCCTGTCCATTGTCCCGGCAGCGGGCCAGGACATGAGCTTTTCTGGAGCCTGGTCCGAGAACGGGTCTTATTGGTCCGGCTATGGTGCGAGGAGCACGGAGGCCACCTCGGTCGATGGCAATTTTCGGCTGCGGGCCAGCCTGGGCGCGACCTATCTTGAGGGCAATGAATTTGTCTATTGGGGCAATTATAGAGCGAGCAAGCTGATCTGGCAGACGCTGGCGCCGGTGCTGCGGGGTAGCGTCTCGGCAGATTTGGGCTATGGCGTCAGCATTGCCGCTGAGGGTGGGGTCGCTTTACGCGGCGATTCCCACATGGTGGACTATGACTGGCTCAATGGCGACGATACATTCGAGAACTGGACCCATCGTTCTGAACACCCCGATACCCATCTGGCACATTTCTGGACCGGTTCGGCCACAGTCGGCTATGCGCTGGCCGATGTCGAAGACGCCGTCATCCGCCTGCATGGCGGCTTCCAATATACCGACGTGAAATGGGACGCGTTTGGTGGCTCCTATGTCTATAGCGATCCGGGTTTTCGCGACGACGTAGGCAATTTTGCCGAGGGCGAACCCGGTGTTTCCTATCGTCAGCAGATGCCCGAAATCTTCCTGGGCGTTGATGGCGAGCAATATTACGGCAAGCTACGGGTCGGCGGGGTGATGCGCGCCGGTCTGGTGATCGGCGCCGTGGCGACTGACGATCACTGGATGCGCGATCTGCGCTTTACCGACACGATCTATGTCCAGCCGTCGGTCGAACTGGGTCTGGATGCCGGCTACGAACTGGGCCGCAATGTCGAACTGACGCTGGCCGGGCGCTTCAGGCACATGTTTGAGCAGCGGGGTGACACCTCGTCCTACAATACGGTGTCTGGCGTCACCCAATATTACACCAATAGCGCGGCTGCCTCTTTCACCCAGGCCGAGATGACGGCGGGTCTGCGCGCGCGATTCTGATCACGCGACAAGGTTTGGCTTTGGCCGAATCGCCTGCTGCCCCTATCTATGGCGCAGGAGAACGGAACGCGCACAAACATGGTCGAAGCTGGTGGCATCGTTGCGGTAATGGTCGGGGTGGCCGTGGACGGCCCCTACAGCTATCGCGTGCCCGAAGGGATGAGCGTCGAGCGTGGCTCGATCGTCGCTGTGCCACTGGGGCCGCGCCTTATTCTGGGTGTGATCTGGGGGCCACCCAAGGACATGATCGCGCATAACCGGCTGCGGGATATTGCCCATGTCTATCCGGTGCCGCCGCTCTCGGAAGAATTGCTCAAATTGGTGGAATGGGTGGCGCGTTATACGCTGACGGCGCCGGGCCAGGTGCTGCGCGGGGTGCTGCGCTCGCCCGAGGCGCTCGATCCGCCCAAGCCGGTCATCGCCTATCGCCGCACCGGGCATGAGCCGGAAAAGCTGACCCCGGCACGCCTGCGGGTGCTCGATTGCCTGATGGACGACATGGCCTGGCCCAAGCCGGCCCTGGTCGGGGCCAGCGGTGTTTCGGCCTCGGTAATCGACGGGCTGGAGCGGGCAGGGGCCGTGGAAAAACTTGAAATGCCCGCGCCGCCTGTGGTGATGCCGCCGGACCCGGATGACAATCCGGCCAGCCTCAATCCTGAGCAGCAAAAGGCGCTGGACCAGATTCTGGCGCTCGATGCGCGTCAATTCGGCGTCGCCCTGCTCGATGGTGTCACTGGCGGCGGCAAAACGGAAGTCTTCTTCGAGGCGGTGGCCGATACGCTGCGCGCGGGGCGTCAGGCGCTGGTGCTGCTGCCCGAAATCGCATTGACCAACACTTTTATCGACCGCTTTACCCGCCGGTTTGGCACCAAACCTGCCGAATGGCATTCGGACATGACGCCGGTGCAGCGGGCCAAGGTTTGGCGCGGTGTGCTGGAGGGGACGGTCCGGGCGGTGGTCGGGGCCCGTTCGGCGCTGTTTCTGCCCTTTCGGGAACTGGGCCTTCTGGTGCTCGATGAGGAACATGATGGCGCCTATAAGCAGTCGGACGGGTTCACCTATCATGCCCGCGATATGGCCATTGTCCGGGCCAATCTGGCGCAGGCGCGGGTCGTCCTGTCTTCGGCAACGCCATCGGTGGAATCGCGCAACAATGCCAATATCGGCCGCTATGCCCATGTGACGCTGGAAAGCCGGTTCGCCGAAGCGGCCATGCCCGATGTCACGGCCATCGACATGCGAACCGACGGGCCGGAAAAGGGTGAATGGATCGCTCCGACGCTGGCGCGCGAAGTGTTCGCGGCGCTTGATCGCGGTGAGCAGGCTTTGCTGTTCCTCAATCGGCGCGGTTATGCGCCGCTGACCCTGTGCCGCTCCTGCGGCCATCAATATCAATGTCCGGACTGTTCGAGCTGGATGGTGGAGCATCGCTTTCGCGGCGTTCTGATGTGCCACCATTGCGGGCATGAAATGCGCACGCCCAAGGCTTGTGGGGAATGTGGAGACGCAGACAGCCTGGTCGCTGTCGGCCCCGGCGTCGAGCGGGTGGCGGAGGAGGCTGCGGCGCGGTTCCCCGATGCGCGGCGGGTTGTGCTCTCCACCGACATGGGCAGCCACGCCCAATTGCGGGAGCGTTTTGCCGAGATTGAGCGGGGCGATTATGACCTGATTGTCGGCACGCAACTTGTGTCCAAAGGCCACCATTTCGAGAAGCTTTCCGTTGTCGGCGTGCTCGATGCGGATCTCGGGCTGGCCCACGGCGACCCGCGGGCGGCGGAAAAGACCTTTCAAATCCTGACCCAGGTCGCCGGTCGCGCCGGCAGGGCCTCCAAGCATGGCAAGGCGTTTTTGCAGACCTATCATCCCGACCATCCGGTGATGAAAGCCATGGTGAGCGGGGATCGTGAGGCGTTCTACGCCCAGGAATTGCTGGCGCGGGAGGCTGGCGGCATGCCGCCATTCGGGCGGCTGGCTGCGCTGATCATCTCGGCCAATGAGCAGCAGACGGCCATGGCCTATGCCAAGGTGTTGCTAGCGACCGCGCCCATGGCCGATGGTGTGCGTCTGTTCGGGCCGGCCGATGCGCCGGTGGCGATGATCCGTGGCCGGCATCGTGTGCGGCTATTGGCGCAATCTGGCAAGGATTTCGATCTCTCGGGCTATATGCGCTTCTGGTTGTCCAATGCCGAGAAGCCCCGGGGCGACCTCAAGGTGCAGGTCGATATCGATCCGATGAGTTTCATGTAGGCGCACAAAATGATGTCGCGCCCAATAAAGAGCAAGACATCCTTTACCTTTCCGCCCCAATCTGCGGCAAGCCGCGGAGTGATGACCGAGGCTAGCGGCGGGCGGTGTGCTTACCCAGCCATCCCAAACCGCCCGCTGCGCCCCCTACCCCGGTCAGAAGACCGGCGGCGATCAGAAGATCACCAAGACATAATGCGAGCATATTCCTTAAGCCTTCGTAACAACGCGGGCGGCTTTGTCATGTCTGCATCCGGGCTGGTCCTATCACTGCTCACATGGCGCTCACGGCCGACCTATCCAAATTGACCTCCCGGGCCGATTGACCCGGCGGGCGGCAGCGGCGCCTTGCATCCTTCGGACCGGCTCCTGCCATTTGAGCGCAGCTCTCATGGCCTCCTCGCTACAAATCGCGCCACTGGCGCGATTTGGCCGTTGGGCTTGGCTTGTGCCACTCGACCATAGGTCTTGCGTCCTTCGGACCGCCTTCGAAGTGCGACACTTTTGTCGCGATTGAATCGGGCCGCCGTGCCTTGCATGGCGCGCTGGCCTTGTGCTAGAGGGGGCGCGATTTCCTGGGGGGTCGAGGTGTGCCCCCTTTCCGGACAAGAACAAGCGTCGGCAACGACCCGAAATTCCCTTCTGGGACGGGCCGGGACCGAAGCAGATAAACAAGAGGGTGAAGCGGCATTGGCAGCGCAAAATTCAGTGCTTACCCAGATTGCGCGGCCTTATGCGTCGGCGCTGTTCGATCTCGCCCAGAGCGAGAACCAGCTGGCATCGGTGGAAACTGGCCTTTCCGACATTTCCCGACTGATCGGTGAAAGCGACGATTTCTCGCGCTACCTCCGCTCTCCAGTCATTTCCGGCGACGTCAAGGCTTCGGCGCTCGATGCGATCCTCAATAAGGCCAAGGTCAATCCACTGGTTGGCAATTTCCTGCGCCTGGTGGCCAGGAATGGGCGCCTGTTTGCTCTCGATACCATTATTGCCGTGTTCCGCGAGCTGGCCGCTGCCGCCCGCGGCGAAGCCACGGCCGATGTGACATCTGCAGCCCCGCTGACCGATGCGCAGGCCAAGGCCCTTGCTGAAACGCTTAAGGCCAAGCTGGGCAAGACCGTCACGCTCAATCAATTCGTCGATCCCTCGCTGATCGGTGGCCTTCAGGTGAAGGTCGGCAGCCAGATGATCGATAGCTCACTCAAGACAAAACTCGCTGCGATGAAAATCGCCATGAAAGAGGTCGGATAATGGACATCAAAGCCGCGGAAATTTCTGCGATCCTCAAGGACCAGATCAAGAATTTCGGCCAGGAAGCCCAGGTTTCCGAAGTTGGTCAGGTGCTTTCCGTCGGTGACGGTATTGCCCGTGTTTATGGCCTCGACAACGTGCAGGCCGGCGAGCTTGTCGAGTTCCCCGGCGGGGTTAAGGGCATGGCCCTGAACCTGGAAGCGGACAATGTCGGCGTCGTGATCTTCGGTTCCGACCGCGCCATCAAGGAAGGCGATGTCGTTAAGCGTACCGGCGCCATCGTGGATACCCCGGTCGGTCCGGGCCTGCTCGGCCGCGTGGTCGACGGTCTGGGTAACCCGATCGATGGCAAGGGTCCGATCGAGCATACCGAGCGCAGCCGCGTTGACGTCAAGGCGCCGGGCATTCTGCCGCGTAAGTCCGTGCATGAGCCCATGTCGACCGGCCTCAAGGCCATCGACGCGCTGATCCCGATCGGCCGTGGCCAGCGTGAGCTGGTGATTGGTGACCGCCAGACCGGCAAGACCGCCATCATTCTCGATACCTTCCTCAACCAGAAGCCGGCCCATGATGCCGACGCTTCGGACACCGACAAGCTCTATTGCATCTACGTGGCTGTTGGTCAGAAGCGTTCGACCGTTGCTCAGTTCGTCAAGCAGCTTGAGGAATCGGGCGCTCTGCCCTATTCGATCGTGATTGCCGCGACTGCTTCGGACCCGGCGCCGCTCCAGTACATTGCGCCCTTCACCGGTTGCGCCATTGGTGAATGGTTCCGCGACAATGGCAAGCATGCCGTGATCGCCTATGACGACCTGACCAAGCAGGCCGTTGCCTACCGTCAGATGTCGCTGCTGCTGCGCCGCCCGCCGGGCCGCGAAGCCTATCCGGGTGACGTTTTCTACCTCCATAGCCGTCTGCTCGAACGCGCTGCCAAGATGAACGAAGACCATGGTCTTGGCTCGCTGACCGCACTGCCGGTTATCGAAACCCAGGCCAACGACGTGTCGGCCTATATCCCGACCAACGTGATTTCGATCACCGACGGCCAGATCTTCCTTGAAACCAACCTCTTCTTCCAGGGTATCCGCCCGGCCGTGAACGTTGGTCTGTCGGTGAGCCGCGTGGGCGGTTCGGCCCAGATCAAGGCGATGAAGCAGGTTGCCGGCTCGCTCAAGGGTGAGCTTTCGCAGTATCGCGAAATGGCCGCCTTCGCCCAGTTTGGTTCGGACCTTGACGCTGCTACCCAGCGCCTCCTGAACCGCGGTGCGCGCCTGACCGAGCTGCTCAAGCAGCCGCAGTTCAGCCCGCTCAAGACTGAAGAGCAGGTCGCTGTAATCTTTGCCGGCGGCCAGGGCTATCTGGATACGATCCCGGTCAACAAGGTGCAGGATTTCGAAAAGCACGTGCTCTCGAACCTGCGTGCAAAACATGCCGATCTCTTGAAGACCATCGCAGTCGAAAAGCAGCTCAGCGACGATACCCGCGCCAAGCTGAAGTCGGCACTGGACGAGATCAAGAAGACCTATTCGGCGTAAAGCCTGAAGGAGACGACAGGCAATGCCGTCGCTTAAGGACTTAAAAAACCGGATCGACTCGGTCAAATCGACCCAGAAGATCACCAAGGCCATGCAGATGGTCGCGGCGGCCAAGCTCCGTCGCGCCCAGGAAGCTGCTGAGGCTGCCCGTCCCTATGCCGAGCGCATGGGCAAGGTGCTGGCGGCGCTTGGCGCCGTTTATGATGGCCAGGAAAATGCCCCGGCACTGCTGGGTGGCACAGGCAAGGACGACGTGCACCTGCTGGTGGTTGCCACCGGTGAGCGTGGCCTGGCCGGCGGGTTCAACTCGTCGATTGCCCGTCTGGCTCGCGACCATGCCCAGAAGCTGATCAGTCAGGGTAAAACCGTCAAGATCCTGACTGTGGGCCGCAAGGGCCACGATATCCTGCGCAGGCAGTATCCGGAATTGATCGTGGATACGTTCAACTTCCGTGAAATCAAGCAGGTGGGGTTCACCCAGGCCCAGCAGGTCGCCGACAAGGTGCTCGCGCTGTTTGCCGCCGGTGAGTTTGACGTGGCCACGCTGTTCTTTGCCAAGTTCGGCTCGGTGATCAGCCAGGTCCCCACGGCGCATCAGCTCATTCCAGCCAAGCTGGAAAAGGTTGAGGCCGAGGGTGACGTCAATGCCCCGGCCGTGCCCTATGAATATGAGCCGAGCGAAGAAGCGATCGTCGAGGATCTGTTGCCGCGCAACATTTCCGTGCAGGTGCTGCGCGCGCTGCTCGAGAACTCTGCCTCGTTCTACGGCGCGCAGATGTCGGCCATGGACAATGCGACCCGCAATGCCGGCGAAATGATCAACAAGCTGCAGCTGAGCTACAACCGCCAGCGGCAGGCCCAGATCACCAAAGAACTCATCGAAATCATCTCGGGCGCGGAAGCGCTCTAACCCATCAGCGAGGACGAACAAATGGCAGAGAAGAAGGCCGGTCGCGTTTCGCAGGTCATTGGCGCCGTCGTTGACGTGGTGTTCGACGATCACCTGCCCGCCATCCTGAACGCACTTGAAACCACCAATAATGGCCAGCGCCTGGTGCTCGAAGTGGCCCAGCACCTCGGCGAGAACGCCGTGCGCACCATCGCCATGGACACGACCGAAGGTCTGGTTCGCGGCACCGAAGTGTTTGATACCGGTGCTTCGATCTCGGTGCCGGTCGGCGACGAGACCCTTGGGCGCATCATGAATGTGATTGGCGAGCCAATCGACGAAGCCGGCCCGGTTTCGACCGCTGGCCGCCGCGAGATCCACCAGGAGGCTCCCTCCTTCACCGAACAGTCCCCTGAAGCCGAAGTGCTCGTCACCGGCATCAAGGTGGTGGACCTGATCGCCCCCTATGCTCGTGGTGGTAAGATTGGTCTGTTCGGTGGCGCCGGCGTGGGCAAGACCGTGCTGATCCAGGAACTGATCAACAACGTCGCCAAGGCGCATGGTGGTTATTCGGTGTTTGCGGGCGTGGGTGAACGCACCCGCGAAGGCAACGACCTTTACCACGAAATGATCGAATCGGGCGTGAACAAGGACCCCAAAGAGCATGGTGGCTCGGCCGCCGGCTCCAAGTGCGCCCTTGTGTTCGGCCAGATGAACGAGCCTCCCGGCGCCCGCGCCCGCGTGGCTCTGACCGGTCTGACTGTCGCCGAGCACTTCCGCGATCAGGGCCAGGACGTGCTGTTCTTCGTGGACAATATCTTCCGCTTCACCCAGGCCGGCGCCGAGATGTCGGCTCTCTTGGGTCGTATTCCGTCCGCGGTGGGTTATCAGCCGACGCTGTCGACCGATATGGGCGCGATGCAGGAACGCATCACCACCACCACCAAGGGCTCGATCACCTCGGTGCAGGCCGTTTATGTGCCGGCCGACGACTTGACCGACCCGGCTCCGGCCACGACCTTTGCGCACCTTGATGCGACGACCGTTCTTAACCGTGCGATCTCGGAAAAGGGTATCTACCCCGCCGTGGACCCGCTGGCGTCGAACAGCCGTATTCTCGATGCGAATGTTGTGGGTGAAGAACACTACAACACCGCACGCGAAGTTCAGTCGATCCTGCAGAAGTACAAGGCTCTCCAGGACATCATTGCCATCCTGGGCATGGACGAACTCTCCGAAGAAGACAAGCTGACCGTGGCCCGCGCCCGCAAGATCGAGCGCTTCATGAGCCAGCCCTTCGACGTGGCCGAAGTGTTCACAGGTTCGCCAGGCGTGTTCGTGTCGCTCGAAGACACGATCAAGGGCTTCAAGGGCCTGGTGGCGGGCGACTATGATCACCTGCCGGAAGCAGCCTTCTACATGGTCGGCACCATCGAAGATGCCGTTGCCAAGGCCCAGAAGCTGGCCGCGCAGGCCGCCTAATATCGGATCGGGCCGCACTTGCGGCCCGCCATCTCGTCATGGGGCCCGGATGAGAATTCGGGCTCTTTTGCCAAAGGACCAAAAGAATGGCTGAAGGCCTCAAGATCGAGATCGTGTCTCCTGAGCGGCTGGTGCTGTCCGAAACCGTTGCATCGGTCACGGTTCCGGGCACGGAAGGCTATTTCACCGTTATGGACGACCATGCGCCGTTCATGACGACGCTGAGGCCTGGTTTCATCACTGTGACCAAGGATGGCGGCGCTGCTGATATCTATTTCGTGAAGGGCGGCTTTGCCGATGTATCGGCCATGGGGCTGACCATTCTGGCCGAGCAGTCTGTGCCCCTCTCTGAATTTGACCATGGCGACCTGCAGGCCCAGATCAAGGCGGCCGAAGAAGAGCTTAACCGCGCTGCGACGCCGGAAGACAAGTCTTATGCGCAGGCGGTGGTATCGGCATTGCTCAACCTGACAATCGAGGCGCAGCATATCGATGGTGCGCATGTGCATTAAGGCCCATGCGTCTTAGCTGAACTGAATAGGCCGCCTTTGGGCGGCCTTTTTGCCGCTCGATTGAGCATGCCGCACAGATTTTGTGCAAACAATTGATTTCAAACAAAATTTTACGATCTCAACGACTGTTTAACTCCTGACACGCACTCTCCCGAGCGGGGATGAGGCGAACCTGGCCGATAGCGGCCGGCTTATCGGGGGTACGACAATGGGATCCTTCCTGGGCAATGTCCGGCTGACTTTCGCCATTTCCGCCATGACCATCGGCGCCATCGCTGTCGCCATCCTGGCGGTGCTGGGCGGCCTCTATCTCAGCCTCAGCGGTACCGTGGCGCAAGACGCCGACAAGGCCTTACGTGACGCCACGCGCATTGCCGCTCAGATCCTCCAGGTTAATCTGCCCAGCCTCGACGTGACGGTCGATGAAACGGGTAATGTCGTGGCGATGACCGCGCGCAGCATGCCCCGCTTCCGCACGCATGACGTGATCGACTCGGTGGCCGGCGTGGCCGGGCACGACGTGGCTGTCTATGTCTATGATGCGGAAAACAGCCCCGATATGGTGGTGGGCAGCACCAGCCAGCTCGACCCCGCGGGAGAGCGCCTGATGGATGCGGCCATTGTCGCGGGCTCGTCCACATTCGAGACCCTCCAGGCAAATGAGCCGTTGCGCCTGTCGAGCCAGATGAACGGCAAGACCTATCTTTTAAGCTACAGGCCGATTGCGACGGCGGAGGGCGCGGTCATTGGCGCCCTGATGGTCGCGGTCGATCAGGGACCGATTGTTGCGGTGCTGAGCCAGTCGATGATGGTTCTGGGCGGCATAGGCGCCATCGGCATGGTGCTGACGGCTATCGGAGCAGTGTTGGTCGCTCGCAAGTTGATGCGACCCATTCCGGAACTGAGCAAGGTCATGGACCAATTGGCCGCTGGGGACCTGGATCTGGCCGTGCCCTACACGGCGCGCCGCAATGAGATCGGCGCCATGGCGCGAGCCCTGGAAGTGTTCCGGACCAGCGGCAAAGAAAAGGCGATGCTCGATGCGCAGGCCAGGCGCCATCTGGCTGAAGCGGTCGACCACACCGGCCAGTTGCAGGCGATTTCGCGCAGTCAGCTTGTGGTGGAATTTGCTCTCGACGGCACCGTCCAGACCGCCAATGACAATTTCCTGCAGCTATTGGGCTATGAGCTTGAGGATATTGTGGGCCGGCCCAACGCCCAGTTCCTGTTCGACGCCGATCCCGCCAGCGACAGCTATCGCCAGTTCTGGCAGCAACTGGCTGCTGGCGAATTCAAGAGCGGCGAATATCGCCGCCGCCGCAAAGACGGCAGCGAAGTCTGGATCCAGAGCACGTTCACGCCCATTTCGGACACTGATGGCAAGGCCTATAAGGTTGTGCAGTTCGCCACCGATGTGACAGCGCGCAAGCGGTCCGTTGCGGCCATTGGCGCGGGGCTGAAACAGCTCTCCGAGGGTGATCTCACCAGCGCTATTGCCACGCCATTCCCGCCCGAATTTGAAGATCTGCGAGTGGCTCTTAACGGCACTGTTATGCGCTTTGCCGATGTGGTCGGGCAATTGCGGACCACGACGCGATCCCTGCGTACGGCCAGCGGCGAATTGCTGTCCGGCGCCAATGATCTTTCCGAGCGTACCACCCGGCAGGCCGCAACGATCGAGGAGACCTCGGCGGCCATGGAGGAACTGGCGGGCACCGTGGCCAGCAATGCCGGCATGGCCGAACAAGCCGCGGAAAAGGCCGAGACGGTGTCAAAAGCGGCAGCAGAAAGCGGCTCGGTCATGGGCGAGGCCAATGGGGCCATGGAGCGCATTACCCAGTCTTCTGCCAAGATTTCCAATATTATCGGTATGATCGACGATATTGCGTTCCAGACCAATCTGCTCGCCCTCAATGCTTCGGTGGAAGCGGCAAGGGCTGGCGATGCAGGGAAGGGTTTCGCGGTGGTGGCTGTGGAAGTGCGGCGTTTGGCGCAAAGCGCCGCGCAGGCTTCGTCCGAGGTCAAGGCTCTGGTTGAAATGAGCGCCGAAGAGGTCAAGGGCGGATCGGGGCTCGTTGCTGCGGCGAGCGAGAAGCTCAAGGCTATGCTCGAAGCGGTGCAAGAGAATAGCGAATTGGTGCGATCCATTGCCCGGGCCAGCCGCGAACAAGCAGCGTCTATTGAAGAGGTCAGTTCCGCCGTCCGTACACTGGACCAGATGACCCAGCACAATGCGTCGCTCGTGGAAGAAACCAATGCAGTTATCGAGCAAACGGAAGGCCAAACCCGGGCGCTCGATGGGATCGTGGATATTTTCAAAATGGCTGACGAGCCGGGCGAGCCAAAGGCGGTCGCAAGGCGATCACGAGCCGCCTGAATTGATAACTTCCACCCGAGCAGGAATTCATCCTCCGTTTACGCAATAATCCTAACCTACTTTCCGAAGTCGGTTGCCCTTGCCGAACTGAGGAGAAGATTATGCCAAATCACCTGTTGCGTGCAGGTCTGCTAGCTCTGCTTGCAGGCGCCGGTCTGAGCGTTACCGCACCGCTGGCGCAGGATGAATTCACCGCGCCCCTGACGGCCCTGGCGGAAGGCGACATCGCCGCGTTTGCCAGCAATTCCGTACTGATCGACGCGATTACCGCCCAGAACGCAATCACGGGTGCTTATGATCAAGCTCAGATCGATGCATTGGATCAGCAGTGGCGCGCCGAAGTGGGCGCGTCCAGCCGGCCGCTGATTGATGCGACCCTGGCCAATGCCGCGTCGCAATATCTGGCAGAGGTGCAGGAAGCATCTGCCGGCAAATATACCGAAATCTTCGCCATGGATGCCAAGGGCCTTAACGTTGCCCAAAGCACGCTGACCTCCGACTACTGGCAGGGCGACGAGGACAAGTTTACGGCCAGCTATGGGGCGGGTGCAGGTGCGGTCCATATCGGCGAGATCGAGCAGGACGAAAGCACCCAGGCCTTCCAGAGCCAGGTCTCTATCCCAATTACGGATCCGGCCAGTGGTGCGCTGATCGGCGCAATCACCGTAGGCGTGGACGTTTCCATGCTTTGATCTTGTTGCGGCGGCCAGAAGGCCGCCGCAGTCCTCTTTACCGTCAGGTCATTGGCTATGTTTAAACTCACTCTCGCCCGTAAGATCGTCGGATTGGTGCTGCTCGCTTTCGTGATTGGTGCCGCCGCCATAAGCTATGTGGGGGCCAGCCAGAACGCGACCCTTCTGCGAGCGGAACTGGAGCGGGCCAATGTGACGGTCTCGATGGCCGGTACAGAGCAATTGGCTGGCGGTATTCGGTTTGGTAAGGCGGATTCTGTTTTGGCTGCCTATGAAGGGCTCACCGAGTCTCTAGGCGATCAGTTTGCGGCCGGCGCCAGCTACGGCCTGCAAGGCAATATGATAGCCGGAACGGCTCAGGACGCCGACACACAAGCCGCGCTCGACGCCGTGGCTTCCGAGGCTCTTAAAAATGACGCTGTAGACATGAACACTGTTGGCGCCATCGCCTATGTGGCGGTGCCCGCCCATTTCGGTCCAGACAAGGCCGTGGTCGGGGTGGCTGCCTTTGCCTGGGACATGAGTGAGAGCCTTGCGCGCCAAAGCCAGACGCTGGTCACATCCGGGCTGGTTGGGGCTGTGGTCATTGTTCTAGCCGTCGCCGCCTTGGCATTCTTTATCAGCCGAACAGTTACCGGACCGCTTCTGGGTCTGGTCCGGTGCGCGTCTGGCATTGCTGCCGACCCCGGTTCGGTCGACACGGTACCTGCTTCCGGGCGAGGCGACGAATTGGGCGAGATGGCCCGCGCCATTGCCGTGTTCCGTGACAATGGTCTCAAGGTCAGCGAGATGGATAAGGCGGAGGCCGCGCAAAAAGCGCGTGCCGAGGCCGAACGCGCTGAAATGATGGCTGCCCTGCATGCGGCGTTTGGCGCGGTGGTGGATGCTGCCGTCGCGGGTGATTTTTCCAAGCGCGTCGAAACCAGTTTTCCCGATACAGAACTCAATGCTCTGGCTCAAAGCGTCAACAGTCTGGTGACCACTGTTGATTCGGGCCTCACTGAGACCAGTTCCGTTCTGGCGGCGCTCGCCGATACAGATCTGACCAAACGCATGAGCGGCCAGTATAGCGGTGCCTTTGGCGAACTGGCTCAAAACACCAATACCGTGGCCGAGCGCCTGACCAATGTTGTCGAACAATTGCGCGCAACTTCTGGCGCCCTGAAAGTTGCCACCAGTGAAATTCTCGCCGGTGCCAATGATCTGAGCGAGCGCACCACCCGGCAGGCAGCCACCATCGAGGAAACCTCGGCCGCGGTGGAGCAGTTGGCGAGCACTGTTGGCACTAATGCCAGCCAGGCCACTGATGCTTCAAGCAAGGTTGAGGCCGTGCTGCGTTCCGCTGACAATGGCGGCGCGGTCATGGGGCGCGCCACCGAGGCCATGGATCAGATTACCCAATCTTCCAGTGAGATATCCTCGATCATCGGTCTGATCGATGATATTGCCTTCCAGACCAATCTTTTGGCCCTCAACGCCTCGGTGGAAGCGGCACGGGCCGGTGATGCCGGCAAAGGCTTCGCCGTGGTTGCTGTGGAAGTGCGACGCCTGGCGCAGTCGGCGGCCTCGGCGTCTTCCGACATCAAGGCATTGATCGACAAATCCGTAGGCGAAGTGGCCCAGGGCTCGCGTCTGGTCGCAGAGGCTGCCGAGCAATTGTCGGTGGTGCGTGAAGCGGTGAGAGCGAACTCCGCGCTTCTCGAAGGCATAGCGCAGGCTAGCCGTGAACAGGCCAATGCCATTGACGAAGTCAATATTGCCATTCGTCAGATGGACGAGATTACGCAGCACAATGCCGCCTTGGTTGAGGAAACCAATGCGGCCATCGAACAGACTGAGGCTCAGGCGGTGAAGCTGGACAGTATTGTATCGGTGTTTAAGCTCGACGATCGCGTGGTGGCGGCGCGCCAGGCGGCCTGAGCTCAGGCCAGAGCCGCGTGCACCAGAGCCCGGGCGTGCAGGTTGGTTGTATCGTAGGTGGGCAGGGTGCTGGTGCTGTCATCGATCAGCATGCCGATTTCGGTGCAGCCCAGAATCACGGCCTGGGCGCCGCGGGCCGCCATCCGGTCGATGGCCGACTGATAGATGCGGCGGGACTCCTCGCGCACAATCCCTTTGCACAGCTCCTCATAGATGATGCCGTTGAGATTGGTGTGGTCCACGTCGGGCACCAGCACCGTCAGGCCGTGGCTGACGAGACGGCTCTTGTAGAAATCCATTTCCATGGTGAAACGCGTGCCCAAGAGCCCTACCGTGTCATAGCCGTCGGCGAGCAGGGCCTGCGCGGTAGGATCGGCAATATGGATGAAGGGCAGATCGACGCCATCGAGCATGATGTCGGCGACGATATGCATGGTATTGGTGGCTAGCCCGAGGATTTCGGCGCCGGCCTTCACAAGGCCCTTGGCTGCCGAATTGAGTTGCCGTCCGGCCGCATCCCAGTCGCCGGATGCCTGCATTTGGGCGATCGGAGCGAAATCCAGCGAATGCATGATGACGGGCGCCGAGTGCAGGCCACCGAGCCCTCTTGCCGTTTCCTCGTTGAGAATGCGGTAGTAGTGGGCGCTGGATTCCCAGCTCATGCCCCCGATCAGGCCGATGGTTTTCATGATCGTCTCACGTGTGGGTAAACCGCTGCGGGATATCGCCGAAGGCTTCGACGACCTTTTCATAGGCGGCGCGTTTGAACGGCACGATCAAGGATGGCGCGCGGCTGAGTTTTTCCCAGCGCCAGGCGTCAAATTCGGCCTCATGCTTGCCGCCATCGGGCTCAGCAATGTCGATTTCGCTCTCATCCCCGGTAAAGGCGAAGGCGAACCAGCGCTGACGTTGTCCGCGATATTTGCCTTTCCAGGCCTTACCCAACGCGTCATCGGGCAGGTCGTAGAAAATCCATTCCGGCGCCTCGGCGAGCAGGCTCACCGAGGTTATGTTGGTTTCCTCGCGCAACTCTCGCAGGGCGGCCTTGAGCGGGTCCTCGCCCCTGTCAATGCCGCCTTGGGGCATCTGCCAGGCCGAGCCGTGTTCGGCGGACTGATCTGGGTCGCCCGCGGATTTGCGATGACCCAGCAAGACATTGCCATGGGGATTGAACACGGCGATGCCCACACAATCGCGATAGGGAAGGGATTCACGGTCCGGCCGGCTATTGGTCATCGATCTACTCAGGTTCTTTGGGGGCATGATCGTATTTCCTCCCGGGCGTCTGGCCCGGTCCGGTGACCATGTGTTATTTCATCAACGCGCTGACCGGAACCAGCGCAATTCCCTTGGCGTCGAGTTCTCGCGCCCATTCGGACACGGCCTGCACCGAAATGGGCAGCGCACTGACAATACCAATGGCGCCGCCACTTTCCATGGCCTCGGCCTCAAGGCTGGCAAGCGCTGAGAGAATAGAGGCGCGGGCAGGATTGGCATCGATCACCGCGCCGGCGCGGGCAAAGGGTACCTTGTTGGCTCCGGCGAGCTGAGCGGCAACGGAGCGGTTGGACGAACCATCATCCAGATAACCCAAGCCGCGCGCGCCCAGCTCTTCCATGATCGGGCCCATGTCGGTGGCCGAGGCGGTAAAGCGGGCGCCCATATTGTTGATCACGCCAAAATAGCCGCCGAAGCGCGCCATCAGCCAGAACAGCTTTTCAAGATTGTCGCGCGGCGTTTCGCCCGTCAGCATGGTATGCGGGCCCGGATCGTTCTGAGGGTAGTCGAAGGGCTCCAAGGGCACTTCGAGCATGACTTCATGGCCGGCGGTTCGCGCTGCCGCTACGGTATTGACCAGGGAGCGGCCATAGGGCGCAAAGGCCAGGCTCACCTCGTCGGGCAATTGATCGATCGCGTCGAGCGAGCCTTGTTCATTGATGCCCAGACCTGTCACGACGATGGCGATCATGGGGTGTCCCGCCGTCAAGGCTGCGCCGGCATCACGCCGATAGGCCAGGAACGGTGTCAGCCCGGTGCCGGACATGCGGGGGATGGCGCCATGGGCCGTTTCCTCGCTGAGGTCGGGCAGCATGCCGAACTGGTCCGGTCGCTCTCCGGGACTGGTGCCCATACCCGGGGCGGGCACCGCAATGATCGAGCCGTCGGCCGGGAATTGCCCAGGGTCGGCGGTAATGGTGGCCGGCCCGGTCGCCACATTATTGGCCACTGAATTGCCATTGCGTGTTGAGGTGATCGCCACTTCCAGGCTCGGGCGGCCGCCATCGGGATCGTCCACCAATATCAGGCGCAACGCAACGCCGCCAACTATCAGGAGGATGACGACCACAAGCAGGCGGGCGAGCGGAAAGTGAAATTTTGCCGCGCGTTCCCTGTTCCGGCGACGACGTCCGGTGAGCGGTGTGGACAGATCATCGGCCATTCGCGCTTTGCTCATCCCCGGCTGGCAATAGTACGGGATGCGGCACGAATCATGCCGCATCCCAGTCTATCATGGCGCGCTTTCATTCGCCGCTGGGCGGGTAGGCCGGATCGGTTTCCTCGCCCATGATCAGTCGGATGGCATATTGAAGCTGGGTGTCCTCCGCCCTGTCGGCCGGGATATAGACCGAGGAACCAACGGTTGATTCCTCCTGGCCCTCAATGGTGATATGCCCGGCCAACCCGGCCTCGCCAATAATTTCGTCGCGGCCCTGGAGCTCCTCGGGCACCACCTGGCGCACCTCGATATCGGGCGTGATGCCCAGCGCCTGAATCGACCGATTATTGGGCGTGTAGTAGCGCGCGGTGGTTAAGCGCATGGCGCCGTCCGGGCCCAGCGAAATGATGGATTGCACCGAGCCCTTGCCGAAGGAACGGGTGCCGACAAGGGTGGCCCGCTTATGGTCCTGCAGGGCACCGGCGACGATCTCGGACGCGGAGGCCGAGCCACCATTGATCAGCACCACCAGGGGCACATCGGCGAGGCGCGCATCAAGCGGATCGGGCGCGGCATCGTAGCGGGCGCTTTCGCTTTCCGTGCGGCCACGGGTCAGGACCACGGCACCGCGCTTTAGGAAGGCGTCAGCCACATAGACGGACTGATCGACAAGGCCGCCGGGATTGTTGCGCAGATCCAGAATTATGCCCTTGGGCGGCACATCGCTGCGCTCTTTATAGATATCTTCAATGGCCCGCTCGATGCCGACAAAGGCCTGTTCGGAGAAGCGTGACAACCGCAACAGGGCGACATCGCCATCGCCCTCGGTTTCTCCGCCCTCCATGGACCAGCGCACGGCCCGCATGGAAATGATGCCACGGGTCAGCTCGAACTCCAGCGGATCGCTGACGCCTTCGCGATAAACGGTAAGCTTGACCTTGGTGCCAACCTCGCCGCGCATTTTTTCGACGGCCTCGTCCTGGGTCATGCCCTGGACGGCCGCACCGTCGATCTCGACGATCAGATCGTTGGAGAGGATGCCGGCGCGGGCGGCGGGTGTGTCATCAATGGGAGAGACAACCTTGATCAGGCCTTCCTCCATGATGATTTCCACGCCCAGGCCACCAAACTGGCCCGACGTGTCCTCGCGCATATCGGCATATTCGACCGGCGGCAGATAGCCCGAATGCGGGTCGAGCGAGGTCAGCATGCCCTGGATGGCAGCTCGGATCAGTTCCTGCTCGTCGGGTGGGTCGACATATTCGGCGCGGATGCGATCGAAGATTTCTCCGAACAGGTTGAGGTCGGAATAGATTTCGAGGGGATCGCGCGGCGCCGCAGCGCGCTCGGCGGCGGTCGGCTCGGCCTGTTCACCACTGGGATTGGGCTCGATTTGTTCCTCCACCGGTGCCGGATCGGCCGGAGCCTGGTCCTGAGCGATCAGCACGGTGGCGGGGACCAGCACTGCCGCGGCAATGGCGGCAAGGCGAAGGATGGGCAGGCGCATGGATATCTTATCCCGTCTGTTCTTGTCTGGCCCACCACCCGGCCGGGTCGAAAGGCTCGTTGTTTTCTCGCAGCTCAATATAGAGGGTCGGCTGGTCGTTTCCAGCTTTGGTCCCCACGGTTCGTCCAATTGTGCGTGATCCCATGGTGCCGAGCGGCTCGCCCATTTGCACGAATTGGCCGATTTCGGCCGTGATGGCGCCCAGACCCGCCAGCAGAGCGGTGTAGCCGCTGCCGGCATTGAGAATGACGATCTGGCCATAATTGAGGTAAGGGCCCTTATAGAGGACCCAACCATCTGCCGGGGCCAACACCTGGGCGTCTGCACGGGTGACGACCGATTGGCCCTGGGAAATGCCGCCGCGCCCATCATTGGCACCGAAATCGACCACGGTCACGCCATTGGCGGGGGGCACCAGATAGCCCCGCGCCAGCGGGAAGGGCACGGCGGGCTGAGTGCGGGCCGCGTCGGCAAAGGCGAGTTCGATGGCCTCGGGCGAAAGCTGGGGCAGGTCCGGATCGGCGGTCGTCGGTGCCGCCGTCGCTCCGGCCGCTGCGCGCTCCGAGAGCGCGCCGATCAGTTCACGCAATGTGCTGGCGCGTTCGGCCAGGGCAATGGCTTCGGCTTCCTCGGCCTGCAGCTCGACACTCATCTGGTCGATGCCGACCTTGCGTGCAGCGATCAGCGTGGCGATGCGCAATTGCTCTTCCTCGAGCACCTCATGATTGGCCTTGAGGGTCTCTTCTTCAGCGAGGGCGGCCTGCTTGATCTCGGTCAGGGCCTGCAGGTCGGCGGCCACCGCATCGGCGCGCTGGCGCAATTGCGGGAGAATGGCCGCGATCAGCATGGCGCCGCGCGCAGAGCCCAGAGCATCGCCGGGATCGACGATCAAGGCCGGGGGCGGATTGAGGGAAATGCGTTCGAGCGCGGCCAGGACATTGGCGATTTCTGTGTCGGCGCCATCAAGCCGTCCCCGCACTTCGAGTTCGCGCACGATCAGATCGGAAATGCGCTGTTCGACATCGGCGACTTCGATTTCGGCCAGCTTCACGCGCTGCGCGGCGGCGATCAGGGCGGCATTCTGCTGGGTCCTGTCGCCCTCCATGGCGGCGATTTCGGCCTTGAGTGCATCGATCCGCTCCCGGCTGAGGGAGAGCGTGGCTTCCACTTCGGCCAGGTCGGCGGCATTATTGGCGGCGGGGTCTGCGGTCTCATCGACGAGCGTTGCCGGATCGTCTACCGGTTCGGCCCCTGCCTCGGGCGCGGCACTGTCCTGGGCCGGTTCAAGCGGCAGGGATGGCCGCAATTGGACATCGGATGCCGGATCGGCGGTTGCGTCGGTCTGGGCCATAATGGGCCAGGCCAGGCATCCAGCCACCAGTGTGCCCGCCAGCAGGGCCGCTACACGATTTGCCGGCCGCTGGGGCATGGCGTCTCCAGAATAAGGGCAGGGCCCCCGAATCAATGCGGGCACTTTAGCAAGAGCGCGGCAAACCGCCGGTTAACATTGTTTAACCATAGCGTGAGCGATCAATCGCCACGGTGGTAGGGGTGGCCCGAAAGGATGGTGGTGGCGCGATAGAGCTGTTCGGCCAGCATGATCCGGACCAGTTGATGCGGCCACACCATGGGCGAAAAACTCACCACCAGGTCTGCCGAGCGGACAAAGTCGGGATCGATACCGTCGGCGCCGCCGATGACAAAGCCCAGGGATGGCCGGCCGTCGTCGCGCCAACGTCCGATCCGGGCGGCAAAACGCTCCGAATCGATGGCTTTGCCCCGTTCATCGAGCATGATGGTGACGCCCTCGGGCAGGGCGGCGCGCAGGGCCCTGGCTTCTTCGGCCTTGCGGGCGGCGGCCGAGCCGGCGCGCGATTCATTGATCTCGGTCACCTCGAAACCGGTCAGCGCCAGAGGCCTGCCACTGGCAGTGGCCCGGTCAAGGTAACGGGCCACGAGCTCCCGCTCTGGCCCGTTTTTCATCCGGCCGATGGCCGCGATCACAATGCGCATTGAACCGGGTTTGTCCGCTCAGTGCTGGTCGGCGGCGAAATCGGCCTGCCACATCTTTTCGATATTGTAGAATTCGCGCACTTCGGGGCGGAAGATATGCAGGATCACATCGCCGGCATCGACCAGCACCCAATCGCAGTGGGGCAGACCTTCAACGCGGGGCTTGCCGTAACCATTGTCACGCAATGCCGTGATGACCTGGTCCGCCACGGCGCCAACATGGCGCTGCGAGCGGCCCGAGGTGACGATCATATGGTCGGCCAGGGACGATTTGCCGGCAATGTCCACCGAGACCGTTTCTTCGGCCTTGGCGTCATCCAGCGTATCGAGAATGAGGTCGATCAGGGGCTTTTGCGCGCCGGCCATGGTGGCGGGCGTAGCGGGGGCAGTGTTTTCGGGCAGCGCGGCCATCAGAAACGGCCTTCCGCCCATGCGAGTGCACGGGTCATGCGAGAGATGAGCATCCTTGGTTGTTGATCGGAATGTTGCGGCGTCGTGAAAACGGCAAGCCGTCTGTTCCTGTTCCGGTGACAATGATCACACTTGGTCCCGAATATGCGCTTTTGCGAGCCTTTTCGCAAGATCGGGACCATGGGCAAGCTTAATGTCGGTTTCGTGACGCCCTGATGGCGGTGGATGAAAGGCCTGATTGCCGGCCCTGCAGGTAGATCCAGGCCGGGGCCCGGCACTGGGCCAGAATAGCAGCATCGGTTTCATCGATCTGGGCATAGTCGAGCGTGGTGGCCGCACGCGAGGCGAGGGCCCGGTGCGATGAGCCGGGCCGCACATAGACGGCGATGGGCAGGCGGGCGGCAATGTCGCGCCAACGCTGCCAGCGGTGGAAATCGGCCAGGCTATCGGCCCCCATGATCCAGACAAAGCGGCGGTCCGGCAGTGTGCGGGTGAGGAAATTGACGGTCTGCCAGCTATAGGCAAAACCTCTGGCCGCTTCGAAACCGGTTACGCGCACGCGCGGGTTCGCGATCAACGCCCGCGCCGCGAGGACGCGATTTTCCAGCGAGGGCAGGTGCGAATTGTCCTTGAGCGGATTGCCCGGCGTGACCAGAACCCAGAGCGCATCGAGCTCGAGCCGCCGCAACGTCTCCTCCATGACCAGCAAATGGCCCGGATGCATGGGATTGAAGCTGCCGCCAAACAGCCCGATCCGCATGCCGGGTGCAGAGGGCGGCAGATTGGTGATGCCGGGGATGTGGTACGGCGGGCTAAGGGTCAAGGGCTAGGGCCTCAACTGCCCATTGCCGCGGACGCGATATTTGAAGCTGGTCAATTGCTCTACGCCCACGGGCCCGCGCGCATGCATCTTGCCCGTGGCGATGCCGATCTCGCCGCCAAAGCCGAATTCACCGCCATCGGCAAATTGGGTCGAGGCATTGTGCATCAGGATGGCAGAGTCGATCTCATTGAAGAACTTTTCGACGGCCGCAGGGTCTTCGGCAATGATCGCCTCGGTATGGTGGCTCGAATAGTGCTCGATATGGGTGATCGCCGCTTCGATGCTGTCGACGACCTTCACCGAGATGATGGCGTCCTCATATTCGGTCTGCCAGTCCTCTTCGGTCGCGGGTCTGGCATCGACAACCATGGACAGGACGGTCTTGTCGCCGCGGATCTCGCAGCCCTTGGCAACCAGCGCTGCAATGATCGGCCTGAGATGGGTATTCACGACGTCCTTGTGCACCAGCAGCGTCTCCGCCGCCCCGCAAATGCCCGTGCGCCGCATCTTGGCGTTAAGGGTCACGCTGACGGCTTTGTCGAGATCGGCGCTTTTGTCGATATAGACATGCACCAGGCCCTCGAGATGAGCGAAGACCGGCACCCGTGCCTCGGCCTGCACACGAGCCACCAGCGTCTTGCCGCCGCGCGGCACGATGACATCGATATTGCCGTTGAGACCCTTGAGCATTTCGCCCACCGCGGCGCGGTCGGTGGTGGGCACCAGTTGCACGCATTCAACCGGCAGGCCGGCCAGATGCAGTCCATCGAGCAGGCAATCGACAATGGCGCGGCTGGAATGAAAGCTGTCGCTGCCACCACGCAGAATGACGGCATTGCCGGACTTGATGCATAAGGCGCCGGCATCGGCGGTGACATTGGGGCGCGATTCGAAGATCACACCGATGACGCCGAGCGGCGTGCGCACGCGTTCGATATGGAGCCCGTTGGGGCGGTCCCATTCGGAAATGACGGTGCCGACAGGATCAGGCAGTTCGGCAATGGTTTTGACGGCCTCAATGATGCCGTCGATACGCGCGTCGGTCAGCAGCAATCGGTCGAGAAAGGCTTTCGAGATGCCCTTTTGCTCGGCTGCCTGCATGTCCAGCGCATTGGCTTCGAGGATTTTCTTCCGATGCGCATTGATAGCGCCGGCGGCGGTCAGTAGGGCCGTGCGCTTCTGCTCGGGCGTGGCGATCTTGAGCGCATTGGCGCCCTTGCGCGCATTGCGGCCCAGTTCGGCCATCAGGACGGAAATGTCACTCGCGGTGGCTTCAGCCAGGCTCATGATCGGCCTCTTGTCTCGGTGTCGTTTCTGCGCTGCCGGTCAGCACCAGATTGTCGCGATGCACCAATTCGGCGCGGCTGTCCATGCCAAGCAGCGCGACAATGGTGTCGCTGCGCTTGCCCATCACCAGGCGCGCATCGTCGCTGTCCAGGCCCACAAGACCCCGGGCGATTTCGCGTCCATCAGGATTGGTGACAGCAATGGTATCGCCGCGTTCGAAGTCGCCGGTGATGCCGGTAACGCCGATGGGCAGAAGGGATTTGCCTTGATTGAGGGCATGCGCCGCCCCTGCATCGACTTGTACAGTGCCCGAGACGGCCAGCGTGCCCATGATCCATCGTTTTCGCGATTGCGCCCGCGTCGTTGCCGGCCTGAAAAGCGTGTGCAGCCCGCCCTCGACCAGGCGCTTGAGCGGATGGTCGTCGGTGCCCTTGGCAATCACCATTGCGGTCCCAGCCAGGGTCGCGATCTTGCCGGCTTCGAGCTTGGTGGTCATGCCGCCGCGCGAGAGATGACTGGCTGCCCCCCCGGCCATGGCTTCAATCGCTGGCGTGATGGCCTCGATAACGGGCAGATGGGTGGCGCTGGGGTCCTTGGCGGGTGGCGCGGTGTAGAGCCCGTCAATGTCGGAAAGCAGGACCAGCAGATCCGCTTCGATCATGGTGGCGACGCGCGCTGAGAGCCGATCATTGTCGCCATAGCGGATTTCGGCCGTGGCGACGCTGTCGTTCTCGTTGATAATGGGTACGGCACCCAGGCCCAGCAATGTCTGGATGGTCGTGCGGGCATTGAGATAGTAGCGCCGCTCCTCGGTAATGTTGGGGGTGATGAGGATTTGCCCGGTGACGATGCCATGCTGGCCGAGCGCCTCGGCCCAGGCCTGGCTGAGGGCGATCTGTCCGGCGCTGGCGGCGGCCTGGCTTTGTTCCAGCGTCAGGGCAAGCGCGGAGAGACCCAACAGGCCCCGGCCCAGCGCGATGGCTCCGGACGAGACAATGACGATCTCTCGTCCCTCGGATTTGAGCGCGGCAATGTCCTCGGCCAAAGCCGCCAGCCAGGCGCTGCGCAGCTTGCCTTGCTTGTCGACCAACAGGGCCGAGCCGATCTTGATGGTGATCCGGCGATAGGTGGCGAGGGGGTTCATTTGGCAACAAACTCGATGTGCTCCCTCCCCCCTTGAGGGGGAGGGTTGGGGTGGGGGGTGGCGCAATGATCCACTGATCGACCCCCACCCTCGGTCCCTCCCCTCAGGGGGGAGGGATGCAAAGGAGCCGCATGGTCCAGGCTGATCCGGCCGGAGAAGGTCACGGCGTCCATTTCTCTTCGGTTTTTTTCCGCTCAGCCTCGGCCTGTTCCGCTTTTTCGGCGTCGAGAATGTTGAGCACGTCATAGAGCACCTGGTCGACGCCCTGCCCGGTGGCGCCCGAAATGGTGCGGATCTCGGCCTTGGACACCTTCTTTAGCGCCTTGACCTTGGCCTTGAGCTCTTCGGGTGTCAGCGCGTCGATCTTGTTGAGCACGACGATTTCAGGTTTTTCGGCCAGCACATCGGCATAGGCTGCCAATTCGTAGCGCACCGCCTCATAGGTATGCGCCACGTCTTCATTGGTGCCGTCGATGAGGTGGATCAGCACGCCACAGCGCTCGATATGACCCAGGAAACGGTCGCCGATGCCCACGCCTTCGCTCGCCCCTTCGATGAGACCGGGAATATCGGCCAGGACAAATTCGCGCTCGCCAATGCGCACCACACCCAGATTGGGGTGCAGCGTGGTGAAGGGATAGTCGGCGATTTTGGGCTTGGCGGCAGAGACGGCCGAGAGAAAGGTCGATTTGCCGGCATTGGGTTGGCCGACCAGACCCGCATCGGCGATGAGCTTCAACCGCAACCAAATGCCTTTTTCGATACCTTCCTGACCGGGATTGGCGCGGCGGGGCGCCTGGTTGGAGCTGGTCTTAAAATAGGCATTGCCGAAGCCGCCATTGCCGCCCCTGAGTAGGGTTACGCGCTGGCCCACTTCGGTGAAATCGGCGATCAGGGTCTCCTGATCTTCCTCAAAAATCTGGGTGCCAACCGGTACGCGTAGGACGACATCGGCGCCATCGGCGCCGGTGCGGTTCTTGCCCATGCCATGCACGCCCGTGCCGGCGCGGAAGTGCTGCTGGTAGCGGAAGTCGATCAGCGTATTGAGGCCATCGGCACATTCGGCGATGACATCGCCACCGCGTCCGCCATTGCCGCCGTCAGGGCCGCCGAATTCGACGAATTTTTCACGCAGGAAGCTGACGGCGCCGGCGCCGCCGGAACCGGACTTGATATAGACCTTGGCTTGGTCGAGGAACTTCATGCCTTTGCCGTGCCTTCCAGCACCTGTTGTGTCGCGCCCGCCACATTTTTGACGGGTGGCCAGCCCTGCTGGTAGCGCTCACGTGTCAATTTGGTGTCGATATGCGCCACCTCGGCGCCGCGCGCAAGGCAGAGCAGGGTTGAACGGCCAGTCTCGGTAAATCCCAGCCGGTGCTGGATGGCCAGCGATGCGGCGTTGAAATGGAATACGCCCGAATAGATGGTGGGGGCGCCGGTGGCTTCGAAGAACCACCGAATAGTCGCGATGGCGGCCTCGGTCATGATGCCTTGTCCCCAATGGGGCTTGCCCAGCCAGTAGCCGATAATTGCGCTTTCGCCCAAGGGCTGGAAACCGATATGGCCCACATAGCCGATGCCAGCCAGCTCAATGGAAAAGCTGGCCTGGTTGGCGGGCAGGTCGGCCTCCTGGGTGGCCAACCAGGCGCGCGCATCGGAGAGATGGTAGGGAAAGGGCACGCGGGCCAGATTGCCGGCCACGTCCATATCATTGAGATAATGGGCAATGGGCTCCGCGTCGCCCAATTGGGGCGCGCGCAGAACCAGCCGATCGGTGAAAAGCGTAGGGATCAAGCACGCCACTCCATGACATAGAGCGGTTTGCCGCGATGACGCTCGACGACGCTGTGTGTTTCTTCGATGGTGGCAAAGCCGGTTTTTTCCAGAACCCGCACCGAGCCGGAATTGGCCGCCAGAACGCGGGCGCGGACGGGGCTGAGGCCGATGGCGCTGGCGGCCGCCATCAGAGCCGAGACCGCCTCGGGCGCAAAGCCCCGGCCCCAATGGCGTTCACCCAGCCAATAGCCCAGTTCAGTGGGTTTATCGGCATAAAAATAGAGCCCGATTACGCCTTTGAGTCGGTCGTCGTCTCGCCCGGCAATGACATAGCTGCGCTTGTCGGGTTTGATCGAGAACCGTTCGATAAAGCCACGGCCATGCTCTTGGAGATAGGGGAAAGGCAGGCTGGCGGTGGGTTCGAGTACGTTCCAATTGTTGGCTTCGGCGACCAGGTCATCGAGATCGGAGGCATGTGGCGCACGCAGCACCAGGCGTTCGGTCTCAATGCTTTGAGGAAGCTCGTCTCTCAGGCGCATGCCTTGGTCTCCAAAATATTCCAGCGCTCGCGCGTCAGCCTGGTCAGTACATGTTGTACATTATGCTGCAGGGCGTGGGAAAATCGCATGTCGTGTCCTATCGGCTCAAAGCCCAGTTTGGTCTTGACCCTGAGAGAGGCCCGATTGTTGTGATGTGCACTGGCGGAAATATGGTCGGCGTCCGAATTGGCGAAATGCCAGTCGACTACGGCGCGCGCCGCTTCTGAGGCATAGCCCCTGCCCCAGTGGGGCCGGGCGATCCAAAAGCCCAACTCATTGGTCAGGGCGACACAGCCGATCAGGCCACGACCCGGGAGATCGATAATGAACAGCGATCTCTCCGGCCCATTTCTGGGGGCAAGGCGGAGCCAGTCGCTGGCCATGGCGAGGGTGAACGGGAAGGGCAATGGGGTCAGCCAGCGGGCGACGGCAAAATCGCTAACTCCCAGGGCGAAGCAGGGCGCGTCGTCCGGACGGGCGGGGCGTAGGAGAAGGCGGGTGGTCCGGAGTTCGGTCATCTCTGGTCGAACTCCAGCCGCATCTGCATGACCCGGCGCCCGGTCAAGGTTCCAGTCGTGTCGGTGTCTTCGCCGATCTCGATGAAGCCCAGTTTTTTCAGGACGTTGCGGGACGCGTTATTGTCGAGCAAGGCGCGGGCGCGCAAGCCCGGGGCTCGGGCCGCTCGTGCTGCGCTCACCACTGCAAGACCGGCTTCGGTGGCAAAGCCCTGTCCCCAATGAGGTTGGCCCAACCAATAGCCCAGTTCGGGCAGGCGGCCAGGCAGCAGGTGTAGCCCTATCACGCCGACAAAGGCTCCGGCTTGCTCGATTGCCCAGGCAAATTCGCTATCGCCCCGCGCGATATTTTCAACGAAGAAGCGGCCGTCGCTTTCCATATAGGGATGCGGCAGGCGCGACAGGACCTGGTGAATAGCTTTGTTATTGGCCAGCAAGGCCATTTCCGGAACGTGTGCCAGAGCCGGGACCACAAGGCTCAGACGCGCGGTGCGGATGGCGGTCGGCAGTCTGGCATCGAGGGTGGTTGCGAGAACGGTCATGGCAAATGCTCCGGGAAGAAAAAAGGGGAACCGGTGGACCGGTTCCCCTTTGCATCTGCTTTGTTTTTTCAAACGCGGCGCCGGGGAACTGGTCTCCGGCGGGTTTGAAAGGCTTGCCGGGTTATTCGGCGGCCTCTGCCGGGACGACAGACACGTGTACTTTGCTGTTCGCACGGGTGCGGAACGCAACTTTGCCGTCGATCAGGGCGAAAATAGTGTGGTCCTTGCCCAGGCCGACGCCGGTGCCCGGAGCCCACTTGGTGCCGCGTTGACGCACAATGATATTGCCGGCAATCACAGCTTCGCCGCCAAACTTCTTGACGCCGAGACGACGGCCAGCGGTATCACGACCGTTGCGGGACGAGCCGCCTGCTTTCTTATGTGCCATGGTTCTCGGTTCCTTTTATTCTTCGCTGGCCTTGGGAGCGGCCTTCTTGGCCGGGGCCTTCTTTGCCGGCTTTTCAGCGACAGTATCTTCGGTCTTGGCGGCGGCTTTCTTGGCCGCCGGCTTCTTGGCGGGAGCTTCGGCAGCAGTATCGGCCTTGGGAGCAGCCTTCTTTGCCGGCGCCTTTTCGGCAATAGCTTCAGTCTTTTCGGCCTTGGCAGCAGCCTTGACAGTCGGCTTCTTGCCGCCGGTCAGGATCTCGGTGATGCGCACGGTCGAGAGCAACTGGCGGTGGCCGTTGCGGCGGCGCGAATTGTGGCGGCGGCGCTTCTTGAAGACGATAACGGTCTTCTGCTTCTTGGTCTCGACCAGCTCGGCAGCCACGAGGGCGCCTTCCACCAGCGGAGCGCCGATGGTGTCGCCGACCATGAGGACCTGGTCAAAGGTCACAATATCACCGGCCTCAGCATCGAGCTTTTCGATCTTGATGACGTCGTCAGCAGCAACCTTGTACTGCTTCCCGCCCGTCTTGATAACGGCAAAAGTCATTCAGTTCAGCCACGCGAAAGTTCACGTGGTCCCTTTTTCTGTCGCGCTCTGCGGCGCCGCGGCTTGCATGCCATTCCGCGGGCTTTTCGAAACGTTGAGGCCGAAGATTTCGGCCGGCAGCCTCGAGCAGCGTTTTCAAACAAAACCAGCGCACCGGACGGACCAGTGCGCAGATTGGAGGGCTTATCGAGGGAAAGTCCTCAAGAGTCAAGCCATTTGGCACGCTTTGGCTGGTTCAGCCTTGGCTCAAGGCATACCAGTTTCGCAAGCGTACCTCGACGGCGGAATCCACGTCGGTCTCAAGTGGCGAGAGGTCGCTTTGACCATAATGATATGGATAGACGATGCCGGGCTTGAACGTGTTAATTGCCGCGACGGCCTGTTCGGGTGTCATGGTGTAGGGCAGGTTCATGGGCAGGAAGGCGACGGCAATGTCGGTCAGGCCCAGCATGTCGTCGGTCGGCTCGGTATCGCCTGCCACATAGACCTGGGCGTCGCCAAAACTGAGCACATAGCCGTTGCCCACGCCGATGGGATGATAACGCATCCGGTCCTCGGTTGTGTTGTGGGCGGCGATAGCGCGGATGGGAATGTCCAGGATTGTGCTGTTGTCGCCGTTGACCATGGCCATGGCATTGGCTTTCAGCGCGTCGGGCAGTTTGCTCAGGACGTCGCCATTGGTGACCAGTGGGGCATCGCCGGCAATGGCCTCAATGGTGGGAATATCGAAATGATCGCCATGACCATGGGTGATCAGGATAGCGGACGGGGCCGGAAGCGACGCATAGCGCGTGGCGCCGCCCACAGGGTCGACATAAAAGGCCTTGCCGCCAAATTCGAGCACAAGGCTGGCATGATCGACCGGGTGGATGACGAGGTCCCCGGCGCTGGTGGGTAGCGTGTCGGCCATGGGCATCTCCTGGGCGACGGATGCGGTCAGTCTGGCGGTCATGCCGGCGAGAGGCAGGCCGGCCATGCCGACGATAAATGTGCGGCGTGCAACCATAGGTGCAGTCTCCCTGTTTGTCACAAGGACCCCAAGACTAACGCCTCAAGCGCGATCTGGATGGGGCAGCACGCAATTGTGAGATGGGGGAGGTGGCTGGCCGTCTCGATGCTGTTTGTCGAAACCGCGCATAAGGGGTGTTGCAGGCGTGCCAAGGCTATGTCATAAGCCGCCCCGTATCGACCAGCCGCGCCCCTTCTGGGGCGTTTCGATCTCGCGGAGAGATGGCAGAGCGGTTGAATGCACCGCACTCGAAATGCGGCATAGGGGCAACTCTATCGGGGGTTCGAATCCCTCTCTCTCCGCCATTCTCTTTTTGTAAATGCTTGAAAGCGTAACAGGGCCCGATCTTCGTGGTCCAAAACGCGCCCGCAGAACCCCTGTTTGCTGATCCTTCGCGTCGACGTGGTCGAACGGGTGACGCCATCATGCGCAAGAAAACCGCCGAAAATCCAGGGAAGTGGATGCGCCGCTTGGGCTTTGCCAATGTCGAATTGCGGCCCAGCCATCGTTGGAGGCACCGCTCCAAGATGGTTGCACGGCGGGTCTGGATGGACTCTGGCGCGCGGGAATACATCCGGGACCCCGCGGAGTATATAGATGCAAAGGGCTACGGCGATCGGCTGGCGCCCGCTCTGACAAAGCAGCCTGCATTGATACCAGCACTCATCCTTTGTTTTTGAGCTAAAAGGACATGGCCGAGACACGCTGCGATGCTATACTTTCGCTTATCGCCTCGGCGTCCATGCTTTGAAGAGCTTCATCCTGTGCGGCAATTTCGAGCAATTCCGCAATGGCAGTGAAGCATGTCCCCATCCTCGTCGGCCGGCAGCAGTTCCATAACCAATCTCAACCACGCCATTCTGGCTGGCGGACTCTTGAGACCACACAGACCGACCGCTTCTCCGGCGGCCACTAGCGTCCAACTGCCCGGTCCATGGCTGTCGGTCCTGCTGCCTGTGATTTTGGCGCTTGGCTATGGCCCGGTTGTGGAGCGTGGCTGTTGCTTGGCGGTTCCCACCCAGGCGTTGGCACTGGCTTCATGGTTGATGTCGGCCGGCCCAATGTGGCAGGTATGGGTGCACTGTCCAACGCGAGCCAATGCATTTGACCACGCAGCGTGAAATTGCCAGACGTGCCAAAACCTCGCTCAAGACCGTGTCGCGGGTGATCAACCAGGATCCTCTCGTTAATGCCGAGACGCGGGCACGCATCGAGGCCATCATCGCCGAAATTGGCTACGAACCATCCCAGGCCGCGCGCATGATGCGCTCGCAACGCAGCAATATCATCGGTTTCCTGGCTGATCGCGTCGCCACTTATTCATCGTCCATCGACCTGATACGTGGTGCACAGGACGTTGCCTGGGAACGCGGCAAGCAGATGATGCTGTTCAATATTGAACGCGGCGGGCCCAGTGCGGCTCTGGCCGACAGCCAACTCGCCGCTTTCCGGGCCGAAGCGATCATCTATGCAGCAACGTTCCACCAACAGGTCGACATCGACCCCACAAGTGTACCGCATGTCCTGCTCAACTGCTTCGACGGGAAAGGGCGGCACCCAACCATCATTCCGGATGACTACCAATTGGCGCTGGACCTTACCGACATCATTTTCCAGCGCGGCTATCGCCGCCCGGTTCTGCTCAACCTCAACACTGACGTCGTCGCCAGCGATCTGCGCAAGCAAGGCTTCATCGACGCGGCTCGAGCTGCTGGGGTTGACGTGTCAGCGCGGGTCCATACGGCCGTGGTTTCTGCCGCAGGCGCGCCAACTCAGTTTGTGACCCGCCAGATTCTTGCCGCGCTCTTTGCCGGGCCGGACCGACCTGACCTGGTCTTGTGCGGCCAGGACATCATGGCGATGAACGTCTACTTCGAACTGGCCGAGCTTGGTTTGAAGGTTGGAGAGGATATTGCTGTGGCCAGCTTTGACAACCTCGAGCCGATCGCAGGGTTGCTGAAGCCCGGTCTTTCGACAATGGAACTGCCCTATTATGAGATGGGCCGAGCGGCCATGAACATGGCCATTGATGGCCCGCACGATGCCCAAGTGGTTCGTCTCAAAGGCAAATTCGTCGAACGTTCCTCGCTCTAGCGCGCTCGCCTCAGGCGATTTTAGTGCCGCATCAGGCACTGCAAAGCTCCAATTTTGCACAGCTGCCATGCGCTATTGACAACGTGAGACAATCGACATTAACAATTGTCTCACGTTGTCATAAAGCGATGACGCCGCTCTCGGAGGAGATAAACGATGAAGCATGCCCTTTATGCGGGGGTGGCCCTGGCCGCCTGCGCCATGTCCTCAAACGCCCTTGCCGGCCAGCTCACCGCCTGGGTGATCGACGGCGATAGCGAGAAGCCCTATTTCACCCAGCTCGAAGAGACCTTCAACGCCAAGTATGGCGCCGAGGGCATTAGCGTCGATGTCGTCCCGATCCCGAGCTACAACGACGCCATCCAGGCTGCGACGCTCTCGGGCGGCCTGCCGGATGTGATCATGCTCGATGGCCCCAACATGGCCTCCGTGGCCTGGGCAGGCACTATCCGGCCGATCGGTGACCTGCTCGACCCAGCCATCATCGACGACCTGCTGCCCGCCATCAAGGCGCAGGGCACCTATGGACCCGAGGAAGAGTTCTACTTCGTCAGCCCCTACGATTCCGGAACCATCCTGTGGGGGAACAAGGCGCTGCTGGAAAAGGCCGGCGTCCGTATCCCCACCGGCGTCGAGGACGCCTGGACGCAAGAGGAAATGGCCGAGGCGCTGGAAAAGCTTGCCGCTCTTCCGGAAGTCGAATGGCCGCTCGACGTCAAGATGAACTATGGCGCCGGCGAATGGATGACCTACGGCTTCGCGCCCTTCGCCCAGTCCAATGGCGGCGACATCATCGACCGCGAGACCTGGATTGCCGAGGGCACGATCAATTCCGGGGCCAACGTCGCTACCCTGACGACCCTGCAGGACTGGAACAAGGCCGGCTATATCGTTCCGGCCAGCGCCGGTGACAACAAGTTTTACGGCGAGAAGACCGCGGCTCTCTCCTGGGTCGGAAACTGGATGTGGCCGGCGCATCGCGAAGGCCTGGGCGATGACCTTGTCCTGATCCCGCCCCCGGCCTTTGGCGATGCCGGACCGGTATCCGCCAATGGTGGCTGGGGCTGGGCGGTACCGTCCTCCTCGACCAATCTCGAGGACATCAAGGTCTTCTTGAACTATGCCATGTCCAGCGAACAGGTTGCTGCCTATGCCGATACGACCGGCTATGTGCCTTCGCGCGCCTCAGCCATTCCGCTGTCGGAAACCTATGGTGCCGGTGGGGCCGGCGAAATCTTCGCCAAGCTGGCCGAATGCTGCGCCATTGTCCGCCCCGTCCACCCTGCCTATCCGGTGATCACCAATGCCTGGGCCACCGCGGTGGTCAACGTGCTGTCGGGCGATGTCGACGTGAAGGCCGAGCTTGATCGCGCGGCACAGACCATCGACCAGGACATTGCCGACAATGACGGCTACCCGCCCTTCGGGCAGTAAGCCGCAACACGGGCGCGCCACCTCCCGGCGCGCCCGCCAATTTTGGCCGATCCGGCCGGAGGATATCTCATGCGTATCAGGACCAAGGGGCAGGCCCAGGAATGGGCAATGCTGCTGCCGGCGCTGATCTTCATCACCGCTCTTATCGTAGTGCCCTTCCTGCTTTCGGTGTGGTTCTCCTTCACCGACCAGCGACTCGTGCCGCGGCCGATCCCCACCAAGATCATCGGCACGACCAATTACGAGCGCATGTTTGTCGATCCGCTGTTCTGGCAGGCGATCTGGAACACGGTGCTGTTCGCGCTGATCGTGACGCCGGTGCAGCTCGGCATGTCGCTAGGCGCCGCCCTGGTCCTCAATTCGGCCATCCCATTCCGGAGCTTCTTTCGCGCCATCGCCATCCTGCCGCTGTTGCTGCCGATGACGGTGATCGTCTCGATCTGGGCCGTGCTGTTCCGCATCCCGTCGGGGCCGTTCAACGCCGTCTATCAGTGGTTTGCCGGCCAGGGCGCTTATGTCGACTTCCTGGGCAATTCGTCGACAGCACTGCTCGCCATCGTGGCACTGTCGGCCTGGGCAACCTTTCCCTACCAGATGCTGATCTACCTTGCCGGCTTGCAGGATATTCCGCAGGATCTCTACGAGGCGGCCAAGCTCGATGGCGCCAAGGCCTGGCAGCGCTTCCGCTATGTCACCTGGCCGGGCCTGCGCAACGTCAACATCTTCCTTTTGATCATCACCACGGTGGGCGCTCTCAAGCTCTTCACCCAGGTCGACATCCTCACCAAAGGCGGCCCGAATGGGGCCACCACGACCATCATCCACTACCTGTTCAAGCAGGGCTATTCGACCCAGAAGGTCGGCTATGCCTCGGCCGTTGCCGTTTTCTTCTTCCTTGCCGTTACAGCCATCGCGCTACTGCAGCGCCGCTTCCTCAAGAACGAGGGAGAAGCCTGATGCGCATGCCCCGCGACGCCATCCTGCCATCGTTGTTCGCGCTGCTCCTCGCACTGGGCGTGCTGTTGCCGCTCCTGATGATGGTCACCATCAGTCTCAATCCCAATGAGCAGGACATCATGGTGTCCATGGGCTCGATCCGCTCGTTCATTCCGCAGGTCTTCAGCCTGCAGAACTATATCGATGTGTGGACCGATCCGGTTCATCCGTTTGTACGCTACCTGGGCAATACGGCGCTCATCACCTTTTCGACTCTGGTGTTCTCGATCCTCTTCAACTCAATGGCCGCCTTTGTCCTGGCACAGGGCACGTTGCCCGTCCGCAAACCGGTGATGATCCTGATCCTGGCGACCCTCGCGGTCCCCGGCGAAAGTCTCGTGCTGCCGCAATTGATGATGGCTGGCTGGGCCGGGCAGATCGACAGCTACCAGGTGCAGATCGTGCCCGGTGTGGCCAATGCCATGGCCATCTTCCTCTTCTACCAGTTCTTTTCGCGCCTGCCCAAGGAGCTGATCGAGGCGGCACGGATCGACGGGTTCAGCTTCTTCCAGATCTACCGCCATGTCGCCATGCCGCTCTCCAAGCCGGTAATTTCCGCAATTGCCGTGCTGCAGTTCCTCGAAATCTGGAACGCCTATCTCTGGCCGGTCATGGTCACGCGCGGCCCAGAATACCGCCCGCTGTCGGTGGCCATGTCAGCCTATTTCGGCACCAATCAGGCGGCATGGGGCAATATCATGGCCTTTGCCGTCTCCATGGCCGTGCCCGTTATCCTTTTCTTCCTCATTCTCCAGCGCCAGTTCATCGCCTCGGTGATGTCCTCGGGCGTCAAGGGCTAGTTCATGACCGAAACCTATCGTCCCCATCTGCACTTTTCGCCACGCCGCGGCTGGATGAACGATCCCAATGGCATGATCCGCGTCGATGGCATCTGGCATCTGTTCTACCAGCACGATCCGGACAGCACGGTGCATGGGCCAATGCATTGGGGACACGGCACCAGCAGCGATCTCGTAAACTGGACCGAGCAACCTGTGGCCCTTTATCCCAATGCCCTGGGCACCTGCTTTTCCGGTAGCGCCGTCGAAACCGACGTGGGTGTAAAACTCTTCTACACGGCCCATAGCCGCACAGCCGATGGCGAGGACTATCAGGTGCAGTGCCTCGTCCATGCCAATGACGATCTCTCAAACTTCGAGAGCGATGCTTCGAATCCCGTCCTGCCCAATCCCGGCCTTGCTGCCTTCCGCGATCCCAAGGTCATCTGGCATCAGGCCAGTGGCAAATGGGTCATGCTGGTGACCGAGGGACAGTGCGTCGGCTTCTATGGTTCGAGCAACCTGCGCGACTGGACTTATCTCTCGAGCTTCGGAGAAGCCCATGGCCGGCATAGTGGAGGCCCTTGGGAGTGTCCCGATATGGTGCCTCTTGCCGCGCCCAATGGCGAAACGGTCTGGGTGCTGATCATCGGGCTTAATCCCGGGGGATATGCGCAGGGGTCGGGCACGCAGTATTTCCTGGGCAGCTTCGACGGCACGCACTTTACCAATGCCAACCCGCCGCAAACCGAACTCTGGCTCGACTATGGCCGCGACTACTATGCCGCCCAGACCTTCTTCGAACGGGGTGGGACGAAGACACCCACGGCCATCGCCTGGGCCAGCAACTGGCTTTATGCCCGGCAGACAAAGACCGGGGCCTTTCGCGGCGTCATGTCCCTGCCGCGCGAACTGCGGCTGGTCGGTACGCCCGATGGCCTGCGCGTCGCTGCCAGCGCGCCCGCTTCCGTTGAGGCGGGCTTTGAGGGGCAGGGCGCACCCGGCACTTACCGGCTGGACCGCAGGATCACGCTTGCGCCGGGCGAACAGTTGGCGATCCACCTTTTCGGGGAAGATCAGCCGCACTTCATCGTTTCTCGCACCAGCGGTAACCGGGGTTCGATCCGGACGATGCGTCAGCCCGTCGATGGCATGGACGGGTTCGGGCACGACTATGCCGTGGACCTGCCCTGGCCTGGCACCGGCGCGCTGGACCTGACCCTCTTCATCGACCGCGGCCTCGTTGAGCTCAGCGCCGCCGACGGCCTGATCTGGATCACCAACCTGTTCTTTCCCGCCCATCCGGAAGCTGCTGTTGTCATGCGCAGCCTGGAGGCGATCGATGCGTAGGCTCGTGGTCATCCTGCTGGCCGCCACCAGCTTTGCTGCCGCGGCCGAGGCGGCACCGCTCTATTTCGCTGGCGAAGTGGCCGGGGTTGGCGACCCCAATCCGTTTTTCGAGGACGGCACCTATTCGGTCTTCTACCTGCAAAACCAGGGGCGGCATCCCTGGTGGATGGCCCAGACCTCGGACCTGCGATCCTGGTCGACCCCGGTCGAGGTCGTGCCGGTGGGCGAGGCCGGGACATCGGACTACTGGACGGGCAGCGGCAGCGTCGTCGCCGACCCCGATGGCGGCTATCGCCTCTATTATACCGGCCACAATCCGGAGGCCCGGCCCAAGGAAGTCACCATGGAGGCTCGCGCGGAGACCCTGGTGGGCCCATGGACAAAGGTCCCCCAGGCAACCTTTGCCGGCCTGCCCTCCTATGACGAGTGGGACTTCCGTGACCCGTTCGTGTTCTGGAATGCTGAGGTCGAAGCCTGGTGGATGCTGATGACTACGCGGCACGACGGTAGTGCGGCTATCGGGCTCTATACGTCGCCCGACCTCGGTGCCTGGACCGCCGCCGCTCCCCTCTATGCCGAGGAATCGCCGCTCAACCTCGAAGTGCCGGACCTCTTTACCGAAGGCGGCGACTGGTTCTTGATCTATTCGGACCAGCGCGAGGCCTCGCGGCAGGTGCGCTACCTCAACGCCGTCGACAGCACCGGCCCCTACGCATACGGACCCTATGACGCCCTCGACGGCCGCGGTTTTTATGCAGGCAAGTCGGCCGGGACCGGGGATGATCGGCTGCTGTTCGGCTGGGTGGCGCACAAGAGCCTGCGCAAGGACGCAATGAATTTCGTCTGGGGCGGCGATCTCATCATGCATGCGCTGCACCGCATGGCGGATGGCGCGCTGGCCGTTAGCCTGCCCGCACAGCTGGGCGCGCAGTTCGATACCGAACGCTCAGCGCTTTCGATGGGCGAATTGCAGGCGGGCACGCCTGACACCGCCATGCGGATTCGCGCCACGGTAAACGTGACACCCGGCACCCGTTTCGGCATCGCCTTCACGGCCACCAATTCGGGCCGGGTCAGCACGCTTGAGCTCGACACCGAACGTGGCGACGCCGTCTTTTTCTACAATGGCGACCCTAATGGCGCGCCCCGCGTGGCCTTTCCGCCCAGTCCCGACGGGGCTTATGCGCTCGATCTCGTGGTCGATCCGGAGCTGGGCCTGGGCGTTCTCTACATCGATGATTTCCGCGCCCTGAGTTTTCGCTACTACCGGGTGGGCGCCACCACGATTTCCCTGTTCGCCGTTGACGGCTTCGTCGCCCTCGACGGCACCGTATCCGTCCGCAGCACCGACCAAACCGGGGAGAAGCCCAATGGCTGACGTCACCTTCAGCAATGTCCAGAAGCGCTATGGCGTGGTGGAAGTCGTTCCCGGCCTCGATCTCACCATTCCCGACGGATCCTTCACCGTGCTGGTCGGCCCTTCGGGTTGCGGCAAGTCCACCTTGCTGCGCATGATCGCCGGCCTCGAGGAAGTCTCGGGCGGCACGATCCACATTGGCGGGGACGACGTGACCACGCGCGATCCGTCGCAGCGCGGCATCGCCATGGTGTTCCAGTCCTACGCGCTCTATCCACATATGAGCGTTGCCGACAATATTGGCTTCGGTCTCAAGCTCTCGGGCATGCCCAAGGCGGAAATCGAAGCGCGGGTGAATGAAGCGGCCGACACGCTGCAACTCACCCATCTGCTCGACCGCAAGCCCAAGCAGCTGTCGGGCGGTCAGCGCCAACGCGTTGCCATTGGCCGTGCCATCGTGCGCAAGCCCAAGGTCTTCCTCTTCGATGAACCGCTATCCAATCTCGATGCCGCCCTGCGCGCCCAGATGCGTGTGGAACTGGCCGAACTGCATAGCCGCATTGGTGCCACCATGGTCTATGTCACCCATGACCAGGTCGAGGCCATGACCATGGCGGACCGTATTGTTGTGCTCAAGGATGGGCATATCGAACAGGCCGGCGCGCCCATGGAGCTGTACCGCAAGCCTGCCACGCCCTTCGTCGCCGGTTTCATCGGCTCCCCGAAGATGAACTTCATCACCGGGGAGGAAGCCAGGAAACTGGGTGGCGACACGATCGGCATTCGTCCCGAGCATCTGCGCATCACCGCGGATGCTCAATGGCCGGTCACGGTCCGCCATGTCGAACATCTCGGTAGCGAGACGCTGATCTACGTCACCTCCGCAACACTTGGTCCACTTACGATCAAGGCCGAAGGCGACGCAGGCAGGTCAGCGGGAGAGATAATCCATGTCGGTTACGACGCCGCTGATCTCCACTGTTTCAAGGATGGCACAAGGGTCGAACGATAGTGGCCGGGAATGCGCTCGTTCAACGCGGTCCTGACGCCCCTGGAAGAGATAGATCCGACTTCGCTAGCGCTGTGCGTTGGCGATAGGGCGCAGAACTTCGGTCTGTTCAGCTTGTTCGGGCAGCTGGCGGTCTATGCCAATGTACCCTATGTCTGCCAAGCGTCTTGGGCGCGCCGCAGGGGATAGGAGAGTCCATGGCGGAAGGGAGCGCCTTTAGCCTATTGTGACCCCGAACACTGTTCCAACGGCCGCCGTCGCCACCATTGCCAAGGCGCCCCAGAGGGTGACCCTGGCGGCGCCGCGAACGACGCCGGCGCCCCCGGCCGATGCGCCCAGCCCGCCCAGAGTCGCGAGACCCAAAATGGTCGATGCCGCCACAAGAAGTGCAACGGCACGTTCCGGTACGAGCAGTGTGACGATCAGCGGAACCACCGCACCGACGGCGAAGGTGAGCGCCGAAACCACCGCGGCCTGGATCGGGCGTGCGGTCACGGTTTCGGAGATACCGAGCTCGTCTCGCGCATGCGAGCCGAGCGCGTCTCGTTCCGTCAGTTGAATAGCAACCCGCTCGGCAAGGTCCCGGTCGAGCCCACGGTCGACATAGATTTGGGTCAGTTCCTCGAGTTCCGCGTCTGGCGTTTCGGCGAGTTCGCGGGTTTCGCGGGCGAGATCGGCACGCTCGGCATCGGTCTGCGAACTGACCGAGACATATTCTCCTGCCGCCATGGACATGGCCCCGGCCACCAGGCCTGCCAGCCCGGCGATCAAGACCTCCGGCTTCTCCGATCCCGCGGCGGCCACGCCCACAACCAGGCTGGCTGTCGAAACGAGGCCGTCATTGGCGCCCAGAACGGCCGCCCGCAACCAGCCAATGCGATGCACCATATGGATTTCGGAATGGGACAGACGGCTCATGGCGCGGCTCCTTGTGCGATCTCGGCCTGTCGGTTGGGGACGGCCTCTCGCTTCATGGCGGGCTCATGCGGCGCAATACGTAGCGCGCGCAGGGCATTGAGGATTACGGCGACGTCGATGACTTCCTGCAGGACCGCGCCCTGTACCGGGGTGAGATAGCCAAAGGCGGCTGCGATCATGCCGAGCACCGAAAGGCCGATCCCGGCGACAACACTTTCCACGGCGATCCGACGCGAAGCCCGCGCAATCTCGATCCCCGGTCCCAGCCGGTCGACGCGGTCCACCAGAAGCACGACATCGGCCGCCTCGGCAGAGGCTGCCGCACCCCGCGCACCCATGGCGACGCCGACATCGGCGGCTGCGAGCGCGGGCGCATCGTTCACCCCGTCGCCCACCATCATGACGGGCCCTCGCTTGCGCTCGGTGAGAACGAGCAGAACCTTCTGGTCGGGCGTCAGCCCAGCGCGCAGCGCGTCGAGACCGAGTCCTTCGGCCACCCGTTCGGCCACGTCGGCACGGTCGCCGGTGGCAAGAAGGATGCGCGCGATCCCCTCGCGGCGCAGTCCGCCAAGCATGGCGCCCACGCCCTCGCGAAGCGGATCGGACATCACCAGATATCCCGCCAGGCGACCGTCCACGGCGACCGCGACCATGACGGAGCCGGCGGCGATTGCTGCGTGACCGCCCGGTCTCCGCCCGATGCGGGACGCGACGAAGCCATCCCCACCGACAATGACCTGGCGGTCCTCGACATGGCCCACGACGCCTTCGCCGGCGATCTCCGCCACCTCCGACGGGATGGGCAGGGAAAGGCCCCGCGCCTTTGCGGCGGCGACGATGGCCTGCGCGACGGGGTGCTTGGAGGCCTGATCCAGCGCGGCGGCGAGGCGCAGGATGTCGTCCTCTGCCAGCCCGTCATGGCTGGCGATCGACACGATCTGCGGCCGTCCGTCTGTCAGGGTGCCGGTCTTGTCCAGGATCAGCGTGTGGGTGCGGGCCATCGTCTCGAGCGGCCCGGCACCCTTGATGAGCACACCGAAATGCGCGGCACGTGACAGGCCGGCGACCAGCGCCACCGGCACCGCCAGGATCAGCGGACAGGGCGTGGCAACCACCAGGACAGCGACCGCCCGTATCGGATCGCCCGTCAACCACCAGGCCGCAGAGGCGATGCTGACGGTGAGCAAGAGAAAACCCAGGGACCAGCGGTCTGCCAGCCGCGACATCGGCGCCTTGGATGCCTGCGCCTCCTCGACCAGCCGGACGATGCCGGCATAAGTGCTGTCCTTCGCCTCGCGCGTGGCGGACAGGTCGAAGGCTTCGCCCGCATTAGTCGAGCCGCTCATGGCGTCGTCGCCGCGTGCCAGGCGGATCGGCAAGGACTCCCCCGTAAGCCCGAGGTGTCCAGGAAAGCCGCTTGGGACGCCACGGCGCCGTCCACCGGAACGACGTCGCCCTGGCGGATCAATAGACGGTCACCGGGGACGATCTCGTCGAGGGGCACGTCCTCCAGCCTGCCGTTGCGATGCCGCGTCGCCGTCCGGGGCACGCGCGAGAGTAAATCGTGCATCTCGCGTCGGGCTCGGCCCTCAGCGAAGGCTTCAAGGAACGTGCCGCCCGAATACATTACCGCAACGACCGCCGCTGCGAGGGTCTCACCGAAGACGAGCGCCGCCGACATGGACAGAGCGGCCACGACGTCCAGCCCGACTTCACCTCGCCGGGCGCTGCGAAAGATCTCGAGCGCGAGCGCGACGAGCGCCGGAGCAACGCCGACGATCCAGAACAGGTTCCCAATATCGGCCTGGCCGGCCAGGTAGAACGCCAGGCCGCCGATCAGGCCGGTCGCCGCTATGAGCAGGATGGCTGTCTTGAAGCGGTCGGTCCGAGTCGTTTCCATGCGACTCATCTCCCCTCGGTTGGGGCACCTGCCGCTGGCATTTCGGAAAAAAGTCCTCCGACTCCCACGCCCCCGATATTTTCATCATTATCGCGCAGGAGAAACAGGGCGTCGAGCCTGCGTTCTCGGGCAATCACTGCGCCTTTGACGGGTCCGAGCACCATGAGCGCCGTCGCCCAGGCGTCTGCCTCCGCACAGGTGCGGGCTACCACGGTCACGGAGGCCGGCGACGCGACCAGCGGGGCGCCGCGCATCGGGTCCATCGTGTGCGACAGACGCTGCCCCTGTACCTCAACCCAGTGGCGGTAGTCACCCGACGTGGCCACCCCGGCGTCCCCAAGCGCCAGGATCGAATGCGGTGTCCGGCGTTCGACATCCGGCAGCTCGACCGCGATGGTCCAGGCCTCGCCATCCGGTCGGAGCCCCATGGCGCGCATTTCCCCGTCAATGCCGACCAGCGCATCGGCGACCCCGTGGTTTTGCAGGACCTCGGCCAGCCGGTCGACGCCATGACCCTTGGCGATACCATTCAGATCGAGTGTGACGGGCGCGGATTTGCGCACATGGTCACCTTTGATCTTGAGGACTTGATGCGCGGGGCGCCGCGCCGCGGCCATTGCGGCACGGATACGCTCGGGCGCGGCGCCCTCTGGTCCGAACCCCCAAGCGGTCACCGCATCACCCATCCCGATGTCGAAGGCCCCACCAGAGGCACTACCGATCTCAAGGCCGAGCCTGAGGACCGCGGCCAGTTGCGAAGGAACTCCCACCCATTCGCCTACTGGCGCCGCGTTGAGCCGCACCAGATCGCTGTCGGGCTTCCAGGTGGACATCTGGGCATCCACATCGTCCACCGCTGCTTGGAGCGCCCGGCGGATCGGCTGGGGATCGAGGCCCGCGTCCGCGAAGAACAGCGCGGACCAGCGGGTGCCCATGGTCGGGCCATTCAGGGCGATGCGCGCGCGCTCAGTAGACATCTTCGACATACCGCCCCTCGGCCTTCAGAATTGCAGGCGTGAGCCCGGCCGGCGCGAGGATTTCTGTCAGCGCTTCTGCCACGCCCGCGGCCATGTCGCGTCCGCCGCAAACCATGATGCGCGCCCCATTGCGGACATGCTCCAAGACCTGCGCCGCCTCCCCGCGCAGGGCATCCTGCACATAGTGGGGCTGTGCCCCGCGCGAGACGGCCGTGACCAACCGAGCCAGACGCCCCTCGCGCTGCCAGATTGGGAAATCGTCGCCGTAGAAGAAATCACTGGCGGGGTGGCGCATGCCGAAGAACAAGTGAACCGGCCTGCGGCGCGCATTGCCGCGCACGAAGCCCGTGAGTGGTCCAATGCCCGTCCCCGCGCCGATCAGGATGAGCGGCGCCCGGCTGCGGCCCGGCCGGAAACCGGGGTTGCGGCGGAGGAAGGCAGACACCGTGTCGCCCGGCTCAAGCGCAGTCAGTTGCCCCGAGCAGAGGCCGCCGGGATGCTTCTTGACCACGATCTCGATGAAACCGTCATGGCGCCCGGAGGCAAGTGAATAAAGCCGCGGGATGGCGCTGCCCTCGGGCACGATGCCGATCAGGTCACCGGCCTGGAAGCGGACGAACCCCGCCCCTCGCAGCCTTTGCCAAAGCGAAACGCGCGGAAGCGCAAAGCGGAGGATGGCGGTCGGAGCCTGCACCTCGGCGCCATAGTCGCGGCGCGAGACGAGGGTCAGCCTGTCGATGGCCGGCAGGACTGGCTGGTGCGACAGGTCGAGCGCCATGCCGAGCACCTCGCCGAGCGCGCGGCCCCAGCGGGCGAAATCCTGCGGCGACTGACGATCGACGGTGTCGAGCGGCAGGAGCGCGTGCCAGCCTTTGGCCTGTGCTGCCTGCACGACAGCCCCGGCGAAGGCGCAATAGGCCGGAAAGCTGCGGTCGCCGAAGCCGAGCACTGCCAGCGCAATGTCTGGCACCGGCTCTAAAGCGTTTAGCCGGTCAACGAAGCCCTTCGCCGATGCCGGCGCCGCCCCGTCGCCATAGGTCGCGGCGAGAAGGATGATGCGCCGGGCGTTGGCGTAGCGCTCCGGGGCGAAGCCCGACATCGGGCCGACATGGACGCTATGACCGGCCTTGGTCAGGGCGGCGTGCAGGGTTGCGGCAAAACCCCAGGTGCTGCCGCCCTCGCTGCCGACGAGCAGGATTGTCTCGGCGCGTCCGGCCGGTTGATTGCCCCGGATGCGCGGCCGCCCGCGCCGCCCGGCAAGCCAGACCAGAAGGCCGGTCGCACCCATCGCGGGCACGCCAAGCGCCGTGAACCCGAGCACGACGCCGAGCGCCGCCGCCCCTTGTCCGGTGTGCAGCATGTAGATGGTCTCCGAGGCGCGCTCCCATCCCGTCAGCTCGACCCAGGCCAGCAGAGCACCGTCGCCCTGATCGAGATATCCGGTGCCCCGGTCCGTCCTGAGCGTGAAGACATCCGTCGCATCACCGGGATAGGGAAAGCTCAGCTCACGCAGTTCGGCGAGGGGTGTCTGTTGCAGCGTCGGCATCTGGTCAAGCGCGACCCCCATCTGGCCGCTCACTATCGTGGGGACGGCCGGCGGGGCGCCCCCGTCCGGCAAAAGATTGAAGGTGGAGGCGGTCATCCACAAGGCAGTCGTCGACGACAACGCAAGGCCGACGACGGCGATCCGGGCGATCTCGACATGCAGCCTGCCCGCGACGGGACCACGCAAGGGCGCGAACCAGCGCCGCCAGCCGCCCGCTCGCCGCGCGACGAGCGCTGCGCCGGAGAGCGAGAGGACCAGTATGGCCGCGGCGCCTGCAGCCATGGCCAGGCGCCCGCCATCTCCGAGGAACAGCGAACGGTGCAGGCCGGTCAACCAGCGTTCGATCTGGTTTGGATCAGCAGAGGCTACGCCCTGGCCCGTCGCGGGATCGATCACGGCGGCGCCCGGCGCCCCTGCATCGAACCAGTAGGCCGTGATCCGGCCTGAGGGCGAGCGGCGGATCTGCTCGACACCCGGATAGACAGCCTGGATGCGGTCTGCGAGGGCGGCGACGGTCAGACCGGCTTGCGCTTGCGGCGCAGCAGCGCTCTCAGCCGCCGGAAAGATCGACAGCGCGGCGCCGCTCAAGCTCAGGATGGTGACCAGCACAAGGGCAAGAAGACCCGGCCAACGATGGAGTGCTCGGATCATCGCTTCATCCTCACTTGTAGGTGAAACTGGCAATGTAGCGGCGCCCGACCACCGGCTTGCCCGCCCCCTCGATTGTCAGCGGCACCGCCACTTCGTTCGGGCTGTCGCGCATGTCTTCGACGGCCGCATCGACGTGGAGCGTATAGCCCGCGTCGAACAGCGCATCGGCCAGGTCGAGGGTGATCTCCAATGTGCGGCCCGCACCGACGCTGGCGCCGGTGATACCGTTCACCTGGCCCGTGTCACCACCTGTGGCGCGGTACCAGTCGCTCAGATGCTCGTAGTATTTGGACTTGCCGCCGGCCATCCAGAGGCTGCCGACATAGGCGCCCGAGGCGTCGGTGACGTAGAAGGCAAGGTAGGCGCCGTCGCCGCCGTAATTGTTGAGGGTGGTGGTGAACGTCACCGGCTGCGCCAGGGCGAGGCTGGGAAGCGTCAGCGCTGTCGTCAGCGCGAGCGTGGCGAGAAACGATTTCATCGGATGATCCCTTGTTCTCAGAGGTACTGTGGAGCGGGTCAGTTCATCTGAACCTGCGGCGGAGCACCGGTCCTGAAGAGGCCGTTCTGTGGTGGGGCAACAATGCCAGCGGGCGCAGGATTGCGGAGCCCACCGCGGCAATCGTTGTTGTCGTCGTCATCGCTATCCTCGTCGCCATCACCATCGGTGCCACACTCGGCATCATCGTGACCCCGAGGCGAACCGTTTTGCCAAGGGCGGTCATCATCCTCATCGTCGCCCACCAGAGCGATCGACATGGTTTGCGGGCCGTCATCGAAGAGCGTTGCGACCGACCGAGGGGCGCCGTCGGTCGGGGCCCGCATCGCGCTCCAGGCGGGGACGCCGATGGCAATGGTCAGCACCGTGGATGCGACCAGAAGTGTGAGGGTCTTTTTCATCGCAGGGTCTCCTTTCGTCTGCTGAGGACAATGTGGAGAGCCGAGCTGAGGGCATCCTGACGCCTTGGCAGCTTCCGCTTCAGCTTGCCGTCAGGAATATGTTGGTTGCTGCGGGGACAGGCTCCCGGGATGGCCTGGAAGATGGGGGCAAGGGATTGAGGCTGGCGTTCGGCCCGTTTTGCGATCGCAGAGGAATTTGCAGCACGCATGGCCCGAGCGGGGCGCTCGCGACGCGAAAATCCGGCAGGGGCAATCAGCCCAGGGTGTTCGAGGCACCCCGGCATCGGTAAGGCGGGTCAGGATCAGCGGGCTCAGCCGTCAACAGCGCCTTCGCGATCCCGGTGTGGGCGATCGTCCTCGTCCTCATATTCGAACGCAATGACCTGCAGCGTTGCCGGGTGGATCGTCACCTCGATCGGGCGCCCTTCGGCATCCCGGCCGATGATCTCGTAACAGCCGTCGTCGATCTTGATACGGCGCACCGTCCAGCCGTTCTCCTCGGCCAGCCGGGCGACCGCGTCGCGCGGCTGCCAGTCAGCCATCGGCACGAGACAATCGTCATCCGCCAGGGCGGCGCCAGCTGGGAGGACTGCGAGAAAGCCGAGAATTGTCAATGTCTTCTTCATAGGTCAAACTCCCGCCGCGGCCATCTTGATACCAGTCATGCAAGGCGAAGCTGACATCAGCCTGAAGGGGCCTCACCCGCCGCTTCAGCGTGCTGTCAGCCGGGCGGACCATGAAGGGTTATCAGAAAAGGACGGGGACGAGGATGCGCATCCTGCTGATCGAGGACGACACGGTTCTGGGCGCTGCAGTGCGCGACCAGATTGCGGCCGACGGCCAGTCGGTGGATTGGGTGACGCGGCTCGACGCCGCCGGCGATGCTGTAGAATCCACATCCTACGACCTTATCCTGCTCGACCTGATGCTGCCCGACGGGCGTGGTATTGGCTTTCTCAAGGGATTGCGTGCGCGGGGCGGCGTGACGCCGGTCATCATCCTGACCGCACTCGACCAGGTCTCGGACCGGATCGAGGGACTGAATGCTGGCGCCGACGACTACCTGGTCAAGCCCTTCGACCTCGCCGAACTCTCGGCCCGGATCGGCTCGGTGGCCCGCCGTTATAGCGGCAATCCGAACCCCATCGTGACCCATGGCCCGCTGGAGGTCGACCTCGCCGCGCGCAGTGTTCGCTGCAACGGCAGGCCGGTTCAACTGACAGCCCGTGAATGGGCGCTGTTCGAAGCCTTTCTTGCCCGCCCGGGTCAATTGCTGTCCAAGGCCCAACTGGAAGACAAGCTCTATGCTTTCGACGCCGAGGTGGAAAGCAACACCATCGAAGTCCATGTCAGCCGGCTGCGCAAGAAGCTTGGGGCCGCCGTTATCGAGACCGAGCGCGGTATGGGCTACCGGCTGGGCAAGCCATGAAGTGGCCCGCCAGCCTTCAGGGCCGCCTCGGTCTCTCGCTTGGCTTCGCGCTGACGGTGTTATGGCTGCTTGCGGCGACGGTGACGTCCCTGATCGTCAGGGACGAGATGGACGAGGTCTTCGACAGCGCCCTGCGCGAAACGGCGGAGCGGATCCTGCCGCTGGCGGTAACCGATATCGTGGGGCGGGAAGAACAGGGGATTACGCAACGGCTTGCCCCGATCCGGGGACATGACGAGTTCTTCACCTACCTCGTCCGGGATGTCGAGGGGCGCATCCTGCTGCAGTCGCACGAGGCCGATCCCGCCCTGTTCCTGCCCTGGGACGGGACGGGCTTCCGGCAGACGGCGACCCACCGGTTCTACAGCGACGCAGCCCTTCAGGAGACGATCCGCATCACTGTTGCCGAGCCGCTGGCGCATCGCGCATCAGTCGCGCGGGAAATCCAGATGGGCCTCGGTCTGCCGCTGCTGATCATGCTCCCGGTCGCACTGGTCGCCATCATTCTGGCGGTCCGTTTCAGCCTCGATCCTCTGCGCCGGTTTCGTTCGCGGCTGGAGGCTCGCGGTGCCCGTGACCTGTCGGTGGTCCCTGCGAACGACCTGCCCACAGAGATCGGGCCCTTGGCCGAAACGCTCAACGGCCTTCTGACCAAGCTCCGCGAGGCGTTCGAGGCCGAACGCAGCTTCGCCGCCAACGCCGCGCACGAGTTGCGGACGCCGCTGGCAGGCGCCATTGCCCAGGCGCAGCGGCTTCGGTCGGAAACTGAAGACAAAGCTGCGGCGCAGCGCGCCGTCGATATCGAGGACACACTGAAACGCCTGACGCGCCGCACGGAGCGCCTGATGCAACTGGCGCGCGCTGAGGGCGGACGCCTCCAGTCGGACATACCATACGATGTGAGGGCGGCCATGCGACTGGTCATCAGTGATATGACCCGCGGCCCGCAATCATCCGAGATTGCACTGGACCTTCCCCCGACCCCGGTGCTCTCGACCATCGACCCTGACGCATTGGGAATCGTCTGCCGGAACCTGGTGGAGAACGCCCTCCGGCATGGCGCTGGCCATGGTGAAGTCCGGGTATCCGTCACGCCAGGCGGCGATCTGGTTGTCTCAAATGCCGGACCGGTCCTGGACCCGGACCTCCTCGCGCACCTAACCGATCGCTTTCACCGTGACACGCGCAAGTCTGACGGCAGCGGATTAGGGCTGACCATCGTTGCTGCGATTGCGAACCGCACCGGAAGCAGGCTTGCCCTGGCTTCGCCGAGGACCGGAGCGCAGGACGGCTTCGAAGCGCGTTTTCACCTCCCCACAACGACATCTTCAGACTGAACGATGGTCCGCTGGACTGGAAGCAGGTCCCAATCCTGCATTCCTCGGACGATGTCGCCGGAATAGGGTGTCGTCGAAACGTAGTCGGTAATGATGCCGATGATGTTGCTGCGGCTCGAGCGAATGCTTCTGGCCGCCAGATTGGGGATATAACCCAAGCTGTCTATGGCCAACTGTACCTTCTCGATCGTACCGGGAGTAACGTTTGGCTCGCGGTTGACGACGCGCGACACCGTCTTGCCTGACACGCCCGCGACGCGCTCGAAGCTCAAGGTCTGGCGTCGCAAATCGGTTTCGACCCGTTCGCGCAATCCCCGCAGAGCATTTGCAAACTTGACCAAAGTTCCGAATTTGGTGGCACTGCGTTGCGCTATCCATTGCGCGTGATAGCAATATTGCTTGCGTCCTTTTCCGTCCCGGCCAGTTGCTTGAATATGCCCGCGGGCGTCTTTGCAGATCCACACATCTGACCAGGCGAGCGGAATAGCCAGAGCGTTGATCTGCGCCAATTCGGCCGCTCCGGGCCGTTCGCCACTATCGGCAAAATAGGAAAATCCCCTGCCGCGCTTCCGGCGGCGCTATCCGGCGTGCTCGTCGGAGGAAAAAACCAGTTGCGGCCCGGGCCCAATTTCGTCAGCGCGCATTCGGTCCAGCACTATCCTTGCCAATTGCATCTGAACTGCCTCCGATCCCAGCCACAATGGCTTGCTGGCCGGCCGCGTTCCCGGGCGCATGCAAAGGTGAACGGAACGGCCAACAGCGCCTTGCGTTGATCGGGTGTATCGAGTCGAGGAGGTGCCCATGCCCGCTACCCGCCCGATTTGGAAAGGCCAGCTGCGCCTGTCGCTTGTGTCCATCCCGGTGGAGCTGTTCAGCGCCGCGCGCAGGAGTGCCAAGCCAGGTTTCCGGCAGATCCACGAGCCGACCGGCAAGCCGATCCACTATGAAAAGGTCGTGGCCGGTGTGGGGCCGGTGGACAAGGACGAGATCATAAAAGGCTTCGAATATGAGAAGGGCGATTATGTCCTGCTCACCGACGAGGAGATCGATGCGGTCAAGCTTGAAACGCGCAAGACACTTGAGCTGACCCAGTTTGTCGGCGCCTGCGAGATCGACCCGATCTACTATGACAAAACCTATTTCGTCGTGCCGTCCGACGAACTGGCCGAGGATGCTTTCCGCGTCATTCGCGATGCTCTGCGTAAGACCGAAAAGGTGGGGTTGGGGCAACTGTCGATGCGAGGCAAGGAATATCTGGCCGCCATCAAGCCCAGTGGCACCGGGCTAATGCTGGAAACGCTGCATTATGAGGAAGAAATCCGCAAGGCCGATCCCTTTTTCTCGCAGATTTCGGGCAAGAAGGCGGAGGCTGAATTGCTCGAGGTGGCGACAGCGCTCATTGAAAAGAAGACGGCACCCTTCGACGGGGGCGCCTTCAAGGATCACTACCAGAATGCCCTGCGTGGCCTGATCAAGCGCAAACTGAAGTCCAAGGGCCGCAAGATCACAGCCAGCGAAGAGGAGGCCGCAGAGCGTCCGAGCGGTGAAAATGTGGTCGATCTCATGGCGGCGCTCAAGCAGAGCCTTGAAGGCGGCGGCAAGAAGAAAGCGGCATCGGGCAAAGCGTCGGCGAACAAGTCCGCCTCCTCGCGCAAGAAGGCGAGCTGACCATGGCGGAAGGGAAAGCTGCGGATCTGCTCAAGGACTACAAGGCCAAGCGCAACTTCGCCAAGACGCAGGAGCCCACCGGTGCCGCGCCCAAAAGCGGCAAGGCCGGCCGCAGGGCTTTCGTCGTGCAAAAGCACGATGCCACGCGGCTCCATTATGACTTTCGCATTGAACTGGATGGTGTGCTCAAAAGCTGGGCCGTGACCAGGGGGCCGTCCAATAATCCGGGCGACAAGCGCCTTGCTGTCAGGGTGGAAGATCATCCGCTCGAATATGGCGGCTTTGAAGGGACAATTCCTGCGGGTGAATATGGTGGTGGCACGGTCATGTTGTGGGACCACGGTACATGGGAGCCGATCGGAGATGCTCATGATGGCCTTGAAAAGGGAGAGCTCAAGCTCCGCCTGTTCGGGGAGCGGATGAAGGGGGAATATGTCCTGGCGCATATGAAGGGGCGTGATACCAAACGCGCCAATGCGCCGGACCGTGAAAACTGGCTGCTGATCAAGCATCGCGATAGCTATGCCCGCGACAAGGACACGTTGACCACGCGCTTTACGCGCTCTGTTGCGAGCGGCCGCGATTTCAAGCAGATCGCCAGTGGTGCCGAGCCGGTCAAAAATAGCTACGTCAAAGCGGACGTGGTTTGGCATTCCGATCCGAAGGCAGTCGAAGAGGTCGACCAGAAGACGCGCATTGGGCGCCCGGCGGCTCGCGGCAAGAGCCCCGCCTTCCGGCCGGTCCAACTGGCGACCCTGGTCGATAGCGTGCCTGCCGGTGATGGCTGGCTGTTTGAAATGAAATATGATGGCTATCGTTGCCTGGCCTCTATCGAGGGCGAGACCGTTCGCCTGTTCACCCGCAATGGCTCGGATAGGACCGAGCAGTTCGGTGCCCTCATTGAACCGCTACAAAATCTCAAGATCGGGTCGGCGCTCATCGATGGCGAGATCTGCGCCTTTGACCAAAAAGGCCGCACGGATTTCTCGACCCTCAAATCGGTCCTCTCGGGAGGCGGACGATTGGAATATTTCGCCTTTGATCTGCTTGAGGCCAATGGCACCGACCTCACCAAGCGCCCACTGGTTGAGCGCAAGGCGCAGCTTGAAAAGCTCTTGGCCAAATCGGGCATGAAAGACCCCGTTCAATATTCCTCGCATATCAGCGGACATGGGCAGAATGTTCTGGATGCCCTATGCCGCGAGGGACATGAAGGGGTCATCGCTAAACGCGCGGATGGCCCCTATCGGGGAGAGCGCACCAGGAGCTGGCTCAAGATCAAATGTGTGAAGCGCCAGGAATTCGTCATTGGCGGCTGGTCCCCATCGCGCAAGAGGCGCGGATTTGCCTCCCTGCTGCTGGGCACTTGGGAAGGGGACAAATTGCTCTATCGCGGCCGCGTGGGTACTGGCTTCAGCCAGGACGTATCGGCCGAAATAAATGAGAAGTTCGGTAAGCTGGCGCGCAAGACCAGTCCATTTGATGCTGTGCCCAAGGATCGGGCGCGCGATGCCAAATGGGTCAGGCCGGAACTGGTTGCCGAAATCACTTATGCCGAGCTGACGGCCGACCAGATTTTGCGTCATCCCAGCTTTGTCGGCCTGCGTGGCGACAAGCCGGCAAAGGAGGTTCGCATGGAAAAAAGCCAGGCCCTGCACGATGATGGCCAAGCCATTGCCGACAAGCTAAATATCCGCCTGACCTCGCCCAACCGTGTCGTCTATCCGGGCCAGGGCATCACCAAGTCGCAATTGGTCGCCTATTACGAGGCGGTGGCGCAGGCCATGCTGCCCCATATTGAAAACCGGCCGCTAAGCCTGGTGCGCTGCCCACAGGGCCGCGCCAAACACTGCTTTTTCCAGAAGCACGATACGGGCGGTTTCCCCGAGCAGCTTCACTCCCGCGCCATTGCGGAGAAGGACGGGGAGAGCAAGGACTACTTCTTTGTCGATGATCTGGCGGGCCTGGTGGCCGGCACGCAGATGAATGTCCTGGAATGGCACATCTGGGGCTCGCGCTTTGACAATGTCGAAAAGCCCGACCGGCTGGTCTTTGACATCGATCCCGATGAGGGGCTGGATTTTTCCGCCGTGACCAGTGCCGCGCTCGAGATAGGCGACCGCCTCAAGGATCAGGGCCTTGCCAGCTTTCCGATGGTATCCGGTGGCAAGGGTATCCATGTCATCGTGCCGCTCAAGCCGGTTGCCGCCTGGCCGGAGGTCAAGGCATTTTGCAAGGACTTCGCCCAGCAGATGGCCGCGGACGCGCCCGAGCGTTTCACGGCCAATCTGTCCAAGGCCAAGCGCAAGGGCCGTCTGTTCATTGATTATCTGCGCAATGAGCGCGGCTCGACGGCCATTTGCCCCTGGTCCGTCCGTTCACGCCCCGGCGCGCCAGTTGCCACACCGGTGGCCTGGGATGAAGTGGGGCAATTAAAGGCGGCCAATGCTTACTCTCTGGCGGCGGCGATTGAGCGGGCCGGCTCCGAGCGCTGGCCGGAATATTTCAACCTCAGCCAATCCCTGACCAAGTCGTGACGCGGCGCGCTGGCGCGTGCGCATCAGGTCCATTTCAGGTGTGGCGAACTATTTCGCAACTATCTGGCGCCTGGGCGATTTGTTCCTTGGGTAAGGGAACAAAGGCGCGATGGGTCATCTGTCCATTCACATGGCACAACATCTGGTGGTGATGAACCTGCTGGTGCCTGCCGGCATCTATTTTCTTGCTCGGCACTGGTCCCTGAGCGGCATCTGGCGCTGGTGGCCTTGGGCCACGGCGGCGCAACTTGCCCTGATCTGGGGATGGCATGCACCAGCCGCGCTCGGAGCCGCCATGGCCAATCCGCCGCTGACACTGTTGATGCATATCAGTCTGGCGGCGTCCGCGGCCTGGTTCTGGGCCTCAATCGCGGGGATGCCGCGGCAGGAACGCTGGCGTGCTGCCCTAGCTCTTCTGATCACCGGCAAGCTTTTCTGCCTGCTCGGCGCCCTGCTGGTTTTTGCGCCGAACGCGCTTTTCGGTCCGCCTGCTTCGCATCCGCAGGAGGTTTTGAGCGGGGCCGGGCTGGCCGACCAGCAAATGGCCGGCCTGGTCATGCTGGTTGCCTGTCCGCTGAGCTATGTCACGGCCGGTATCGTGCTGGCTGGGCGCTGGTTCCTATCCCTGGATGAGGACCAAGGGGCCCATGCCTGAGGAAGAGGTGATCAGGGTCCGGCGGTTGACACGCTGGCAGCGGATAGGCGTTGCCGTTCTTCTGGTGATCGGCGCCCTTATCCTGGGCAGCGTCATTTTCGTGCTTTCCGGCGTCTATAATATCGCAGCCTCGCGCGATCATTGGTCCGTCACGAATTTTGCGATCACGGTTCTGCGGGACCGTTCAATTGCGACGGCCTCCAGCGCGATTGAGGTCCCCCCGCTCGATGATCCGGATCTCTATCGCCTGGGCGAACAGCATGTGATGGGCGCCTGCTCCACCTGTCACGGCCGCCCGGGTCGGCCGCTCAATCCGCTCTATACCCATATGACGCCCAGCCCGCCGGACCTGACCGGCGCCATGGCGCATTATAGCGCCAATGAAGTGTTCTGGATTGTCAGCCACGGGCTCAAATATACCGGCATGCCGGCCTGGCCCGGCTCGGGGCGGCCCGACGAGGTCTGGTCGGTTGTCTCCTATCTCGACCGGTTGAACGGCCGACCGGAGATTGGCGCCAACATGAGCGAGGAGAAGATTGCGGCCGCGCAGTCCTTCGAGAGCTGCGCGCGATGTCATGGCGGTGAGGGCACGGCACCGGTCAGCGCCCTGGTGCCCCGGCTGGAGGGACTATCGGAGCCTTACATCGCGCGGGCGCTCGCGGAATATCGCAGCGGTATTCGCGCGAGCGGTTTCATGGCGCCGGTGGCGCATGACATGTCCGAGGGGGAGATCGAGGCCTTTGCCCGTTATTATTCGGGCTTGACCGTGCCCCGCCAGGACGAGCCCTTGCGGGCTGACGACATTGCGGCTGGCCGTCAGATCGCCGAAACGGGCGTGGCTGAGGACGATGTGCCTGCCTGCGATAGCTGCCATGGCGGGGTCAATCCACAGATCCCCGAGTTGCGGGGGCAGAGCGCGCGATATCTGGCGACGCAGCTCAAGCTCTGGCGCAATGGTGGCTACCGCGACGCCTCCGCGCAGGGCCGGATCATGGCGGTTATCGGCCGGCGCCTGGGAGAGGCGGAGGCCGAGGCAGTGAGCACCTATTACGCAGCGCAGGCAACGGACGGGGGGGCGCCATGATGCGCCGCGCCGCCACAATTCTGGGCCCGACTCTGGCGCTCGCAGCCTGCTCGCCGCAGCAGTCGGTCCTGCACCCCACAGGCGCTGAGGCGGGGCAGATCAGCACGCTGTTCTGGGTCATGACTGGCGGTGGCGCGGTCATTTTCGCGCTGGTTCTGCTGCTGGCTGCTTTGGCTATTTTCGGGTCGGTTGGGTTTCGGCGGCGGTTGGCGGGGGAGGGTGTCGTCAAATGGCTGGGCATTGCCCTGCCGGTGACGGTGCTGACGGTGCTGCTGGTCTATGGCTTCCTGATCCTGCGGGCTGGTGGCGCCGTGGGGGGAGGCGAGCCGACCATGCGCATCGCCATTAGCGGCGAGCAGTGGTGGTGGCGGGTGACTTACCAATTGCCGGACGGGCAACGCATTGAAAGTGCGAATGAAATTCACCTGCCGGTGGGTGAGACCGTGGCCCTTGAATTGACCACTGCGGACGTCATTCACAGCTTCTGGGCGCCCCGCCTGGCGGGGAAATTGGATATGATTCCGGGGCGCACAAATGTGTTGACCGTGACCGCGACCGAGCCGGGGATCACCCGGGGGCAGTGCGCCGAATATTGCGGCGGGGCGCATGCTTTCATGTCGTTCCATGTGGTTGCCCACGAAAAAGAGGATTTCTCCGCCTGGCTCGAAGCGGAGGCAGAACCGGCCCAGGACCCCGTTAATGAACGAGGTCTGAACGGACAGCGCTTGTTTTCGGCCAATGGCTGCGGCGGATGTCACAGTGTGCGCGGCACCGGAGCGGACGGAACCATCGGCCCTGACCTCACTCATGTGGGCGGCCGGCATTCGCTGGCGGCGGCGACCCTGCCCAATAGTGCCGAAGCGATTGCCCGCTTCATCGTCAACAACCAGCACATCAAGCCCGAAAACCGGATGCCGGAATATGCCACCTTTTCCGAAACGGAACTGGCAGATCTTGCGCTCTATCTTGAAGGATTGCGCTAATGCTCGACTTCGCCAGTGCCCCGGTCTGGATCAATATCGGCGTCTTCGTCGCGTCGGCGGTCGTGGTGTGGATCGCGGGGACCAAAATTGCCCGCTATGCCAATGTCATCAGCGAGCGGACCGGGATCGGGCAGGCACTGATCGGCATTGTGCTGCTGGGCGGGGTGACCTCACTGCCCGAATTGGCCGTGGCCATCACTTCGGCAGCGACCGACGCGCCGGACCTGGCGGTCAATTCCATTCTGGGCGGCGTTGCCATGCAGGTGGCGATCCTGGCGGTCGCCGATCTGCTGATCGGCAGGGACGCGCTGACCAGCGTGCTCCCCGATCCCAAGGTCATTTTGCAGGCAGGTTTCAAAATCCTGCTGCTCTCGATCGTTACCGCCTCAATCATTGTGGGGGACACACCCGTGCTCGGTGTGGGCCTGTGGATGTGGCTATTGCTCGCGGCAACAGCGCTTAGTCTTTATGTGCTCTCCAAGGTGCAGGGCGACGTCAATTGGAAGCCCAGCGATCCGGAGATCTCCGAGGAGAAGGAAAAGGAACGCTCGGACAAGGCCGCAAAAAAGGACGAAGACAAGACGCTCAAATGGGCCGTGTGGCGGGCGAGCATTGCCGGCGTCGCGATTATCATTGCCGGTTATCTGCTCTCGCGTACCGGCGATGCGCTGGCCGAACAAAGCGGGCTGGGCGAGAGCTTTATCGGCTCGGTCCTGGTGGCGCTATCGACCTCGCTGCCGGAAGTCAGCACGGTGGTCAGCGCTGTTCGTGCAGGCCTATACACCATGGCCGTGTCCGACATTTTCGGCACCAACCTCTTTGACATTGCCTTCCTGTTCATCGTCGACCTGGTCGGCGGTGAGGGGGCGGTGATGAACGATACCGGTCCCTATGAGGGCTTTGCCAGCATCATCGCCATAACGGTGACGGCGATTTTCATCGTCGGTCTGGCCGAGCGGCGGAACAAGACGATTTTGCGCATGGGCTACGACTCGCTGGCGGTGCTGCTGACCTACCTTGCCGGCCTTGTCGTGCTGTTCTTCCTAAGGTGAGGCTATGACAGAACAGGATTTCAAGCTTCCCAATCCCGACCCGCGGCCCGACGGCGAGCTGGAAGAGCTCAAGCGCATCTGGGCGACGCCCAAAGGCCTTGGTTTGCTCACCGCGGTCAACAATACCGTGGTGGGCACGCTCTATATTGGCGCCGCTTTCCTGTTCTTCGTGCTGGCCGGCATTCTGGCATTGCTGATGCGCACGCAATTGGCGGTGGGCGACAACAGCTTTCTCAGCCAGGACCTCTACAACCAGATGTTCACCACCCATGGCACGACAATGATGTTTCTGTTCGCCGTGCCGGCGGTGGAGGCACTGGGCGTAATGCTCTTGCCGCAAATGCTGGCGGCGCGCGACCTGCCCTTTCCGCGCCTCTCGGCCTTTGCCATCTGGGCCTATATCATTGGCGGGCTGGTGTTCTTTTCGACCATTTTCTACGACCTGGCGCCCAAGGGTGGCTGGTTCATGTATCCGCCGCTGACGCTGACGGAATATCAGCCCGGGGATAATGCGGACTTCTGGCTGCTGGGCATCGGCTTTATCGAAATATCGGCCATTGCCGGGGCCATCGAAATCATTGTCGGGGTGCTGCGGACCCGCCCGCCGGGCATGACGCTAGCCAAAATGCCGATCTTTGCCTGGTCGATGCTGATTTTTGCGGCGATGATCGTCTTCGCCTTTCCCGCGGTGATCCTTGCCACCATGCTGCTCGAAATCGAGCGTGCCTTTGGCTGGCCCTTCTTTACTGCCGCGCTGGGCGGCGATGCGCTCCTCTGGCAGCACCTGTTCTGGTTCTTCGGCCATCCGGAGGTCTATATCATCTTCCTGCCGGCGGCGGGGCTGGTCTCGATGATGATCCCGACCATGGCGCAGACCCCGCTGGTCGGCTATCGGCTGATCGTGGTGGCACTGATCGCCACCGGTTTTTTCAGCTTCGGGCTCTGGGTGCACCACATGTTCACCACCGGCATTCCGGGGTTGAGCCTGGCATTCTTCTCGGCGGCCAGCATGGCGGTGGCCATTCCCTCGGGCATTCAGGTCTTTTCCTGGATCGCGACCATGGCGGCGGGGCGGCAGCGGTTCCGGATCACGGTGCCATCGCTGTTCATCCTCGGTTTTCTCTTCATCTTCGTGCTGGGCGGTCTGACCGGGGTTATGGTCGCGGTCGTGCCCTTCGATTTCCAGGCCCATGACAGCTATTTCATTGTTGCTCATTTCCACTATGTGCTGGTGGGTGGCATGGTGTTTCCGCTCTTTGCGACCTTCTATTACTGGGCGCCTTTGGTGAGCCGGAAAATGCTGTCCGAGCGCCTGGGCAAATGGGCGTTCTGGCTGATGTTCATCGGCTTCAACACCGCCTTTTTTCCCATGCATATTACCGGGCTTGCGGGCATGCCGCGGCGGGTCTGGACCTATCCGTCCAATCTGGGCTGGGACGCGCTCAACTCGATCTCGACGCTGGGCGCATTCATCATGGCCGCCGGGGTCGGGGTCTTTATCATCGACCTCATTCGCAACTTCCGCTTTGGCGAGGGCGGCCCGGAAAATCCCTGGGGCGCGGGCACGCTCGAATTCCTGCCCAATGGCGTCTATTCGACCCGCTCCATACCTCATGTGACGAGCCTGGAGCCTGTCTGGGACCGGCCGAGCCTGGGCCAAGAGGTCGAGGCTGGGCAACATTATTTGCCCAACGCGCCGACCGGGCGGCGCGAAACGCTGGTCACCTCGGCCATTGAGGCCAAGCCGCAATATGTGCTGCAAATGCCGGGCCCGAGCTGGTCACATCTGATTGCGGCGGCGGGCACGGCCGGCTTTTTCCTGTTGCTGACGATCAAACAGGTGCACCTGGCCCTGGCCTGCGGCGTCATCGCCATCGGCGCCTGCATTTTCTGGGCCTGGCATCTCGACCGCCCCAGCCAGGGCGAGGTTGAGGTGGCCAAGGGCCTGCGCCTGCCGACCTATATTACCGGGCCGCTGTCCCATAGCTGGTGGGCCATGGTGGTGCTGATGCTGGTCGGCGCCTCGCTCTATGTCAGCTATGTCTTTTCCTATCTCTATCTCTGGACCGTGTCGCCGGAGGTCTGGGCTCCAATTGGTGCACCTGATCTGCCGGGACTGACCTATCCTCTGCTCTCGGCTCTGATGCTGGTGCTGGGCACTGGCGCCATGATCCTCAGTGGGCGGATGCTGCCCGAGAGCGGCCAGCGGTCGTGGACCGGCATGGCGTTGCTGATTATGGCTGCCGCGCTGATGGCCGGGGCCGTCGCGCTGGAAATCCGGGGCCATTGGCAGACCGGCCTGCGCCCCGGCGCATCGTCCTATGGCGCCATGGTTTATATGGCCTCGGTGCTGCAGGCGCAGGTCAGTTTCGCCGTGGTGGTGCTCGGCCTGTTTGCCTTGGGACGGCTTGTCACCAGGCAGCTCGATCGGGTGCGGCGCGTGACCTTCGACAATGCGGCGCTGCTTTATTATTACGCCGCCGGGCAGGGCCTGTTCGGCCTATTGCTGGTGCACGGCTTCCCAAGGACTTTGGGGTGAGCGAGATGGACGACAGAACTTCCTCCCGCCAGATGATCGGCACGCTGGTCTTTCTTATCTTCGGCCCCGTTCTCTGGGCGGCGAACCTGACGGTCATTTATGGCGCGCAATCCTCGCTGTGCGCATTCGGCGCATTGCCGCCCGCTGCCATTGCGCTGCTGATCGGCGCGGCGACACTGGCATTGGTCGCGGCCGCCATCCTGGCGCTGATATGGCCCGCCGGGCTGTTTCATCGCTTGACCGGGGTGAGCGCACCGGCAGAGCAATGGCCGTTTCTCAGCGGGGTCATGCGGCTGCTCGCGGGGCTCTCGGTTCTGGCCATGATCTATTTCGGCGCCGCCATCCTTGTCATGCCGACCTGCGCTCCGCTGCGGTAGCGCAGGTCACGTTTGTGCTGGCGGGGTTTTGTCGCCCCCCTTGAGGGGGAGCGTCAGGATGGGGCGCTGAGGTTCTAGCGAACTGTGCATGTGCGGATAGGTTGACACCCCCACCCTCAATCCCTCCCCACAAGGGGGAGGGAGGTGAAAGAATAGCGGGTCCAGCGAAAAGTGAAGCGCCCTAATCTTCCTCGGCACAAGAAAAAGCCCGGCTTAGGAGCCGGGCCTTGTCGTTCCGCCTATCGGGTTCAATCCTCTTCGGGCAGGGCCCAGGCGATGAGGTAATCGCCAATGGGCGTTTCCATGAAATGGTGGCCGCCCGGGGCGATGGCGATGAACTGGCGATCGCCCACCGAATAGGTGATGGGTGTGGTCTGGCCGCCCGCAGGCAGGACGTCGCTCCAGACCGTTTCGCCCGTCTCGATATCGATAGCGCGGATGAGATTGTCCGTGGCGGCGGCGATGAAGATCAATCCGCCGGCGGTGACCAGGGGGCCGCCATTATTGGGCGTGCCGATCTTGAGCGGCAGCATGGACGGGATGCGGAAGGGGCCATTGGCGCGGGCGGTGCCCAGCGGCACATCCCAGAGCGTTTCGCCCGTTTCCAGATCGATGGCCCGCAACCCGCCATAGGGCGGCTGCTTGCACATCAGGCCCGTCCAGCTTTCGCGCCAGCCGGCATTGACCGAGATGGCATAGGGAGATCCCAATTGCGGCCCGGCCTCGGAGGCGCCCGGTTCATATTCCGGCTCGAAAATGGCATGGGCTTCGCCCGCTTCCTCACGGGGGATGAGGCGGTTGTAATTGGGCATGTCGTTATAATTGGCCACGAGAATGCCACGCTCGATATCGACCGCCATCGACCCCCAATCCTGCCCGCCATTATAGCCCGGATATTGAATCCAGCGCCCGTCGCTGGTGGGCGGGGTATAGGCGCCCTCATAATTGGCCATGCGGAACTGGATGCGGCACCAGAGCTGGTCGAGCGGGCTCATGCCCCACATGTCCTTTTCCTCCAGAGCCGGGAAGAGCAGGCTGTGATAGGTGGAAAAGGGCTGGGTGGGCGAGAGATAGCCCGGCTCCACGCCGGTGCCGGTGGGCACTTCGCGCTCCTCGACGGGGAACAGGGGCTCCCCGGTTTCCCGGTTAAGGACGTAGATGTCGCCCTGTTTGGAGGAGAGGATGATGGCCGGAACCGTGCCGCTGTCGGTGGGGAAATCGACGAGGCTGGGCTGGGAACCGAGGTCATAGTCCCAGACGTCGCGGTGCACGGTCTGGAAATGCCAGATATCTTCGCCGGTCGTCACATCCACTGCCACCAGCGATGTCGCATATTCATTCTCCAGTTCGCTGCGGTTGGAGCCGTAATAGTCGACGGCGGAATTGCCGAGCGGCAGATAGACCAGGCCGCGTTCCTCGTCGGCGGCAGCAGTGGTCCACATATTGGGCGTGCCGCGGGTGTAGACTTCGCCTTCGGCAGGCGCGCCGCGATTGTCCGGATTGCCCAGGTCCCAGGCCCAGGCCAGTTGGCCGGTAACCGCGTCATAGCCGCGGACGACGCCCGAGGGCGAGTCCTCGGCCTGACCGTCCTGCACCTGCGCGCCGGTGACGACGATGCCGCGCACGATGGTGGGCGCCGAGGTGATCGAATACCAGCCCGGAACCGTATCGCCGATGCCGTCTTCGAGATAGACCTCGCCATTCTCACCGAAATCGGGGCAGGGTTGGCCCAGTTGCGCATCCACCGCGATCAGGCGCGCATCGAGCGTGCCCCAGATGATCCGGGTGGCGCAGAGCGCGTCCGGTTCGGCATCGGGCACCGTGTAATAGGCGACGCCGCGGCAGGTCGCGCCATAGGGGATGGCGTCTTCGGGGACTTCGGGATCGAAGCGCCATTCCTCGCGGCCGGTGGCGGCATCCACGGAAATGGCGATGCCCATGGCGCTGCAGATGTAGAGATCGTCGCCGACCTTGAGGGGCGTGTTCTCGGGCGAATATTTACCCTCGGCCTTCTGACTGGGCATGTCGCCGGAGCGATATTCCCAGACGCGTTCGAGTCGGTCGACATTGCCCGGGGTGATGTCGGCGAGCGGCGAGAAGCGCCGGGCCTGATAGGTGCCGCCATAGGCCGGCCAATCGGCGCCGGTCTCGAGCGTTTGGGCCGCGGCGCGCAATTGCACCCCGGTCGGCGTGGTGGGTGCCGCAGGCTCGGCCGGCTCGGCCTCAGCGGGCGGTTGTGGCACATTCCGGGGATCGGGCGGGGTGACCTCGACATCAGGCGCCGCCTCGGGCGCAGGCGGCTCGACCGGCTCGACTGGCGCGCTGGCATCGGGGGCGGGCGTAACGGTTTCCTGGGCAATGGCGCGCTCGGTATTGGCCGGGCCGACAAGGCCGATTGCGGCCGCAAATCCGGCGATTGCCAATGCCGCGGGGCCGGCCGCATAGGGACCGCCGAAACGCCAGCGGCGCCGCAATGCGGGAATGGCGAGGAGCACCAGGACGAGGATAACGCTGGGTGCCACCAGCCGCGGCACTTGCGCCCAGCCATCCAGCCCCACTTCCCACAGGGCCCAGAGGACGGTGAAGAGATAGGTCGCCAGATAGGTCCAGACCGCCAGGATGTCCCGGCGGACGAGGAAGGCTGCGGTGGCCAGGAGGCCAAGGCCTGCCACCAGATAGTACCAGGAGCCACCCAGCGTCGCCAGCCAGACGCCGCCGACAAGAATGAGGGCACCCAATAGGCCAACCAGCACTCCCAGGCCCCAGGCATACCACCGTCCGGCCGGGTGTGAATCGCGGGATAATGTCGTTGTGTCAGTCATGACCGTTCCTCCTGCCGTTTCAGGGCCAACGAAGGGTCAGGACATGCGTTCCGGAAAAATATTCCAGATTAGGCCGGGTTGGTCTCCCTAGACGCGCTCGAGGGCAATGGCGATGCCCTGGCCGACGCCGATGCACATGGTGGTGAGGGCTCGTTGCTGTCCGGAAAGGCTCAGCTCCAGCGCCGCCGTGCCGGTGATGCGGGCGCCGCTCATGCCCAGGGGATGGCCAAGGGCAATGGCGCCGCCATTGGGATTGACGCGCGCATCGTCCTCGGCAATGCCAAGATCGCGCAGAACGGCGATGCCCTGGCTGGCAAAGGCCTCGTTGAGCTCGATCACGTCGAAATCGGCCTGGGTGAGGCCGAGCCGTGCAAAGAGCTTCTTGCTGGCCGGCGCCGGACCCATGCCCATAATGCGCGGCGGCACGCCGGCGGTGGCGCCGCCAAGAATGCGGGCAATGGGGGTGAGACCATGCTTTTTCGCAGCGGCTTCCGAGGCAATGATCAGCGCTGCAGCACCATCATTGACCCCCGAGGCATTGCCCGCCGTCACCGTGCCATTGGGGAAGAGGGCCCGCAATTTGGCCAGGGTTTCCATCGTGGTGCCGGCACGGGGATGTTCGTCCGTATCAACAACAACCGGTTCGCCCTTCTTCTGTGGGATAGTGACCGGCACGATCTCTTGGGCGAGGCGGCCATTGTTCTGGGCGGCCACGGCCTTGTCCTGGGAGCGGACGGCGAAGGCGTCCTGCGCCTGGCGCGAAACGGAAAATTCCTGCGCCACGTTCTCGCCGGTCTCGGGCATGGAATCGACGCCATATTGCGCCTTCATCAGCGGATTGACGAAGCGCCAGCCAATGGTGGTGTCATGGATCTCAGCATTGCGCGAAAAGGCCGTCTCGGCCTTGGGCAGGACGAAGGGCGCGCGCGACATGGACTCAGTACCGCCGGCAATGACCAATTCGGCCTCGCCGGACTTGATGGCGCGGGCCGCGGTGATCACCGCATCCATGCCCGAGCCGCAGAGACGGTTGATGGTGGTGCCGGTGACACTGACCGGCAGGCCGGCCAGCAACAGGCTCATGCGGGCGACATTGCGATTGTCCTCGCCGGCCTGATTGGCATTGCCGAAGATGACGTCGTCGACCGCCTCCCAATCCACACCGGCATGCTCGGCCATCAATGCCTTTAAAACAATGGCGCCCAGATCATCCGGGCGAACCGGGCTCAGCGCCCCGCCAAACCGGCCAATAGGGGTGCGCCTGTAAGCGCAGATAAAGGCGTCAGTCATTGCCGTTCTCCCGATAGAGCCATGGATCGCGCTGCTCTATTATAATCAGGAGGCTATATCGCTGATTGAAACTGGCGGGTAAAATGACAATTTGGCCGCCATCTATTACCTGAGGTAATAGATGGCGATGGACTGCCAATGAGCAGATGGACCTTCGCGCCGATCAGCGATTATGGCTTTTGCGCCAAGCCTCGAATTCGGCGGCGAAATGCTCCTGGGTTCCCGGATAGAGGCCGATGACTGGCGTGCCGGCCTTGACCTTTTCGACCACGAAATCCTCATAGGCAGTCATTTCCACCGCTTCGTCGGCGACGTCTTTGGCGATGGCCTGGGGGACGACTATGACGCAATCGTCGTCGCCCACCACGATATCGCCGGGGAAGACGGCCACGTCGCCGCAGCCAATGGGCACATTGAGATCGAGCGCCTCGTGCAGGGTCAGGTTGGTCGGGCTCGAGGGCCTTGTGTGATAGGCGGGAATGGCCAGCTCGCCAATGGTTGCCGCATCGCGAAAACCGCCATCGGTGACGACGCCAGCGACACCGCGCACCATGAGCCGGGTCACCAGGATATCGCCGGCCGAGGCGGCGCGCGGGTCCTTGCGGCTGTCCATGACCAGCACATGGCCCTCGGGGCAGGTTTCGACCGCGACGCGCTGGGGATGGGCCGGATTGCGGAATTCGGTGAGTTGGTTGCGGTCCTCGCGCGCCGGAATATAGCGCAGGGTATAGGCGGGGCCGACCATATTGACGCCCTTGGCCTTGACCGGATGCACCCCCTGGATGACCTGATTGCGCAGGCCGCGTTTGAAGAGGGCGGTGGCCAGGGTCGCGACCGAAACGGCCATGAGCTTGTCGCTCAGCGCTTTATCCATTGCCGTTTCTCCTTAGGTCAGCTTGTTGGTTGCAATGAAGGCGTCGAGCCTGGCCCGTTGCGCTGTGGTCAGCGGCCAGGCGGATGGCGGCCGCGTCGGGCCGCAGCTCCGGCCCAAAGCCAGAAGCGCCGCCTTGATGGCCGTGACATTGGTGCCGTTCATCTCCTCGGCGCGGATGTCCTCAAAGGTCTTCATGCCGGCGATCAGTGCATTGGCGCGGGCATAGTCATCCGCTGCGAGCGCCGCATGGATGGCCATTGAGCGCTCCGGCCAGACATTGATGAGGCCGGAGGTGAAGCCGCGCGCGCCGACCGCGTAAAAGGCGGGCGCCCAGATTTCGGCCAGCCCGCCGATCCAGACCAGGGACGGATCGCAGGCGGCCTTGGCCTCGGCCAGTTTGAGGGGATTGGGTGTTGCCCATTTGATACCCTTGACCTGCGGCAGCGCGCAGAGATCGGCAATGGCTTTGGTGCCAATGGCGTCATTGCGCAGATAGAGCATCATTGGCAGGCCATCGGAGGCATCGGCAATGGCTTTCAGATAGTCGACAAGTCCACGTGGCGACACGAAGGGGTCAGGCGGCTGATGCACCATGAGCGCAGTTGCGCCGGCCTGCGCCGACACTTTGGCGAGGGCCATGGCGTCGCGAATGCCGCGACCGATGCCCGCCAGAACCGGGGCGCGACCATCGACCAGCCGCACCACCTCGCGCACCATGATCGAGGCTTCCTCGGTGGTCAGGGCATAAAACTCGCCAGTATTGCCATTGACCACGGGCATGTGGAGGCCGGCGTCGAGCGCCCGATCCAGGATGGGCGTCAGGCGGTCCGGTGCGACATTGCCCGCGTCGTCATAGGGGGTGACCAGAATGCCGGAAATGCCGGTCAGCGCTTGCTCAAGCGTGCGTGCCATTGTCCTGGCCTTTGCTAGAAAATGTCGGGTTCGCCAGCGGACCGGCCGAAATCGCGTTCGAGAAAATCGAAATCGCAGCCCTTATCCGCCTGGGTCACATGTTTGGTATAGAGCCAGCCCCAGCCGCGTTCAAAACGCGGTGCTGGCGGTGTCCAGGCGCGGCGGCGGCGCTCGAGCTCAGCGTCGGTCACCAGCATGTCGAGCCGCCGGTTGGGCAGATCGAGCCGCACGATATCTCCGGTTTGCAGGAGAGCCAGCGGGCCGCCGACAAAGCTTTCCGGCGCCACATGCAAGACGCAGGCGCCATAGGAGGTGCCGGACATGCGGGCATCGGAAAGGCGCAGCATATCGCGGTATCCCTGTTTGATCAGGGCCTTGGGTATGGGCAGCATGCCCCATTCGGGCATGCCCGGACCGCCCTGGGGGCCGGCATTGCGCAGCACCAGAACGTGGTCGGGCGTGACGTCGAGATTGTCGTCGTCGATGGCCTTTTTCATCTCCGGATAGGAATCAAAGACCAGGGCCGGACCTTCATGGCGGTAATATTTCGGATCGCAGGCCGCCGGCTTGATGATCGCACCATCCGGACAGAGATTGCCGCGCAGAACCGCCAGAGAGCCTTCGTGATAGACCGGGTTGGTGAGCGGGCGGATGACGTCGTCATTATAGACTGTCGCTCCGGCGATATTCTCGCCCAGGGTCTTGCCATTGACGGTGAGGACGGTGGTATCGAGCCGGTCCATGATCTGCTTTTGGAGGGCCAAGAGACCGCCGGCAAAATAGAAATCTTCCATCAGATAGTCCTTGCCCGAGGGCCGGACATTGGCGAGCAGCGGCGTGTCGCGGCCCAATGCATCGAGATCGTCCAGCGTCAGGACGAGGCCGGCGCGGCGCGCCATGGCGATGAGGTGAACAACTGCATTGGTGGAGCAACCGGTGGCCATGGCAACGATGGCGGCATTGCGCAATGCGGCCTGGGTGACGATGCGGTCAGGCGTCAGATCCTCCCAGACCATATCGACAATGCGGCGGCCGCATTCGGACGCCATGCGGGCATGGGCCGAATCCACGGCCGGGATGGACGAGGCGCCCGGCAGGGTAAGGCCCAGGGCGTCGGCAATGGCGGTCATGGTGGAGGCCGTGCCCATGGTCATGCAGACGCCGGCGGAGCGGGCTATGCCGCCCTGCAAGCCCTGCCATTGCGCCTCGCTGACATTGCCGGCGCGGCGTTCGTCCCAATATTTCCAGGCATCCGAGCCCGAGCCCAGCGTCCGCCCGGCATAATTGCCGCGCAGCATGGGCCCGGCGGGCAGATAGATCATCGGCATCCCGGCGGAGAGACCCCCCATGATGAGGCCGGGCGTGGTCTTGTCGCAGCCGCCCATCAGCACCACGCCATCGAGTGGATGCGAGCGGATGGTTTCTTCGGTCTCCATGGCCAGCATATTGCGATAGAGCATGGATGTCGGCTTGGTGAAGCTTTCATCGACCGACAGGACCGGCAATTCGACCGGAAAGCCGCCGGCCTGCAGCACGCCACGTTTGACCGCCTCGACCCGCTCGGGGAAATGGCTATGGCAGGAATTGAGCTCGGACCAGGTGTTGAGAATGCCGATTATGGGCCGGCCCATAAACTCGTCCTCGGCATAGCCCAATTGCAGCATGCGCGAGCGGTGGCCGAAACTGCGCAGATCATCGGGCGCGAACCAGCGGGCCGATCGCAGGTCCTCGACTGTCTTGCGGCGCGCCAGAGCCATATTGCCACCTCCCGAGTGGCGACAATGTATGCGCATACATCATAGTCGGTCAATCAGTGCATAGCTATTTCGAGCCGCTTGCACCGAGAAGCTGTAAGCGCATACAGAAGTGATGAACCCATTTGGTGAGAATGATGGTGGCCCATAGCAAAAGCGGGCTTGGACGGGGCGGCAGCGTGACCATGGCCGAGGTGGGGCGGCTGGCCGGGGTCTCACAGGTCACCGTGTCACGGGCGCTGTCGTCGCCGGACAAGGTGTCGCCCGAGACCCTGCAACGCATCCAGGATGCCATTGCGCGCACCGGCTATGTGCCCAATGCGGTGGCGGGGGCGCTGGCATCGCGCAAATCCAGGTTGATCGCGGCATTGGTGCCTTCGATCACCAATATTGTCTATGCGAGCCTGCTGCATGCCTTCTCCGAGATTATGCGGAGGCATGGCTATCAGATCATATTGTCCGAAACCGGTCTCGATCCGGCGCGCGAAGAGCAGGCAATTGCCGCGCATTTGTCACGGCGGCCCGATGCCATGCTGCTGACCGGGGTGCATCACAGCGCCGGGGCGCGGCGCATGCTGCTCAATGCCGGCATTCCGGTGGTCGAGATCTGGGACATATCGGATTCCCCGATCGATTGTTGTGTCGGCTTCTCTCATGCGGAGGCGGGGCAGACCGCGGCCGAGTTTGCCGTGGCGGCCGGTTATCGCCATGCCGCCACCGTGACCGCCGGCGATGAACGCGCCATGCGCCGCCGCGATAGCTTTGTCGCCCGGTTTGGCGGCCGCATGGGCACAGTCGTGAGCGGCGTCGATTTTTCGGGTTCGGCGACTTTGGGACTGGGCCGGCAGGCGCTGGCGCAATTGCTCGACGGGGGCATGGAAAAGGGGACGGTTCTGTTTTGCAGCTCGGACCAGTTTGCGCAGGGCGTGCTGGTTGAAGCGGGGGCGCGAGGTCTGCGCGTGCCGGGGGATGTTGCCGTGATCGGTTTTGGCGACCAGGATTTCGCGGCCATGACGGAGCCGGCGCTGACCAGCATCCGGATCGACCGCCAGGCTTTGGGCGAGGTCGCGGCAAAGGCGCTGGTGGAGCGGTTCGGCTTAGGGCAGGGGCTCAGCGCCGTCCACAATGTCGGCTTTGAACTGGTGCGTCGCGCTTCGGCATGATGCCCAATCGGGCGGGCGGCCCTAGAGCAGCAAGGCGTCTCTTAGAGGGCGCTCGGCATAAGCGCGCAGGTCCAGATCGGCCTCGATGTGATCGATATGCTGGAGGATGAGGGCGCTGGCGCGTTCTGCGTCGCGGTCGCGCAGGGCGGCGACAATGTCGCCATGTTCGTTGTGCCCGCAACTGGATGCACCGGTGCGCCCGTAAAGCGCGATGACCAGGGAGGAGCGGGCAATCAGTTCTTCCATGAAGCGCTGCATGATGGCATTGCCGGCAATCTCGGCCAGCAGCAGGTGGAATTCGCCTGATGCCCGGATGGAGGCGCGGCGTGAGGCCGGCCCACGCTCGGCGATCAAGCGGCTTTCCGTCGCCAGACAGGCCTCGAAGCGGGCAAAATCGGCCTGTTTGCCGTTTATGGCGGCGGTGCGGGCAATGCCGGTTTCGATCTGCCGCCGCGCTTCGAAAAGCTGCCGGGCCTCTTCCGGGCTGGGACTGGCGACAAAGGCGCCACGATTGCGCTCGGCCCGCACCAGGCCTTCAAAGGTCAGTGATTGCAGGGCGGCGCGCACCACGGTGCGGCTGACATCGAACAGCTTGCCCACTTCGGCTTCCGAGAGCTTGGTGCCAGGCACCAGGCGATGCTCGACTATGGCGTCGCGCAAATGGTCGCGAATGGCCATGGCCCGGTCATCGGCTTGCGGGGCGGCTTCGGAATGGGACGATTGGATCATGGTGCACCTGGTTCCTTTTGACAGGATTTGGGGCCGGGCGAAAGCGAAACATCGCGTCCAATCACATTTATAGATTGCATACAATCTGACCGGCATATTGCGAACAACTGATTAAATGTTGGGCATTTTGGCAAAGTGATGTTGGGCGAGGCAGTCTTGGCCCTGAGAGAAAAACGCGCTGCGCCAGCTGATTAAGCAGCAAAACCGGCACTTGGCATGGCAGTTGCAATTCAGACCCCGTTACAGGGGGTGTGGATGAGCAAGGCTGCCTCGATCGATATCGCGTCCGTCTCCAAGATTTACGGCCAGACCACGGCGGTGGACGATATCAGCCTCAAGATTCCGGCCGGGACCTATTGCTGCCTGCTCGGGCCCTCGGGCTGCGGCAAGAGTTCGACGCTGCGCATGATTGCCGGGCATGAGAGCATTTCGGCCGGCGACATCAGGCTGGGCGATAGCGTCATCACCGACCTGCCGCCGGCCAAGCGCGGCACGGCGATGATGTTCCAGTCCTATGCGCTGTTTCCGCATCTCGACCTGGTCGACAATGTCGCGTTCAGCCTGGCCATGTCGGGCATGTCCAAGCCGGAGCGCCGCGCCAAGGCACTGGACATGCTCACGCTGATGCAGATGGAGGCCTATGCCGATCGGCATCCGGCCCAGCTTTCGGGCGGGCAGCAGCAGCGTGTAGCGCTGGCGCGCGCGCTCATTACCGATCCCGAAGCGCTGTTGCTCGATGAGCCGCTTTCGGCGCTCGATCCCTTTCTCAAGGTGCGTATGCGCGCCGAGCTTAAAAAGCTGCAGAAAAATCTCGGCATTACCTTCGTGCATGTGACCCATAGCCAGGAAGAGGCCATGGCGCTGGCCGATCTCATTGTGGTGATGAGCGATGGACGTATCGAACAGGCCGCCGCGCCGCGGGAGATTTTCGAGCGTCCCGCGACCGCCTTCGTGGCCCGCTTCATGGGCGACCACAATGTCGTTTCCGGACGCTCGGCCGGCGATGGCGATGGGCTGGCCCAACTGGATGTAGCCGAGGGCGGGCGTTTTGCCGCCATGGGCCCGGCGCCGGCGCCGGGGCAGCCGCTCGACATTGCCGTGCGCACCGACCGGGTGCGGCTCGGCGAGGCGGCGGCCAAGGGGCTCGGGTTCACCGGCATGGTCTCCAATATCGAATATCGCGGTGCCAGCGTGAAGATCGCCTGCGACGGCGCCGGCATTTCCGACTTCACCGCCATCCTCTCTGACAAGGTGTTCTTTGCAGCGCCGGTCAAGGTGGGGGACGCGGTGCCCCTCAATTGGGACGCGGAGGACGCCATCGTTCTCGGCCGTCTCGATAGATGAATCGTCAATCCAGCGAACAGGGACAAGAGCTATGACGACGACTGAAAACAAGGCGGGCATCAGCCGCCGAAATTTCCTCAAGACCGGAACGGCGGCCGTGGCGGGTGCAGCGGTCGGCTCGGGGGCCATTACCGGCTTCCCCACCATCTGGGCGCAGAACCCGATCACGCTGCGGCAGTTCGGCACGGGCGTCTCGAACCTCAATGCCATTGCCGAGAAGTGCAAGGAAGACCTCGGCATTACCCTCGAGATGACGGCCACCGACTCGGACGCTGCCGCCCAGCGGGCCGTGACCCAGCCGGACAGCTATGACATTGCCGATATCGAGTACTGGATCTTGAAGAAGGTCTTTCCGACGGGCGTCATCCAGCCCATGGATACGTCGCGCCTGACCTATTACGACCAGATCGTGCCGCTATTCAAAACCGGCAAGCTGCTGCCCGACAGCGTCATCGCCCAGGGCACTGCGCCGCATACGGTCGGTTTTGTTGAAGGACCCGACAGCACCACCTTTGCCAGCGGCGAGACCGGCTGGTTCACCATGGTGCCGACCATCTACAATGCCGACACCTTGGGTATCCGTCCGGACCTGGTGGGTCGCGAGATCACCACTTGGGCCGATATCATGGACCCGGCCTTCAAGGGCAAGACCTCGATCCTCAACATCCCGTCCATCGGCATCATGGATGCGGCCATGATCATGGAGGCCATGGGCGAGATCACCTATGCCGACAAGGGCAATATGACCACCGAGGAAATCGACAAGACCATCGATTTCCTGATCAAGGCCAAGCAGGACGGCCAGTTCCGCGCCTTCTGGAAGAGCTTTGACGAGAGCGTCAACCTGATGGCGTCGGGCGAAGTGGTCATCCAGTCCATGTGGTCGCCGGCCGTGGCCGCCGTCCGCTCGCGCGGCATCCCCTGCAAGTATCAGCCGCTCAAGGAAGGCTATCGCTCCTGGGGTGGTGGTCTGGGTCTGGCCTCTCACCTTTCGGGCGCTCAGCTCGATGCGGCCTACGAATATATCAACTGGTACACCTCCGGCTGGGTCGGCGGCTATCTCAACCGCCAGGGCTATTATTCGGCCAATATGGAGACGGCCAAGAACTACATGTCCGAAGACGAATGGGGCTTCTGGATCGAGGGCAAGCCGGCCCAGGGCGATATTCTGGCGCCCGATGGCACCGTCATGGAAAAGGCCGGCGCGGTGCGCGATGGCGGCTCGTTCGAAGAACGCATGGGCAAGGTCGCCTGCTGGAATTCGGTGATGGACGAAGACCGCTACATGGTCCGCCGCTGGAACGAGTTCATCGCGGCGTGATGACCGTGTTGGGGGCGCATAACTGCGTCCCCAAACACTACTTGGCCCGCGGGCACGGCCCTGGGCACTTTTGACCGGGAACGAATAACGATCGGCCTTAGGACTAAGTCCGAGGGCGGCACGAGAGACGTGGAGAGTGTTGTTGAACAATCTGCTGGCCCGCGCCACGCCCTATCTGCAGGCGACACCGTTGACGCTGATCCTGGGCTTTTTCCTGGCACTGCCCATCGTGCTGCTCGTTATTGTCAGCTTCTGGGACTATGACTTTGCCGGCATGTATCCGGGCTTTTTCACCTTCAACTATGCCGAAACGCTGGGCTCCTGGGTTACTTGGCGGACCTATGGCAATACGCTCAAATTCGCCTTTCTGGTCTGGGCGATCACGGCGTTTCTCGGCTTCTGGGTCGCCTATTTCCTGGCCTTTCACATCCGCAGCGCCGCCATGCAGATGGTGTTGTTTCTGGTCTGCACCGTGCCGTTCCTGACATCCAATATCATCCGCATGATTTCCTGGATTCCGGTGCTGGGACGCAATGGACTGGTCAATTCCACCCTTGTCAGTGCCGGGATTATCGACCAGCCCATAGAGTGGCTGCTCTATTCCGATTTCGCCGTGGTCCTGGCCATGGTGCATCTTTATACGCTGTTTATGGTCACCCCGATTTTCAACACCATGATGCGCATCGACCGCTCATTGGCGGAGGCGGCGCGTGATGCCGGGGCGAAGGATTGGCAGATCATCTGGCATGTGATCCTGCCGCTGGCCAAGCCCGGCATTGCCATCGGCACCATTTTCGTCGTGACCCTGGTCATGGCCGATTTTTCGACCGTTCAGGTCATGTCGGGCGGTCAGTCTGCCTCGGTGGCGCTGATGATGCGCAATCAGATGAGCCTTCTGCAATATCCGGCAGCGGCAGCCAATGCGGTGGTGTTGCTGATCCTGGTTCTGGTGATGGTCGCTGGCATCCTGCGCATCGTCGATATTCGCAAGGAGCTGTGAGATGAGCGAAAAACGCAGCCCCGGCTTTTATGTTCTGGCCGCCTTCTTTGTCCTGTTCGTGCTATTTCTTTATGGCCCCCTTTCGGCGGTGTTCATCCTGAGCTTCCAGGGCCCTTCCGGGGGGCTGACCTTCCCTCTCAATGGTGTGTCGCTGCACTGGTTCTTCAACCTTTTCGAGCGTCAGGCCGTGGGCGATTTTGGCGCCAGTTTCGGCCGCTCCTTTGCGCTGGGGCTGATGGTGATGGCCGTAACGGTGCTGGTCTCGCTCTTGGCGGGACTGGCATTCCGGCGGCGGTTCTTCGGCGCGACGCCGCTATTTTACCTCACCATTGCCAGCCTGGTCGTACCCTCGATCATCGTCAGCCTGGGCATCGGCGTGCTCTATCAGCAGGTGGGTATTCGCCCCGCCTGGTTCAGTTCGGCCTTTGGGGCGCATCTGACCTGGACGCTGCCGTTTGGTGTGCTCATCATGTTCGCGGTCTTCAACCGTTTTTCGCCGAGCTATGAGGAAGCGGCACGCGACCTTGGCGCTTCCTCCTGGCAGACATTCGCCCATGTCGTTCTGCCCATGATCGCCCCAAGCCTGATCGGCGTCGGGCTTTTCGGCTTTACCCTGTCCTATGACGAGTTTGCGCGGAGTCTCTTGACCTCGGGCAGCGCCAATACTTTGCCGCTCGAAATCTATGGCATGACCACCAATGTCACCACACCCGTGCTCTACGCGCTGGGTACGGTGACCACATTGTTCTCGTTCCTCGTCATTCTAGGCACGATCCTGGCCATCAGGTTGGTGCAGAACAGACGGCTGCGCGCATGACACGTCTGCTTGTTGTCAATCCCAACACCACGGCCAGTATGACCGAAACCATCGACGCGGCTGCCCGGCAGGCAGCGGCACCGCAAACGGATGTGAAGGCGGTAACCAGCGCCATGGGGCCGGTTTCCATTGAAGGGTTTTACGACGAGGCTTTTGCCGTGCCCGGTCTGTTGGCGGAGATCGCGACCGGCGAGAAAGCCGGGGCCCAGGCGGCCATTATCGCCTGTTTCGACGATACCGGGCTCGATGCGGCCCGGGCCATGGCGGGTATTCCCGTGCTGGGGATTTGCGAGAGTGCGTTGTCGCTGGCCGCCATGGTCGCCAAGCGGTTCACCGTGGTGACCACAATGGAGCGCTCGCGCGTGCCGATCGAGGAATTGGTGGATCGCTACGGCATGGGGCGCAAGGCGCATGTGCGAGCGGCCAATATATCGGTGCTGTCGCTCGAAGACCCCAATTCGGGTGCGCGCGACAAGCTCCGGAGCGAAATCACCCGCGCCATTGCCGAGGACAATGCCGAAGCTATCGTCCTGGGCTGTGCGGGCATGGCCGACCTGGCGCGGACCCTGCAGGCAGAATTCGGCATGCCGGTGATCGACGGGGTGGGCGCGGCGGTCAAGCAGGCCGAGGCCCTGGTGGCGCTGGGGCTATCGACATCCAAGCGCGGGGCTTATGCTGGACCGGTCTCCAAACCCTATGCCGGCATGATGGCCGAATTCGCACCGTGACAGTTGATATCCGCACACTTGACCTCGACGACATTGAAACACTGATCGATTGGGCTGCTGCGGAGGGCTGGAATCCGGGCGTCGTGGACGCCTCCGCCTTTCATGCGGCTGATCCGAAGGGTTTTCTTGGCGCCTTTGTCGATGGCGTCATGGTGGCCGGCATTTCCGTGGTCGCCTATGACGACGATTTCGGCTTTCTGGGGCTTTATATCTGCCATCCCGATTTTCGCGGGCAGGGCTATGGCCGGGCCGTCTGGGATGCGGGCATGACCTATCTGGGCAACCGCATTGTCGGGCTCGATGGCGTGCCCGAACAGCAGGCCAATTATCAGCGCATGGGCTTTGCCGCAGATTACGAGACGGTCCGCATGGGCGGCGTCTTGCGGCGCGTTGCGGCCCGGCATTGCCACATCGAGGTGCTCGACAGCGTCGAGCCCGTGCGCGATGTGGACCAGGCCTGCTTTCCGGCCCGACGCGACAGGTTCCTCGAGGCCTGGATTTCGCCGCCGCACCAGGCCCTGGTGGCCATGCGCGATGGCCAGCCCTGTGGCTATATGGTCGTTCGCGCCTGCCGCAAGGATCGCAAGATCGGGCCACTCTTTGCCGCGGACCTGGCGAGCGCGCGCGATCTCATCGGTGCCATCGAGGGGGTGGTGCAGATCGATGTGCCCCAGTATCAGACTGGCCTGCTTGCCGAGCTGGACGCGTTGGGCTTTAGCGCGCAATTCCGCACCGCCCGCATGTATCGCGGCCCGGCACCGGCGCTGCGGCGCGAACAGATTTTCGGGGTGACCTCGCTCGAACTGGGCTGATGCCGCTGGGGCCTTACCCTGGGCGTTGACTTTGCCGACCCCGGCGGCCATTCCGGGCTTGTCCTTGTCTTTAATTGTGCTGGTTTCGATGGCGCGGCTGATCCTGTTCAACAAGCCTTTCGGGGTGCTGTCGCAATTTACCGGGGGCGGGCCGGGCGAGACGCTGGCTGACTTCGTCAAGGTCCCCGGCGTCTATCCGGCGGGGCGATTGGACAAGGACAGCGAGGGCCTGCTGCTCTTGACCGATGACGGGAAATTGCAGGCGCAGATTTCCGCACCGCGCTACAATAAGGAAAAGACCTATCTGGTTCAGGTGGAGGGGGTTCCGACCGAGGCGGCGCTTGTCCAATTGCGCGAGGGCGTGGTGCTCAAGGATGGGCCGGCCCGCCCGGCCAAGGCCAAGCTGATCGATCCGCCGGAATTGTGGGAGCGCGATCCGCCGGTTAGATTTCGCAGAAGCGTGCCCGATAGCTGGATGGCGCTGACCATTACCGAAGGGCGCAACCGGCAAGTGCGGCGGATGACGGCAGCGGTGGGGTTTCCCACTCTTCGGCTGGTGCGCTGGCGGATTGCGGACTGGACGCTGGAGGGGATCGCTCCCGGGCAATGGCGCGAGGTGCGTGCCGGCATAGGGACGCAGCGCCGCTGAGCGTCAAGCGCATAGCACCAATGAAGGGCTGGCGCTGCGCCTCGGTTTGCCCTATCTCCCGCGCAAAAGGCCGGACCATGTTGGCGCCGGCAGGGTTGGAGGACTGAAAGTGTCGACCCAGACCCCGAACAAGCGCCTGACCACGCGCGATATTGCCGCCATGCGGCAACGCGGCGAGGCGGTGGCCATGCTGACCGCCTATGATGCCACCATGGCCGCGTTGGTCGATATGTCCGGTGCCGACATGATCCTGGTGGGCGATAGCCTGGGCAATGTGGTGCTTGGCCATGAAACCACCTTGCCGGTGACGCTCGACGACATGATCCGCCATGCTGCTGCCGTCAAACGTGGGTCGCACCGGGCATTGCTGGTCTGCGACATGCCCTTTGGTTCGGTGACCAATCCGGATAGCGCGCTCACCAATGCGGTGCGTATCATGAAGGAAACCGGGGTCGAGGCGGTCAAGCTCGAAGGCGGGATCGCCATGGTTCCGACTGTTGAGAAGCTGGTGGCCCATGGCATTGCCGTGGTTGCCCATATCGGGTTGACGCCGCAGCATGTGCACCAGATGGGCGGCTATTACATGCATGGCAAGGACGAGGCCTCGGCCGGGCGGCTGCGCGAAGAGGCGCGGGCTTTGGAAGCGGCTGGGGCCTTTGCCATTGTACTCGAATGCGTCACGCCGGCGCTGGCCGCCGAGATCACGCATATGCTGACCATTCCCACGATCGGCATCGGTTCGGGCAAGGATTGTGCCGGCCAGGTGCTGGTGATCAACGACCTGATCGGACTCAATACCAGCCCGCCACCCAGTTTTGCGCGGCCGCGGGCCGATGTGGCCGGCATGGTCAGAAAAGCGGTTGGAGAATATGTGGCCGAGACCAAGGCCGAGCGCGGTCCGATACCGCTCGTGCGGCGGGTCGATTGACGCCATGGCCAATATTCTGATCGCCATTTCCGGTTCGATTTCAGCCTATAAGGCCGCCGATCTGGTCTCCGAACTGGGCAAGGCCGGGCATCAGATGCAGTGCATTTTAACCAATAGCGCCAAGGAGTTCGTCTCTCCGCTGGTGCTCGAAACGCTTTCGGGGCGCAAGGCGCGGTTTGAGCAGTTCGGGCCCGATGTTTCGGGGACCGAGCATATCGATTTTGCGCGCTGGGCTGATCTTATGGTTTTTGCGCCGGCGAGTGCTAACCTATTGGCACGACTGGCTTTAGGGCTGGCCGATGACCTGCCTTCGACCGTGGCTTTGGCGACCGAGGCGCCGATCCTGATTGCGCCGGCGATGAATACGGTCATGTGGGAAAAACCCATTGTACAACAGCATCTTGCGACGCTGGTAGAGCGCGGCGCGAGCGTTGTGGAGCCGGCATCGGGGCTATTGGCTTGTGGCGAAGTGGGCATGGGCAAGCTCGCGCCGGTGGCCAATATCGTTGCGGCCATTGAGGCGATGCTGCGCCCGGAGGGGGTCCAGGACCTCGTTAATGAACGTATTCTGATCACCGCGGGCCCCACGACCACGGCCATCGATGCGGTGCGCTATATTACCAATCATTCCACCGGCCGCATGGGTGCCGCCATGGCCGAGGAAGCGCTGCGGCGCGGCGCGATGGTCGATTATGTGCTGGGCGTGGACAAGGGCGTCGTGCGGCCCAAGCCGCCGCGGGGGACCGAGAACCGTTTCCATCTGTTCGAAGTGCGGACCGCCGAAGAAATGGCGGAGGCAGCGCTCAAGGCCCTGCCGGGTACGACAGGCGTTGTGGCCACGGCGGCGGTGATGGATTATTCGGTTGCCTCGCCCTCGGCCAGCAAATTGAAGCGCGCTGCCGATGCGATTGCGCTTGATCTGGTGCCGTCCACCGATGTGCTGGCGAGCTTGAAACAGGCGGCCAATGGCCAATGGTTCCTCGGCTTTGCGGCCGAAACCGATGATGTCGAAGCCCATGGCGCCGGCAAGCTCAAGGCCAAGGGGCTCGATTTCCTTTTTGCCAATGCAGTGAGCAAGCTCGGCGATCAAGGCCAGACCGGCTTTGCCGTGGGCACCAATGCGGGCGTCCTGCTGTCGGCCAAGGGTGCGCGGCACGAATTGGCGCTGGGTCCCAAGGCCGAGATCGCCCGACAGATCTGGGACATCATCGCATGACGCTTGTTCTTCGTGACAAGGCCAGCCTCAGGGCCTGGCGCGCCAAGGTGACCGAGGGCACGCGGCTGGGCTTCGTGCCGACCATGGGGGCGCTGCATGAGGGCCATATGAGCCTGATGGCCCGGGCGCGCGAAGCGGCGGACCTCGTCATTGCCTCGATCTTCGTCAATCCGCTGCAATTCGGGCCCAATGAGGATTTGAGCCGCTATCCGCGCCCCATCGAAGCCGATATCGACAAGCTCGAGGCGGCGGGCGTGGATGCGCTGTTCCTGCCTTCGGTGGAAGATATGTATCCCCAAGGCGCCTCGACCCTGGTCGAGGAAACGCTGGTTTCGGGGCCCCTTTGCGGCGCCGTGCGGCCGGGACATTTCCGCGGCGTCACCACGGTGGTGCTCAAGCTCTTCAATCTGGTGCAGCCACATGTGGCCGTGTTCGGGCAGAAGGATGCGCAGCAATGCGCCGTCATCGAGCGCATGGTGCGCGATCTGGATGTGCCGGTTGAAATTCTGCGCGGACCGATCGTGCGGGAGGCCGATGGATTGGCGCTGAGTTCGCGCAATGTCTATCTCTCGGCGGAGGATCGGGCAGCGGCCCCGCTGCTTCACAAGAGCCTTGAGGCGGTGGCGGAGGCCTATGCGGCCGGCGAGCATGATACGGAGAAACTGGCGCAGATCGGCCTTTCCGTCCTGGCCAGATCAGAGCGCATCAAGGCGCAATATTGGGAAGTGCGCGACCCCGAAAGCCTGGGGGCCATTGCTACCGTCGGTATGCGTGGCGCCCTGCTGGCAGTTGCGGCCTATCTGGGCACGACGCGGCTGATCGATAATCTGGTGATCGGGCCGGAGGGGTAGGGCCAGATGTTGTCGTTCCCTTCTCCCCTGAGGGGAGAAGGTGGCCCGAAAGGACCGGATGAGGGGTTCAGTTCTGCGCCCTTGCTGATGGGTTCTCACCCCTCACCCCAACCCTCTCCCCTGAGGGGCGAGGGAGTTTAAGCCGGTGCTCGCGCTGCTTACTCGGCGGCGACGTTGAGCATTTCGGTGCTGGCCAGTTTGTTGTCGCCGAAAAAGCGCAGGGGGCGGATTTCGTAGGAGCCGGTGCCGGGATTGGCCTCGGCCAGCTCGCGGGCGAAATCCAGCGCCTCGTCCATATCGGCGCAATCGGCGACATAGAAGCCCAGAAACTGTTCCTTGGTCTCGGCAAAGGGGCCGTCGAATACGGTTGGTTCGCCATTGGACTTGCGCAGGGTCTTGGCCTCGTCGGTGTTCCAGAGGCGGACCACGGGCCCCATCTTGCCTTTGGCTGCCATGCCGGATTGAACGTCCAGCAGGCGCGCTATGCAGGCGTCGTCTTCTTCCTGGGTCCAGGTGGAGACGACATTTTCTTCATTGTAGCAGAGAATTGCGTAGAGCATGGGAATCTCCTCAGACGTTTTGGGAGGAGACTATGCCAATAAGGCCGGCAATTCCAATATGGCCTGCCCCGGTCCTGCGCCGGGCGGGCGAGGAGATTTTCAAGGGCAAGATTGACCCGACTCCCCCGCCCCTTTAGTCCTTAGCCTTGCGGAACAAAGGAGGAATCCATGGATTATCGATATCTGGGACGTTCGGGACTGAAAGTCTCGGTGCTGACCATGGGGACCATGACCTTTGGCGGATCGGAAAAGATCGGCAATACCAGCCCGGAAGATGCGGCGCGACAGGTGGATATGTGCCTGGATGCCGGGATCAATCTCTATGACACGGCCAATGTCTATAATGCCGGGGTCTCCGAGGAAATTCTGGGCGATGTGCTCAAGGAGAGCGGGCGGCGGCAAAGGGCGCTGGTGGCGACCAAGGTGCGCTTCAAAATGGGTGACGGCCCCAATGAGATCGGGCTGAGCCGCCACCATATCATCGCCCAAGCCGAGGCGAGCCTCAAACGCCTCAAGACCGATGTGATCGACCTTTATCAGGTGCATGAATGGGACGGGATGACACCCGTCGAGGAAACCATGGAGGCGCTCGATAGCCTCGTGCGCTCGGGCAAGGTGCGCTATATCGGCTGCTCGAACTATTCGGGCTGGCACATCATGAAGGCGCTGATGGCCGCTGAAAAAGTGCATGGCCAGCGCTTTGTTTCCCAGCAGATCCATTATTCGCTGCATAGCCGCGACGCCGAATATGAGCTGGTGCCCATTACCCAGGACCAAGGCCTGGGCATGCTGATCTGGTCGCCGCTGGCCGGGGGATTGCTGTCGGGCAAATATCGCCGCGACAGCGGGCCGGAGAGCGGGCGGCATGTCGGGGGCTTCCGTGAGCCGCCCGTCTATGATTGGGACCAGCTCTATTCCGTCATTGACGTGCTCGTGGCCATTGCCGAGGCGCGCGGTGTCTCCGGCGCGCAGGTGGCGTTGAGCTGGCTATTGGGCCGGCCGGGTGTGACCTCGGTCATCATCGGCGGGCGCAATGAAAAGCAGTTTGCCGACAATATCGCCGCAGCACGGTTCAAGCTCAGCGACGACGAGCGGGCGCGGCTCGATGCGGTCAGCCGTCCGCCGCTGCTTTATCCCTATTGGCATCAATCCTTTACGGCGCAGGACCGGTTGAGCGCAATCGATCTCGACCTGATCGGGCCCTATGCCGAGGAGTTCAAGCGTGGCTGACCTGGTTATTCCCGCGCCGCAGCCGGTGTTGGTGCCGGTGCAGGGCGGCGGCTTTTTTCCGGTGCGGCGCATCTATTGCGTCGGTCGCAATTATGCCGAGCACGTCAAAGAAATGGGCAATGATCTGCGCGATCCGCCATTCTTTTTCGACAAGCCCGCCGATGCGGTGGTGATCGATGGCGCGCCAATCGCCTATCCGCCGCAAACGCAGGACCTGCAGCACGAGATCGAGCTGGTGGTGGCCATTGGCAAGGAGGGCGCCGCGATCGGCGAGCACGACGCGCTCGATCACGTATTCGGCTATGCCGCCGGGCTCGACATGACGCGGCGCGACCTGCAGGCCCAGGCCAAAAAGGCCGGCCGGCCCTGGACCATGGCCAAGGGTTTTGACCAGTCTGCCCCTATCGGCACGATTGCGCCGGCCAGCGCCATCGGCCATCCGGCGCGTGGGGCGATTACGCTCAGCGTCAATGGCGCAGAGCGGCAGCGGGGCGACCTTGCCGACCAGTTATGGAACGTGAGCGAAACCATAGCCTTTCTCAGCCGCCTGGTGACGCTCAAGGCCGGTGACCTGATCATGACCGGCACGCCGGCCGGGGTCAGCGCGGTGCGGCGGCGCGATGTGCTGGAAGGCCAGATTGAGGGTGTCGGTACGGTCGCGACGGTGATCGCCTGATGCCGCCGGTCTGGTCGAGCCAGCAGGATGCGGCACTGGTCGCGGTTTCGGCCTGGCTCAAGGACAAGAACGGCCCTCAGGTGTTCCGCCTGTTCGGCTGGGCGGGCACCGGCAAATCGACCCTGGCGGTGCATCTGGCGCAGGATGTCCGAAGCGTCAAATATGCCGCCTTTACCGGCAAAGCGGCCATGGTTATGCGCAAGCGCGGCTGCAAGGGCGCGCAGACCATTCATAGCCTGATCTATACGCTGGTGAGCGAGAAGGAGGGCGAGCCGCGCTTCGTGCTCGACCCCGAAAGCCCGGCGGCCGATGCCGACCTGATCGTCATCGATGAGGTGTCGATGGTGGATGAGCAACTGGGCGCGGATCTGCTGAGCTTCGGAGTCAAGGTTCTGGTGCTGGGCGATCCGTTCCAATTGCCGCCGGTGCAGGGGGCGGGGTTCTTCATCAATAAAGAGCCCGACATCATGCTGACCGAAATCCACCGCCAGGCGGCGGACAATCCGATCATCCAGCTCTCCATGGCGGTGCGCGAGGGCGGCTTTCTCGAGCACGGCCGCTATGGCGAAAGCGTGGTGGTGGGGCGCGACCAGGTGGATCGGGACGCGGTGCTGGAGGCCGACCAGGTGCTGGTGGGGCGCAACAAGACGCGGCTGACCTATAATGACCGCCTGCGCGAATTGAAGGGCCTGCCCTTTCACGAGCCGGTGGTGGGCGATCGCATGGTGTGCCTGCGCAATAATCCGCGCAAGCGCCTGCTCAATGGGCAGATCTGGATCGTCACCGACGCCACACGGCGCTCGAACGGCAAATGGAGCCTGCTGCTGGCCGATGACGAGGGCAAGGGCGAGGCGCGGGTTTTGACCCACAAGGCGTTCTTTTCGGGCGAGGAGGATGCCATGAGCTGGCCCGAGCGCCGGCAATTTGACGAGTTTACCTTCGGCTATTGCCTCACCGTCCATAAGGCGCAGGGCAGCCAATGGGACAATGTTTATCTCTTTGACGAGAGCTTCGTGTTCCGAGAGGAGCGGGCGCGCTGGCTCTATACCGGGATCACGCGGGCGGCCGAGAAGATTACGATTGTGAGCTGAGGCGCGGTCCGTGTAGCGGATGAATGGTTTCGGGCGCGTTTTTTTGGCCCGGGTCCGCCATTCGAGCATAGCTCTCGTGGCCTTTGACCCTAAAATCGCTCCACTGGAGCGATTTTGCCTTCGGCACGGGTCAAAGTTCCAACATACTTGACCTGATCTATAGAGCTTGCCGCGTGACCGATCCGAATGGCTGATATGTCATTGGCAGGGAAAGCTTGCGCTGCCCGGGGAAAATACCCCATTGTTTTAATCGAGATAACCGAACGGCCCGGAGGCGTTGATGCACCACGATACCCCCCTGATCTCCACGATCGTCGCGGGTCTGGTGCTGGCCTATATTTTCGGCATGGTGGCCAATCGGCTGCGCATGCCGCCTTTGGTGGGGTATCTGTTTGCCGGCATTATCGTGGGGCCCTATACGCCGGGCTTCATTGCCGATCAGGCGCTGGGGGCGGAGCTGGCCGAACTGGGGGTGATCCTCCTGATGTTCGGCGTGGGCCTGCATTTCTCGCTGAAAGACCTGATGAGTGTCCGGGCGCTGGCCATTCCGGGGGCGGTGGCGCAGATGGGCTTTGCCACGCTTCTGGGCATGGGGCTGGGGCTGATGCTGGGCTGGGAGCTGTTCGGCTCGATCCTCTTCGGTCTGGCCTTGTCGGTGGCCTCGACCGTGGTGCTGCTCAAGGCGCTGCAGGACCGGCGGCTCATTGAAAGCGAGCGGGGCCGGATCGCGGTAGGCTGGCTGATCGTGGAAGACCTGGCCATGGTGCTGGCGCTCGTGCTGGTGCCGGCCATTGCGAGCCTTAACGGCGCGGTCGAGGGTGTGCACGACCCCTTCGTGTCCTTTGTCACCCGGCTTTTGGGTATCGATATCGGCATCTGGGGCATTCTGGGGCTGACCCTGCTCAAGGTTGCTGCCTTTGTGGGCTTCATGCTGGTGGTGGGGCGGCGGATCATTCCCTGGGCCCTGCATGGCACCGCCCATACCGGCAGCCGCGAATTGTTCCGCCTGGCGGTGCTGGCCATTGCGCTGGGCGTGGCGCTGGGATCGGCGGTGCTGTTCGGCGTGTCGCTGGCGCTGGGCGCGTTCTTTGCCGGCATGATCCTTTCGGAAAGCGAGCTTTCCCACCGTGCCGCGCAGGAGACGCTGCCGCTGCGTGACGCCTTTGCGGTGCTGTTCTTCGTGTCGGTGGGCATGTTGTTCGATCCCACCATTATCGTGACACAGCCGCTTCTGGTGCTGGCCACGGTGTTCATCATCGTTATCGGCAAATCGCTGGCTGCCTTCTGGATCGTGGTGTTGTTCCGACGGCCGGTTTCGACGGCGCTGACCATTTCCGCCTCGCTGGCGCAGATCGGTGAGTTTTCCTTCATCCTGGCCAGCATGGGGGTGGCACTTGCCATTCTGCCCTCGGAAGGGCAGGACCTGATCCTGGCCGGGGCGCTGATTTCCATCGTGCTCAATCCGGTGGTGTTTTTCGTGCTCGACCTGGTCAAGCCGCGGCTCGAGGCCCGGGTGGCGCGGCGCGATGAGAGCGTCGAGCCGGCCGGCGAAACGCGGATGGAGCCCTCCATGGCGGCTGAAGGGCCTGCCACGACCGACGCGCCATCGGAAGGTGCGGTGGATCGCGGTGCGCCGGGCGCTGATGACGATACGGGTGAGCCCTCGCACCAGACCGGCCATACCGTGCTGGTGGGCTATGGGCAGGTCGGGCGCATCGTGGCGGCCGGCATCAAGGCCGACGGCGGCGGGCTGGTGGTGATCGAGGATTCCGATCATGACGTGGCGGCGGCGCGGGCCGAAGGATTTGAGGTGATCTTTGGCAATGCCGCCAGCGAAGATGTGCTCAAGCTGGCAAACCTGGCTCAGGCGCGGGCGCTGCTGGTGGCGATTTCCAATGGCTTCGAGGCCGGCTCGGTCTGCGAAAGCGGGCGCAAGCTCAACCCCGATATCGCCATTATCAGCCGGGCCTATTCGGAGGAGGAAGAGACCTTCCTGCGCGATCTGGGCGCCACCACGATCATTCGCGGCGAACAGGAAATCGGCAAGGGCATTCTGGCCTTCCTGCGCGGCGCGGCGGGCGCGGACAATGCCGGTGTCGACCTGCCCGAGGACTCCAAATTGCCCACGGCCGAGAATATCCTGGCCAATGCGGCCATGGGTGCGGCCCTGACCGAAGCGGCGCTCGGTGAGCAGCCGGACGAGGTCAAGGACGCGGCGACCGGTGAGCCGGGCGAAGCCAAGGCTACCGATCCCTCCAAAGAGGCGGACGAGGCCGAGGCGGAAGCGGTGACGCCTTCTGCCGAAACTGGCGAGAAGGCGGAAGCCGAGATTGCCGTGGTCGATGCGGCGCCCCTTGCCGAGGCCGAGCCGGAAAGTCCTGCGGACGAGGACGCGGAAGCCGAGATGGTGGTGCCGCCGGCGGTGATCGAGCCGATTGTCGAAACGCCCTCGGTGGGTGAGGCGCCGGCCGAGATCGACGAGATCGTCAGCCTGCCGGAGGCCGAAGAGGGGCCGGAACGGGATGAGGGCGGCGGCGGCGAGGATGATGAGTCCGGGCCCGGGCAGGACGCGGGTCAGCCCGTGCCGCCGGTCGAGCCGGAAAAGAAGGACTGATGGCGGTCAACGCCTGGGGGGACGCATGATATCGCAAAAGGCGAAATATGCCTTGCGGGCACTGGTATCGCTGGCGCGGGCCGGACGCGGGCAGAGCCGGATGATCGGGGAGATTTCCAAGGATCAGGCGATCCCGAAGAAATTCCTCGAACAGATTTTGCTGGAATTGAAGCGCGCCGGCCTCGTCAATTCGCGCCGCGGCCGCATGGGCGGTTATGAGCTGCTCAAGGCGCCCGAGGAAATCACCTATGGCGAAGTGCTGCGGCTGATCGATGGGCCGATCGCGCCTTTGCCGTGCCTTTCCAAGATCGCTTACAAGAAATGCGTCGACTGCCAGGACGAGGGGTCTTGCGAAATCCGCCATGTGTTCGAGCGGGTGACGCTGGCGACACGGGCGGTGCTCGATCAGACGAGCCTGGCGGATTCGCTCAATCTGGAAGATTTGCCGGTTTAGTACGGCTCGGTTGCCGATGCCGCCGGTCCTTTCCCCCTCAGGCGAAAAGGCCATGAGAGCTATGCTCGAACGGCGCATTGTGGTCTTTGCCGAGAGGGTTGCACCCCTCACCCCAGCTCTGCCAGGTCGCCAAGGCGCCCGGCGACGCTACCCTCTCCCCTGAGGGGCGAGGGGACGAAGGAGCCGCTGTGCTTGGGCGCCCGCCTTAGCCGAATACCACCGTCTTTTTGCCATTGAGCATGACCCGGCTTTCCAGGTGCAGCTTGACGGCGCGGGCGAGGACGCGGCTTTCGATGTCGCGGCCGGCGGCGACCAGGTCGTCGGGGCTCATGGCATGGGTGACGCGGGCGGTTTCCTGCTCGATGATCGGGCCTTCATCGAGGTCCGGGGTGACGTAATGGGCGGTGGCGCCGATGATCTTGACGCCGCGCTCATGGGCCTGGTGATAGGGCTTGGCGCCCTTGAAGCTGGGCAGGAAGGAATGATGGATATTGATCACCTGGCCGAAAAGGCGGGTCGAGAGATTGTCCGACAGCACCTGCATATAGCGGGCCAGCACCACCAGATCAGCGCCGGTGGTTTTGACGATGTCCAATATCTGGGCTTCCTGCTCGGGCTTGGTGTCTTTGGTGACCGGCAGATAATGGTAGGGGATGCCGGCATCTTCGGCAATTTTGCGAGCATCTTCATGGTTGGAGACGATGGTGGCCACTTCGGCATCGAGCCAGCCGACCCGGATCTGATAGAGCAGATGCAGGAGGGTGTGGTCGAATTTGGAGACCAGGATGACGATGCGCTTCTTGCGGCTTTCATCGGAGAGCGCGGTTTTCATGTCGAAGCGCTCGATGGGCGATTTCAGTGCTTTCTCGATAGCATCGCGGCCAATACCCTCGGGCGCGGCAAAGGCCAGGCGCATGAAGAAGCGGCCGGTCTCGCGATCCCAGAACTGATTGCTCTCGGCGATATTGGCCTTGAGCGCCGCCAGTTCAGTGGTAACGGCGGCGACGATGCCGGGCCGGTCGGTGCAGGAAAGGGTCAGGACGAAATTGGCCGAGGACAAGGCTGCCTCCAAGTTTATTTGTAGCGCTTCCGAACCGAAAAACCGGCAACCACTTTTTCTGGAAGCGCTTTGGGCTCGGGCAGGGGTATCAATGGCTTGGGCGGCGGCGTCAAGTGCGTTGGCAGAAACAGAAAAGGGCCGTTCTTTCGAACGACCCTTCCTGAGCTTATCGGCCTTGAGGGCCGGGAGGCGCGTGCTTATCCGAGATCACTCCCAGTCAACACACGAAAACCCAGACCTTCCTCAAGAGCCAAAATCTCATAAGACACTGGATCACCTCCTTTGCTTTGGTTGAACATGGGGTGAGCTTGCCTGCGTTTTCCGGGCCTGTCCAGTCATTGATTTGTCACGATTTTGCAGGGAGGTGTGGTCGGTGCGCACCGAGGTGGATTGCGTCAGTGCGTGCCAAAATCGTTGTAGGGAGTTTGAAGGACTACCGCAGCATAGATTTCAAGCAGCGCCTGGCGCGTTTGGTCAGTTTCCTCTACATACCGATAATTCATGGCCCGGATGCGCTTCTTGGCAGCGGCAAACTCTCGAATGAACTCCTCGGTCGATGCCACGACCTTTCTACTGCCATCCTTGGTGTAGGAAGCGGGCGGGAGCTTCAACGCTTCAGCGACGAGCCGAAAGGCGAAGCTTGCTTGATTATGTCGAGAGCCTTCGCGCGTGTGAAGGAAGAAACGCTTCCGCAACCTGTTTGAGCGGCCTACGTAGAGCGGTTTGTCGCCATCGCTAAAGAGATAGATACCGCTTACTGGCATTTTTGTTGGGGGAGGAACCCCGGCATGAGGTTCCATAGCGACCAGTTGCTCAAACTTTGGGTGCAAACCTTCTACAAGCGCACGAAAACGTTCATCCACGCTCTTTCCTCCCTCAGTATGGACGCCCGCCGCTTATCTTACGCCTGCCCGCTTTTGGGCTTGCTCCTGAGCTGGATGATGGTGGCCGCCAGAACACCGAGCGCTACGATGCCGATAATGATGGTGGCGAGCGCATTGACGTCGGGAGAGACACCGAGGCGTACCTTGGAGAAGATGACCATGGGCAGGGTCGAGGAGCCGGGGCCGGAGACGAAGCTGGCAATGACCAGATCGTCCAGCGACAGGGTAAAGCCCAGGAGCCAGCCCGAGACCAGGGCCGGGGCGATGATGGGCAGGGTGACATCGAAGAAGGTGCGGACGGGCGAGGCACCCAGATCCATGGCGGCTTCTTCAAGGCTCCGGTCGAAATCGGAGAGGCGGGACTGCACCACCACGCAAACATAGGCGGTGCAGAAGGTGGCATGGGCGATGACGATGGTGAGCATGCCGCGGCCCTGCGGCCAGCCCAGAATGCCTTCCATGGCCACAAAGAGCAGCAGCAGGGAGAGGCCGGTGATCACGTCGGGCATGACCAGCGGGGCCGAGACCATGCCGGAAAAAAGCGTGCGGCCACGAAAGCGGCGGAAGCGCACCAGGGCCACGGCGGCCAAGGTGCCCAGGACCAGGGCAATGGTGGCGGAAAGCGCGGCGATCTGCAGGCTCAGCCAGGCGGCGCCGAGCATTTGCGGGTCGCGGAACAGCTCGCCATACCATTGGACCGAGAAGCCCGACCAGACGGTGACCAGCCGGCTTTCGTTGAACGAGAAGATGACCAGCGAGACGATGGGTGCATAGAGGAAGGAAAAGCCCAGAGCCGCCGCGATGGGAAGGAACCAGCCGCGCCGCATCTTATTTCTCCACCACCGCGCCCTGGGCGCGCTGCAACAGCATGATCGGCACCACAACCACCAGCAGCATGGCGACCGCGACGGCGGCGGCGCGAGGCCAATTGGTATTGGTGAAGAACTCGTCCCAGAGGACGCGGCCGATCATCAGGGTTTCCGGGCCACCCAGAAGCGAGGGAATGACGAATTCGCCAATGGCGGGAATGAAGACCAGCATGGAGCCGGCAATGATGCCGGGCAGGGAAAGCGGCAGGGTGATGAAAAGGAAGGTGTGCACCGGCCGCGCCCCCAGATCGGCCGAGGCTTCGAAGAGCGAGACGTCGAGCTTCACCAGGGTCGTATAGAGCGGCAGGATCATGAAGGGCAGGTAGGTGTAAACAATGCCCACATAGACGGCGAAATCGGTCTGCATCATCACGATGGGCTCGATGCCGAAGAGCCCGAGAAACTGATTGATCACCCCATTGCCGCGCATGAAGCCGGTCAGCGCGTAAACGCGCAGGAGGAAGGAGGTGAAGAAGGGCAGGATCACCAGCATGAGAAGAATATTGCGCCAGCGGTCGGGCGCGCGAGCAATGGCATAGGCCATAGGATAGCCGACCAAGAGCGTGATCACGGTGGCAATGGCGGAAATGCGGATGGAGCTCAAATAAGCGGCGACATAGAGATTGTCGGTGAAGAGGCGAATGTAGTTATTGAGGTGCAGGGTCAATTGCACCGTGCCCTCTTCACTGGTCAGAAGCGGCGTATAGGGCGGACGGCCGAATTGCTTATTGGCCAGCGAAATGCCGAAGACGACGGCCAGCGGGATCAGGAAAAAGACCAGCAGCCAGAGCACCGGCGCGGCCAGCACCAGCATGCGCCCGGTAATGCCGACGCGGGCCAGGCCTTTTTCGACGGCATTCCAGGGTTTGAGCCGCCGGGGCGGGGGAATGGTGGGGTCGTGGGTGGCGGTCATGAGCGGGCTCCGCAACAGTAGGCGAACGCGATGCGCCCGCTCTCCCTAAGGGGAGAGGGTTGGGGCGAGGGGGCCTTCCGGCAGGAGCCGGTGCCGAGGAAGGCCCCCTCACCCGGCGCTGCGCGCCGACCTCTCCCCCAAAGGGAGAGGTGGCCTGCGGCCATTTCGCTTTCGTTCCTCATGACGTCAGCACCGAACCGGCATCTTCGTCCCAGGTGACGTAGACCTGTTCTTCCCAGGTGATGGCGTCGGGGTTGCCGCGGACCGAATTGGTTTGGGAAACGCGGATACGTTTGCCGCTTTCGAGCGCCACCTGATAGACCGAGATATCGCCCAGATAGGCGATTTCCTCGACCACACCGGCTGTGACATTCGCCCCGTTCTTGCCGGCCGGGCGCTCGCGGCTCAGCACCATTTTTTCCGGGCGGATGGCCCACCACAATGTCTGTTCAGGCGCGCAGTCGACGCCATGGCCGACATAGATGTCCGAGCCCAGCTCGTTGGAGCGGATACGCACATGGTCCGGTTCGTCCTCGGTCACCACGCCCTCGACCATATTGACCGAGCCGATAAAGCCGGCCACGAAGCGCGAATTGGGGAATTCATAGATATCGGTGGGTTCGCCGATCATGGCGATTTCGCCCTGGTTCATCACCCCGATGCGGGTGGCGAGCGTCATGGCCTCTTCCTGGTCGTGGGTGACCACGATGAAGGTGACGCCGAGGCTCTCCTGAATCTTGACCAGCTCAAACTGGGTTTCCTCGCGCAGCTTCTTGTCGAGAGCGCCAAGGGGTTCGTCGAGGAGGAGGAGTTTGGGGCGTTTGGCGAGGGCGCGGGCCAGGGCCACGCGCTGGCGCTGACCACCGGAAAGCTGATGCGGCTTGCGCTTGCCATAGTCTTCGAGTTTGACCAGGGCCAATAGCTCAGCCACGCGCGCATTGATTTCGGCGCGGGGCAGGCCATCGCGCTTCAAACCATAGGCAATGTTCTGTTCGACCGACATATGCGGAAACAGCGCATAGGACTGGAACATCATATTGACCGGCCGGTCATAGGGCGGCACGGACGTCATGTCCTGGCCGTCGATCTCGATGGTGCCCGATGTCGGGGTTTCGAAACCGGCCAGCATGCGCAGCAGGGTCGACTTTCCCGAGCCGGAGCCGCCCAAGAGGCAGAAGAGTTCGGATTTGTAGATGTCGAGCGAGACATCGTTGACGGCGATGATGTCGCCGAATTTCTTGGAGACGTTCTTGATGCGCACGAAGGGCTTGTTATTGGCCGTATCGCGCCATGGACGCGTATCGATCGCAAGCTGCGGTTTTTTTGCCATGACGCTCTAGCCGGATAAGGGCAGGGACGGTGAGTACCGTCCCTGCTGTGTGGATGTTACTGACCGGTCTTGATCCGGGTCCAGGTGCGGGTCAGCACCTCTTCGAACTCGGGCGAATGGGCCGTCAGCGCAAAGGCATTGGCGACCGTCTCGGCCGGCGGATAGATGCCGGGATTACCCTTGACCTCTTCGGAGACGAACTCGGTCGCGGCCAGGTTGGGATTGGCGTAGAACACATAGTCGGTGATCGCGGCCACCACTTCAGGCTGCATGATATAGTCGATGAACTTATGGGCATTGTCCGGATGCGGGGCATCGGCGGGAATGGCCAGAAGGTCCATCAGCGTGGCGGCGCCTTCCTTGGGAATGACATAGCCCACCTCGACGCCTTCAGCGGCGCTGTCGGCGGCAATGAAGATATCGCCCGAATAGCCCAGCGCCAGGCAGATTTCGCCATTGGCCAGGTCGTCAATGTACTGGCTGGAATGGAAGTAGCGGATATAGGGCTTGACCGCGGTCAGGGCCGCTTCGGCCGCGGCGAGGTCTTCCTCGCTCTCCGAATTGGCGTCCTTGCCGATATAGTGGAGCACCGTGCCCATGACCTCGGAGGGGCTATCGAGCAGGGCAATGCCGCAACCGGCGAGCTTTTCGGCATTTTCGGGCTTGAACAGGATGTCCCAGCTATCGATCGGGGTATCGGCGCCCAGCGCTTCGGTGACCTTGGCGACATTGTAGCCCAGGCCAATGGTGAAGGTCATATAGGGCACCGAATGGGCATTGTCCGGGTCATGCTCGGCAGCCACGGCCATGACGGCGGGGTCGAGATTGGCCAGATTGGGCAGCTTGGACTTGTCGAGCGGGAGCAGCAGGCCGGCCTTGACCTGGCGCTCGAGGAAATTGCCGGTGGGCACGACGATATCGTAGCCCGAATTGCCGGCCAGCAGCTTGGCATCGACGATCTCGTTATTGTCGTAGACGTCGTAATTGACCTTGATGCCGGTCTCGGCCTCGAAATTGGCGATGGTGTCGTCGGCAATATAGTCGGACCAGTTATAGACGTTGAGCACCGGCTCCTCCTGCGCAATGGCAGGGCTCGCAGCCAGAACAGCGCCAAGGGCAATGGCGAGCGACTTTTTCATCAGTTTAGTCTCCTAAGGGGGACGTGGTGGAGGCGATTTGGCGTCCATGCGGACCGCCGGTTCGTGGCGACAGGCGCCCTTTCGCGGAAAGAGCCGCGGCTCAACCCCGGGGCCTCATGGTCGAGACCCCGGAAATGGGATGAAACTGAACTGGATATGCGCCAAGGGGCGGCGCCCACAAGCGCCAGAAGCCGTCGCTGCGATCAACCCGTATAGGGGCGTGTATCGAGGCGCATCCTGCGCGCCATCAACAATGGTCCTAGCCAGCGACGTGCCCTTTCCCTCTCAAAGACAGGGGCAAATTATCGCCAAACCGGAAGGCCGACAAGGCGGTGGCGGCCAAGTTTTTGCAGGACTTGACCGCGCCGGTGGCGCGGCGCAAAAGCAGCGCCAATCCCCTTGCCCGCGCGGCAGGACATAGAGCGTATCCGGAGTGAACAAGAGCATGAGTGCAAAGGCCTATCTGTCGGTCTCGGGCGAAGTGGAAGCGGCATTGGCGGGCGGCAGGCCGGTGGTGGCGCTCGAATCCACCATCATTACTCATGGCATGCCCTATCCGCAGAACCTTGCCATGGCGCGCGAGGTCGAAGATGTGGTCAGGGCCAATGGTGCGGTGCCGGCCACGATCGCGGTGATGGATGGCAAGCTTTGCGTCGGTGTTTCGGGCGCGGATCTGCAGCGCCTGGCCGAGGAAGGGCATGCCGCGGCCAAAGCCAGCCGGCGCGATCTCGCCAATCTTCTGGCGCGGGGCGTCATGGCCGGTACGACCGTTGCCACCACAATGCAGATTGCGGCCATGGCCGGCATAAGCATTTTTGCTACCGGCGGCATTGGCGGGGTGCATCGCGGCGCCGAGGCCAGCTTTGATATTTCCGCTGATCTTGAAGAACTGGGGCGCACGCCGGTTGCCGTGGTTTGCGCGGGGGCCAAGTCTATTCTCGATATCGCCAAGACGCTCGAAGTGCTCGAAACCAATGGCGTGCCGGTGCTCGGGTTCGGCACCGATGAATTTCCCGCCTTCTGGGCCCGCACCAGCGGCCACAAGGTGGATCAGCGCTTCGATAGCGCCGCCGAGGTGGCAAAAATGCTGGCCATCCAGTCCGACCTCGATATGGGCGGCGTGCTGATCGCCAATCCGATCCCGGAAGCCGATGCCTGGGAGGCATCTGCCATTGAGGGCTTTATCGCCCAGGCGCTGGGCGATGCTGAAGCCCAGGGCATCCGGGGCAAGGCGACGACGCCCTTCCTGTTGCAGCGCATTTTTGAACTCACCGAGGGCAAGTCGCTTCAGAGCAATATTGCCCTGGTCAAGAACAATGCCAAAGTGGCGGCCGAGATCGCCGTGGCCCTCGCCGCCTTCAAGGCTTCGCCCAAGGCATGAATGCCCGGGTTCTGGTTGTCGGCGATGTGATGACCGACATTATCGTGCGGCCCGATGGCCCGATCGTTCCGGGCTCGGACCGCCGCGCGGAAATTCGCCATCGGCCGGGCGGCTCTGGCGCCAACCAGGCGGTCTGGCTGGCGGCGGCCGGCGCCGATGTGCTGTTTGCCGCGCGGGTAGGCGCCGATGAAAAGGCAGAATGCGAAAATTATTTCCGGGGGCGGGGCGTGGTGCCGGCGCTGGCGGGCGACAAGGCGCTGCCATCGGGCGTGCTGGTGACCCTGCTCGATCCGTCGGGAGAGCGGAGCTTTCTCACCGATCGGGGCGCCAATCTCAATCTTTCCGCGCAAGACCTGCCCGAGAGCCTGCTCGACGGGATCGGGTTGCTGGTGATCTCGGGCTATAGTTTTTTTGCCCCGGGTCCGCGCAAGGCGGTGCAAAGCCTCATCGGCCTTGCGCGCAGCAAGGGCGTGGCCATTGCCATCGATCCGGCTTCGACTGGTTTTCTCGAAGAGGTCGGGCCGCGGATTTTCCTCGATTGGGTGGGCCCGGCCGATTGGCTGTTTGCCAATGAAGCCGAAGCGGAGCTGTTGAGCGGGGAGGCCGATTTCGGCCTGCAAATGCAGGTGCTGGGCCAGCAATTTGCGCATGTGGTCATCAAGCGCGGCCGCTTCGGCGCGGCTTTGGGCGGGCGCGACGGCGTCATCCAGAGCCGGCCTGCGCCATTGGTGCAGGTGGTCGATACGACCGGAGCCGGCGATGCTTTTGCCGCCGGTTTCGTGGCTGCCCTGATGCGCGGGGAAGGGCATGAGGCCTGCCTGACCGCCGGGATTGCAGGCGGGGCGAAGGCGGTGCAAACGCTGGGCGGCCAGCCGGGCTAGGCCATTGCGCCCTGTGTTTCAGGAATAGCTGCTGTTCAGTCATCTGGACGCGTTTTTTGGGCCGTGAGCTTGACGTATGCGTCAATGCGCCTATTTCCGGCGGACCAATGTAAGGAGTCCGCTATGAAGCGCGCCGTTTATTCGCAGTTCGGTCTGCCCCAGAATGTCCTCAGCACCGAGGAGGTTGACCGTCCGCAGCCCGGCGCGGGGCAGGTTCTGGTGCGCATGGTTCTGTCCCCTGTCCACAATCACGACCTGATGACCACTGCGGGGCAATATGGCTTCAAGCCGAGCCTGCCCGCAGGGGCCGGCACCGAAGCTGTTGGTGTGGTTGAGGCCCTGGGCGAGGGCGTGACGCATTTGCAGATGGGGCAGCGTGTAGCCGGTGGTGCCCAGGGCACCTGGGCTGACTACTATCTTGCCGATGCGCGCCGCGTTGTTCCCGTTCCGGCCAGTGTTGACGATGAAACGGCCTGCCAGCTCGTTTCCATGCCGCTGAGCGCCAAAATGCTGCTCGATACGCTTGGGGTCGAGAAAGGTCAGTGGATTGCCCTGAACGCGGCCAATGGCGCGGTTGGGAAGCTGGTGGCACAATATGGCGCAGAGCTTGGCATCAATGTGCTGGGTCTGGTCCGCCGTCCTGAAGCGGTTGCCGAAATGGCAGCGCTCGGTTTCGACAATATTGTGGCGACCGAGGGAGCCGATTGGCAGGACAGGGTGCGCGCCATCACCGGTGGCGCCCCCATTGTGCGTGGGGTGGAATCGCTTGGCGGCGAGGGCGCCGAGCAATTGGTTGGCATTCTGGCGGACGGAGCTGAATTGATCAGCTTCGGCGCCATGACCGAGAAGCCACTTGAAATATCGGCCAGTCACCTCCTGTTCCGACGCATTACGGTCAAAGGGTTCTGGGGTGCCAATCCGCCGGTTCAGCCGGAACGGATCGGTCAATTGCTCGGGGAGGTTGTCGCCGACGCGGCCTCGGGCAAGCTCAAACTGGCCATTGAAGCGAGCTATGGGCTCGACGAGGTCGCCAAAGCCGTCGCCGCCAGTGGTGAGCCGGGCCGCAAAGGCAAGATCGCCATTCGCGGCAGCTAGTCACAGCGCCTGACCAACACAAACAAAGGGGTTTGCCGAAAGGCAGGCCCCTTTGTTGCATCTTCAGCGGCAGTAGCCGCTATGGCTCGGCGGGGTCCCGAACGGCAACGATCACGGTGTCAGCAAGCGCATCGGCCAGTCCGGCCCAATTACCCGCGAAATCGGCCAGAACAAGACCGTCCGGGCTTATGACGTCAAAGCTCCAATTGCCTTCCGGCTTTGGAAAAGCGTCGATATAGGTGGCCAGGGCTTGGCGAGATTCATCGCTCAGGCTGCGATTGGGCATCATGTCGAGCATGGCCAATATGTCGGCCTTGATCACGCCGATCCTAGGGCGCGGGTCCTCGTCAAAGGGCAAGAGTCCGAGCACCATGGGCGCGAAAACGGTGGCGAACAGGCCCCGATCATCCAGCTTCAGGGCCAGTTGATTGAGACGGCCATTGATCTCACCGCGGTCGACCGACTCCATATCGGTATTATCGAAGTCTGACAGCGAGGCGGTGAGAAAAAGGCTTCCCAGCCGGTCGGTTTTGAAGTCGAAAGAAACCGTGCTGGTCAGCGCCTCGGGGTCGGTCTCATAGACGAGGTGCAGGTCCATCACCATTGCCATCAATCCGGTGATGTAATCCTGCAGCGGCGAGCCGGTCTGGGGCGCAATGCGCATGCCTTTAATGGAGAGGTCCGCGGCGGGCAAAATGTCGCCGGCCGGGTAGGCGTGCAACAGGTCGGGGCCGCGCAGCGTCACCTCCTCAATGGTGTAATGCACATAATTGGACACTGCGAAGGCGACATTGCTGGCGTGGCATCCGCCCTCGACATCCTCGATGGACGTATCGGGTCCAACCACCAGCTCGGATATGGAGGCCGCCAGGGCCGCACAGTCTGGCAGGGCCTTTATCTTTTCTGCCGGCTGGGCCAGCGCTGCCGAGGGCATAAGCGACAGGATCAGAGCGAAAGCGGCAAAAAGGCGCATAGATTGTCTATCCTTTGGTCTACGCATGGCATGATGCGGTCAAGCGCGCCCAGAATGTGGCAACCCGGGATTTTTTAGGTGTAGCCCAGCATTTTATCCTGTTCGCGCCGCAGCGCAAAAAGGCGGGTAGAGCTGTCGGGCTGGGCATTGGCGCTGGTCAGCAGCTCCCCTTTTTTCACCGGTGCAGTCACCTTGCCGCCCTCCAGCAGGCCCACCGGCAGGGCGCCGGCGGCGCGGGCATCGGTGATGGTCATGGCATAGGAGCGATAGCAGGTTTCGCCAATGGCATCGAGCGGCTCGCCGGGCTTGAGATCGCGCTTGGCGACCGCGCAGACCTCGGCCACCGGGGTGGCCAAGGGCACCATGTCGGGCCTGCCGGTCAGCATGATGCGGGCGCAGGTGAGCGGCACTTCAAGGCTGGTCAAATGATAGGGTCGGAAGAAGGCGTAATAGGGCCCATGGCCGATATGCAGGTCGTCCATGCGCTCGATGATGCGGGGATGCTCTGCCTTGACGATGACGAAGACGCCCGGCGCCACGCCCTTGCCGATGGTGAAATCGACCACGCCGGATGAATTGAGAATACCGCCATCGGCCTTGGGAATGAGTACCTTGGCCATGTCATCGCGATGGGTGGCGGGGCCGTGCATGCCCGGAATATCGGGCTTGAGCCCTGTGGCATTGGCAATGGCCGTCATTTCCACGGCTGTCTTGGAGCCGTCGACAAATTCCACCAGCATGCGCGGGTTCATGTTCCGGCGCGTGGCTTCCTCGCGATAGTCATCGGGCACGGCATCATGTTTGAGCGGATTGTTCTTGCCCTTGCCGGCCGCGACAATGTCGAGGCCAAGCGCGGAGACAAATTCGATCAGCTCCATGCAGGATGAGGGTTCGTCGCCAGCGCCGACCGAATAGACGACGCCCAGCTTGTCGGCCTGGGCCTTCAAATAGGGCCCGATGGTGACGTCGGCCTCGACATTCATCATCACCAGATGCTTGCCATGTTCCATGGCCATCAGGTCGTAATCGGCGGCGACGCCCGGCTTGCCGGTGGCGTCGATCACCACATCGATATTGGGAGTGGTCACCAGCGTTTCAGCCGAGGTGATGGCGATCTTGCCCTGTTCGATGGCCGCGGTGGCGGCAGCAGGCGTGTCGGCCACCTTGCCCATGCTGTTCTCGCCATAGGCAATGGTCATGGCATCGAGCGCGGTATGGGGGCGGCGCGTGGCGACGGCCGCCATTTCGATGCCCGGCATCAGGCTCATCTGGGTGACCAGATCCGTGCCCATCTCGCCCGAGCCGATCACGCCGACACGGATGGTCTTGCCCTGGTCGGCGCGGGCGGCAAGGTCACGGGCAAGGCCGGTGAGGGCGATTTTGGTGGGCATGGGGCGGTCCAGTTCGGGTGTTGCGGCATGCGATAGCGCCGTGTGCCGACGGGGGCAAGGATTTCTCGGAACTTCGGTCGGGGCATGGGGCGGGAAATATCACTGTGCCGCCCTCGGGCTCGACCCGCGGGCCAGTTGGCAACGAGCTGGATATGCGGGTGAGGCGCGATGCGGACGGGATCGCCTTTCGAGCTGCCATTCGAGCACAGCTCTCATGGCCTTCTTGGCTCAAAGGGCTCCGCCGGAGCCCTTTGTCCTGTGGACCGCCAGCGAAGTCTCAAGGCCTCTGCGCCTCCGGTCGCTCCGCTGGGGCGCCCGGCCCCGGAGTTCTTGGCCCAGCCCTGCGAGCATAGCTCTCCGGGCCTATTCGGCTCTGATCGCGCCACTGGCGCGCTCAGTCCCTGCGGGCACGCCTCATAGTTAGCAATTCTTAAACCGTTGGGGCTGAATATGCGGCTTGGAGAGAGCTCCGGGGGCACCCTTATATTATGGCCAAGCAAATTCAGCAGACGGTCGCCTTGCCAGAGGTTATCGATCTTGATGCGATCGATGCCATTCGCGACCAGTTGATCGACGCATTGGAGGATGGACCGGTGACGGTGCAGGCCGGCGCGGTCGAGCGGGTTTCGACCAATGCCCTGCTGCTGCTGGTCAGCGCCGCTGAAACGGCCCGGAGACACCATTTTGATTTCGCAATTGAAGCGCCAAGCGCGGCCATGAGTGCCGCGATCGAGCGGCTGGGCCTTGAGGCCCAGTTTTCGGGGATGATGAAACAATGACGCTGCGCGTACTTACGGTCGACGATTCACGCACAATTCTGGCCATGCTGCACCACACCCTGAGCAATGCCGGGTTCGAGGTGCTGCAGGCCGAGGATGGCAAGCAGGGTCTGGATATGCTCAGGGCCGAGACGGTCGACGTGGTCATCACCGACATCAATATGCCGGTGATGGACGGCATTGAATTCATCAAGAATGTGCGCGCCACCGGGCAACATAATTCGCTCCCCATCCTGATCCTGACCACCGAAACCAGCCAGGACAAGCGCGACCAGGGCAAGGCCGCCGGCGGGACCGGCTGGATCGTCAAGCCGTTCGATCCGGAAAAGCTGATCTCGGTCATCCACCGCGTCGTGCACTGAACCCCGGACTAGAAACGACCCAGAAGGGTCGGATGAGCGAAACGAATGAGTGATCTGGACGACTTCAAGGCCACCTATTTCGACGAATGTTCCGAGCTTTTGACTGAGCTGGAAGAGCAGTTCGCCGCCATTGAGGAGGGCGAGCGCGGGGCCGACCGCCTCAATGCGGTGTTCCGGGCCATCCATTCGATCAAGGGCGGCGCGGGCGCCTTCGGCTTTTCGGCGCTGGTGGGCTTTGCCCATGCCTATGAAACCCTGCTCGATTATGTGCGCGACGGCCGGATCGAACTGACCGACGATGTGGTGCATCTATGCATCCGCGCCAATGATATTGTCGCCGATCACGTCAATGCCGCCCAGACCGGCGAGGGCCTGTCCGCCGATTATGGCGCCGAGGAAAAGGCGCGCTTCGACGCCTTGGCGCGCGGCGAGACCGCGGGCGAGGGTGAGAACGGCGAGGATATGGGCGGCGAGATCGTCGAGGATTTCGACATCGATTTCACGCCGGTCATGGTCAATCTCGACGCGCCCATGGCCGCCGGCGAAGCGCCGGTGGAGGATGTGTTCGAGGCCGCGCCGATGACGGTGGCCGAGGGCCAATGGGAAATCCGGTTCACGCCGCATCGCGCGCTTTATGCGCGGGCCAATGATCCGCTGCTGCTGTTCCGCGAGCTGGCGGCCCTGGGCACGATGAGCGTGCGTGCCATTATGGGCGATGTGCCGCCGCTGAGCGATTTCGAGCCCTTTGCCGTCTATTGCTCCTGGGAGATCACGCTGATCGCGCCGGGCCTGAGCGAAAGCGATATTCGCGAGGTCTTCGAATTTGTCGATGGCGATTGCGATATCGTCATTGCCCAGGCCGGGATGGTTCCCGGATTTGCCGATCTGGTGCCCGATATCGCCGAGCCGGCCGCAATGGCCGCTGAGGTCGATGCCGAGCCGGACCTGTCGAGCCTGCTTGCCTTGACCGAAGAGGAAGTGGCCGCCCCGCAGGAGCCCGTGACGCCGCCAGCCGCCTTTGCGCCAGAGCCCAAGGCCGCGCCGGCAGGCAGCCAGGACAAGTTCGAAGAGGCGCCGGCGATCAGCTTTGCGGCGCTGGCCGACGAGATCAAGCCGCCCGCACCTGCCGCCAAGCCCGAGGCCGCGCCGGTGGCCGCTGCCAAGGCGCCATCGTCCAATGGGGACAGCGAGGAAGGCGGCGGGCGCTCGGTCGGAGTGCAGTCGATCCGCGTCGATCTCGATAAGGTGGACCGCGTCGTCAACATGGTGGGTGAACTGGTCATTACCCAGTCCATGCTGACCCAGCAGATGGATGAAACCCTGCGCGCCCGCTATACCGAATTGGTGCGGGGCCTCGAAGTTCTGGCCCAGACCACGCGGGGACTGCAGGATTCGGTGATGGCGATCCGGGCCCAGCCGGTCAAATCGGTGTTCAGCCGCATGCCGCGCCTGGTGCGCGAGCTGGCGAGCAAGACCTCGAAAAAGATCAAGCTCGAGACCATTGGCGAGAACACCGAAATCGACAAGACGGTGATCGAGCAGCTCTCCGATCCCTTGACCCATATGATCCGCAATTCGGCCGATCATGGCATTGAAAGCCCGGAAAAGCGGCTGGCGGCCGGCAAGCCCGAGACCGGCACGATCCGGCTTTCCGCCGAGCAGGCGGGCGGCAATATTCTCATCATCGTCGAGGACGATGGCGCTGGCATCAATCGTGAACGCGTTCTGGGCCTGGCCCGCGACAAGGGGATCGTGGCGCCCGATATCACCCCAACCGATGAGCAGATCGACCAGCTGATCTTTGCGCCGGGTTTTTCCACTGCCGAGGCGGTGAGCGATATTTCGGGCCGCGGTGTGGGCATGGACGTGGTCCTGTCCAATATCAAGAAGATCGGCGGTTCGGTGCATGTCAGAAGCTGGACCGGCAAGGGTTGCCGCATGACCCTGAGGCTGCCGCTGACCCTGGCGGTGCTCGATGTCATGCTGGTCAAGGTGGGCGGCGGCCCCTATGTGGTGCCGCTCTCGTCCATTGTTGAAACCATGCAGTGTTCGCGCGCCAGCTTCGAGCGGGTGCCCTCGGGCGGACGGGTGCTGCAGGTGCGCGGCGAATATGTGCAGGTCATCGACCTGGCGCAGCGTTTCGAGCTCACCAGCCAGCAGAATCCGGACGATCAGTTCGTGGTGCTGTGCGAGGCCGAGGGCAACCAGAAAGTGGCGCTGGTGGTGGACGATATTATCGGCCAGCAGCAGGTGGTGATCAAATCGCTCGAGGAGAATTTCGAGAGCGTGGACGGCATTGCCGGCGGCACCATATTGGGCGACGGCAATGTGGCCCTGATCGTGGACGTGCAGGGGTTGCGTACCACCCATCTGCACCAGAACGCGGCGTAGCAGCAAAGCGCATGCCGCTGTTAAGGAATTGGCGTCGATTGACGCGTTAGATTGAAGGAAACGCCCAGGACGGGCGGGCATGAAGAGGCGAGAAATATGGAAGCGCTGAGCCTTCGCGACGATATGGGCGACAAGACGGCCGCGGTCGGTCAGAACACCTTGCAGCTGATTGCGTTTTCGATCGGCGAACAGACCTATGGCGTGGAAATCACCACGGTCAGGGAAATCCGCGCCTGGAATGGCGCGACCCCATTGCCCAATACCCGCGAATTCGTGCGCGGGGTCATCAATCTGCGCGGCACCATCGTGCCGATCTTCGATCTGCGCGCCCGTTTCGGCGACGGCCAGACCTCGCCCACCAAGAACCATGTCGTGGTGGTGATGAGCGTGGGCGACAAATGGGTCGGTATCCTGGTCGATGCGGTGAGTGACATTCTCACCGTCAACCGCGACGATATTCATAATGTGCCCGAGGGCAATTCCATCGATACCGAATTGCTCAATGGCATTGTCACCCATGACAGCCGCATGGTCGGGCTGATCGATCTGCATGCCGTGGTCTCGGGCGCCAAGATGGACGGCTAGGGCCGGACAGGTTCGAGACCGGAATTTTGGGAAGGGCGCCGGGCGGCGCCCTTTTTGTTTGGCCCCCGGGAGCGGCATATGCGCGGGTGGCTGGATGGCGAAATGCCGGGGCTGCCCCTAGGATCAATCAAGTGCGCGAATGGCCATTTCCGCGATGAAAGCGGGATCGGCAATGGCTTCGATTGCCGCAATACGGTTGCCGGCAAAGCTGATGCGCAAAGCCAAAGCGATGGTGCCCGCGGGAGCGATGACAATGCCCGGGTCGCCATCGACCATTGCCAGCTCGGCTGTCTGGGCACGACCGCTGAAGAAGTGTGCTACAGCTTCGGCTCCATGAAGGCCTTGTTCGGAGCCGAGCCGCGCGGCCACATCGTCGAAATTGAATGCGACATCGGGCGCCAATAGCGCGATGAGCCCGGGCAGATCGCCTTGGCGCGAGGCGCGGAGAAAAGCTGACACTGCGGCCTCGCGAGCTTCGCGCGCTGGCGTCGCCAGCGGACCGGATTGTACCCGGCGGCGCGCCCGGCTGGCCAATTGCCGCGCTGAGGCTGAACTGTGACCAAGGATAGTGCCGATAGTCTCGAAGGGCACGTCGAACATGTCATGGAGAATGAAGGCGACGCGCTCGGCCGGATGAAGGCGCTCAATCACCTGGGCCATGGCGTCGCCCACGGCATCGGCCAGATCGCGTGCCGCATCGGGCAAATCGGTGGTGGACACGATATATTCCTCTGCGGGTTCCAGCGTGTCCTCGGCACGGCGCTTGCGACTGCGAAGCCGGTCAAGGCACAACCGGCTGACAACTGTGGTCAGCCAGCCGCCGACATTGTCTATGATGGCGTCGCTGCTAACGAGCCTGAGCCACGTGTCCTGTACGGCATCCTCGGCATCGCTTGCCGAACCGAGAAGGCGCCGGGCGATGTTCATCAGGCGCGGGCGGTTGGCTTCAAATTCATTGAGCAAGCTTATGTCGGTCATCTCATGGTCCCTGGGGGATCGGCGGCCAGCCGATCCCCGATTGTCCGGCATCAAGCGGCAGCGGCGGCTTTAACGTGAAATTGCTGCCGCGTTGCGGCGTTGAGCCGGTTCCACAGATTGGTAGTGGCAATCTCAAGAAGCAGGGCAGCCAGCTCCTCCTGGGTAAAGTGACGGCCGGCTTCGGTCCAGAGCGCATCCGATACCATTTCGCCACCATCCACCAGGGTGACCGCTTCGGTCAATTCGAGGGCCACTTTCTCGGCCTCGGAGAACAGGCTCGAATGACGCCAGGCGGCAATTGCATAGAGCCGGTCCTCGGTCTCGCCGGCCTTCCGCGCTTCGCGGGAATGGAAACTGACGCAGTAACTGCAACCATTGAGCTGGCTGGTGCGCACATGGGTCAGCAGGGCAAGCCTGGGCGGGACATTGCCTGTGCGGGCGGCGGCAAGGGCCTGTCCCAATGCAATAAGGGCGGGGCCGACATTGGTGACGGCAAAGGCGGGGTTCTGCATGCGTTGGGTCATCTTGTTTTCCTTCAGTGTTTTGGCAACGCCGTCATTGGCTCGCCGTCCCTTTGACGCTGTGGGCGGTGGCCGTGTGACAAAGTCGCGAGATTTTTTTTTGAAGGTGTCCGATGTCGATGATGGGCGGGTGGTTTGAGAGCTGCGGATGTCGGCGCCTGGCGCAGCTCTCACTTGTGCTCTGCTCAAACGCAAAAAGGCGCCCGGGGCGCCAGCGTTCGGAAAAAGACCGGAAGGAAGCCTAGAACAGCTCGGCGTCGCCGTGCGCCTGATGGGCGGCAATGCCGGACAGCGCAGGGACGCGCAATTCGTCCAGCGTCAGGCTGGCCCAGATTTCGTCATAGACGCTATCGGGTGCGGTGGGCGGCAGAAGCGCGAATTGGCGCACGGCCAAAGCCATATTGTGGCAGCGCTGCTCGATACGGTCCTGCCCCTGAAGCGCGGTGATGATGTGCTGTACCGCTTCACGGACCGTGGGGTCCTTGCTGAGCTGCTTGTCGGCGAGCATTTCGAGCGCTTCGGTGATGCCTTCTAGCATGGAAGCGGTCTGCCGCGCCGTCTCGTCCAGTTCTCGTGCGAGTTTTTGCAGTGACATTGATAAACTATCCTAGCCCCGTTCCCTCAACCCTATAGCGCCATTTCTAAACCTCTCCTTGCGCAATCGCTCCTGCCCAGCGAACTCGTCGGTCTTGGTTAGCAATTGGATAACGAGTTTTCCTCTACCATCCGAACCAATTCGCCCGCAGAGGTAGATATAGACGATATGCCCCCGACCAATACCCTGCCTCCCGAGTTCGACCGTGGTGTCGTAACCACTGTCCATCAGGGAGATTGTCATGTCTCCAATGCGGCGGACGTGACCTTTTCCACGGTTCTGGGCTCATGCATATCGGCCTGTGTCCGCGACAAGGTCGCGCTGGTGGGCGGGATGAACCACTTTCTGCTCGCCGAGCAGTCCGGTTCGGCCAAGGACCGCTATGGGGCCTCGGCCCGCTACGGCGCCTTTGCCATGGAACAATTGATAAACAAGGTCCTGTCGCAGGGCTCGGGGCGGAAAGCGAACCTTGAGATCAAGGTGTTCGGCGGCGGCAAGATCAATGCGGCGCTGGACGATGTGGGGGCCAAGAATATCGAATTCGTGCGCCAGTTCCTGGCTGATGAAGGCTATAGCGTGCTGAGCGAGGATCTGGGCGGCACCTTTGCGCGCCGCGTTCTGTTCAAACCCCATTCCGGCCGCGCCTTCGTCAAGCGTCTCGACAGTGATGCCGGCGCCAATGTGGCCCAGGAAGAACTGGCGATCGCGCGCCGCCGCGTGGTGGTGCCGGCGCCGGTGGACGATATCGAATTGTTCTAGGTTCTTGCTCTGTTAAGTTTCCGATACCCGGGCCTCGACTTACGAAAGTCTTACCGGGGTTCGCGCCCTTATAGACTTGATTAACCATTATGCGGATAGGGTCCGGCCATGCCGGACCGTGCCGCCTTTAGTGTTGATTCGCGCGCTCCCCGCCGGGGAATGCGCCTTATGCTGGCCGCTTCCGCTCTCTGGACATTTTACGGCGTTGCCGCCGGCGGCATGCTTTTAGCCATGGGCCCCGGGCCGGCCTGGTTCACGGCCATTGGCAGCCTGGCGGGGCTGTCCGTCGCCGGGTGCCTGGTGGGGGGCGCTATTTTCGATCAGCGCGATGCCCGCCGCCTGGCCGCGATAGCGCAGGCCGCCGGGCTGGCCGACCGGCCGGGCGAAGTCCTCTCGATTGCCTCGATTGTGGAACGGCTGGGCCGGCGGCTGGAAAAGGCGCATCATTTCCGCGCGGCGCTGGGGCTGCTCGATGCACCGCTGCTGGTGGTAGACGAGCACGGCATTATTCTGGCGGCCAGCCGCGGCATGGAGCAATTGGCCCCCGGCGCGGTGGAGGGCGAAACGCTCGATGGCCTGTTCGGCGCAGGTTACCTGGAGGGCGGCGGTGGCGCCCCGGAAGAGGCGCTGGTGCTGCTCCAGGGCAAGCGGTTCGTCACGCAACGCCGGCCGCTTCCGTCGGGACGATATGCGCTCGAATTGAGGCCGGCCGGACAGTTTCTGGAGGATGACCGGCTCGATCTGGTGCTCGAAGCCTTGCGGCAGGGGCAGACGGGTTTCCGCTTCGAGGCCGAGGCGGTCGAGGCCCAGCCGGTACTGGGCGAGGTCAATATTGTGCTTGAGGCGCTGGACAAAGGCGTCGAGCAAATGCGGTCAGTGCTGCGGGGCGACAGCGCCATTGTCGAGGCGCTGCCCTTTGCCAGCGAAGCGCAGATGGCGCAGGACCTGCTCTCGGGCCTGGATGAACAGCAGCGCGACCAGGCCCAGGCCCGCATTGCCCTTGAGGCCCGCCTGGCCTCGGTCAAGGACCTCCTGACCCAGTTCGAGGCGCGGGCGGCAGCGCTGGAGCAATCGGCCGAAACGGCGCGGGCGTCGCTGGCCGCCGGGGTCGAGAAAATGGCGGGGCTCGAGGGGCAGTTGCAGGCGGCCCAGCGGCGCAATAGCGCGGCAGAGGGGCTGGCGGCCAAGGTGGACGAGGCGGCGGCGCGCACCCGGGCGCTGGTGGGCGAGATCGATCGCATGGCCCAGGAAATCGACACCATGACGGCCGGCATCGAGGATGTCTCGTTCCGCACCAATCTGCTGGCACTCAATGCCGCGGTCGAAGCGGCTCGCGCCGGCGAGAAGGGAGCGGGCTTTGCCGTGGTGGCCGATGAAGTGCGCCAATTGGCCCAGGTCACCAATCGATCGGCCAAGGATATCCGCATTATTGCCGATAAGGGACGCTCCCAGGCCCGGATCGGGCTGGAGGAAGCGGCCGAGCTGCAAAAAATCACCGCGGCATTGCGTGAGAATTTACGCATTCTAAGCAATGCGCCGGACACTATTGGGGCTGATGCGGAGGCAGATGAGCGCCCCAAGGTGGTGCCTCAATCCGCAAGGCCGGTGGCCGAACGCCGCGATCAGGAGATCGTGTTCGGCCAGCGCGCTGCCAGCTAGATCCGGTAGAAACCGGCATAAAAGGGGTGGTTGCATGGAACAGGGGGAATTCTCCCTCAGCGAGCGGGAGTTCGCTCGTATCAAGGCCCGCGTATATGCGGTGGCCGGCATCTCGTTGAGTGAAGCCAAGCGCACATTGGTGGTGTCCCGGCTGTCCAAGATTGTCCGGGCCCTGCAATTGCCCAGCTTCGATGCCTATGTCGATTATCTCGAGCGCAATGGCTCGGCGCAGGACGGGCAGGATTTCGTCAATGCGCTGACCACCAATCTCACGCGCTTTTATCGCGAAGACCATCATTTCGAGCATTTGCGGTCTTATGTGGCGACGCTGATGGCCGAGCGGCCGCGCGACAATCGCTTGCGGATCTGGTCGGCTGGCTGCTCGACCGGGCAGGAACCCTATACGATCGGCATGGACCTGCTATCGGCCTTTCCCGAGCTCAAGCGCTGGGATTTCAAGATATTGGCGACCGATATCGACACGGCCGTGCTCGCCAAGGCCGCAGGCGGGGTCTATCCGGACAGCGAGCTCAATGGCTTGTCCGCCGAGCGGGCAAGGCCGTTCGAGCGCGGGGGCGGGACGATCCGCATTCCGGCCGCGGTGCGCGACCTGGTCTCGTTCAAACCTCTCAACCTGATCGGCCCCTGGCCCATGAAGGGGCCGTTCGATGCCATTTTCTGCCGCAATGTGGCGATCTATTTCGACAAGCCCACCCAGGGCGAGATGTTTGGACGCTTTGCCAAGATGCTGGCGCCCGAGGGTTTCCTTTATATCGGCCATTCCGAAAATCTTGGTTCGGGTGGCGAAGGCTTCCGGCTGGTGGGCAAGACCATCTACCAGTCGCGTGAAAAACTGAACAAACGAGCGGCATGATGAGCATCAAGGTTCTGGTCGTCGACGATTCGGCGCTTATCCGGGAAGTTCTGGCCCGCATGCTGATGCGGGATGGGGATATCGATGTGGTGGGGACCGCCACCGACCCGATCGATGCGCGCGAAAAGATCAAGGCGCTCGACCCCGATGTGGTCACGCTCGACATTGAAATGCCCAATATGAACGGGCTGGCCTTTCTCGAGCGGCTGATGCGGCTCAGGCCCACGCCGGTGGTGATGGTCTCGACCCTGACCAAGAAAGGGGCCAGCGAAACGCTGCTGGCGCTCGAATTGGGCGCGGTCGATTTCGTGGCCAAGCCCAGTGCGGAATTTGCCGGCGGGCTTGATGCCTTCGGCGTGAGCCTGCGCGACAAGATCCGTGCGGCCGCCAAATCGGATGTGCGTGGTCGTTCTGTCAGCCGGGCCGAGGCGCCCAAGACTGGCAAGGTACCGCTCAAGACTGCGGCTGCACCCGATGGTGCGCTTATCGCGATTGGCGCCTCGACCGGTGGGGTCGAGGCCATCCGCGCCGTGCTCAGCGAAATGCCGGCGGACTGCCCGCCCGTGGTCATTGCCCAGCATATGCCGGCGGGCTTTACCGGGCGTTTTGCCGCACGGCTCGATGAATTATGCGCCCTCAAGGTGGTTGAGGCCGAGGATCGCATGCCGCTGCTGCCCGGCCATGCCTATGTGGCCCGCGGCGATTATCACCTGCGCGTCGAGCGGTCTTCGGGGCAGCTCAAATGCCGGCTGGGCCAGGACGGATTGGAAAGCGGCCACAGGCCAAGCGTCGATGTGCTGTTTGAATCGGTGGCCAAAGCGGTCGGCGCCATGGCGGTGGGTGCCATTTTGACCGGGATGGGCCGGGATGGCGCGCGTGGGCTCAAGCTGATGCGGGATGCGGGCGCCTATACGGTGGGACAGAGCCAGGCATCCGCGCTGGTTTACGGGATGCCGCGCGTGGCCTTTGAGGAAGGCGCGGTCGTGGAACAGGCGCCGGTCGAACAGATCGCGGCCAAGCTGGCCAATGCCCTGGTGAAACTGAAATCGGCCGCATGAGGTCAGGCCTCGCGACAATGCCAATCGCACGGTTGAGAGATTTGTAACGCTTGGCCCATAGAGTTTAAGTCAAGTGCGGCCCGAAGGCCGAAGGCGCGTAGAGGTAAGAACAACCATGCCAAAAGCAAGCGCTGTTAGCGTGCTGATCGTCGATGACCAGCAGTCCATGCGTGGAATTTGTAAGTACATCCTGACACAGCTTGGTTTCAAGGACATCATCGAGGCCAAATCCGGGCGTGATGCGCTGGGCAAGCTCGAAAAATCCAATGTCGATCTGATCATTTCGGACTGGAACATGGAAGATATTGACGGGCTGACGCTGTTGAAGGTCATCCGCAAGCATCCCCGTACCCAGGCCATGCCGTTCATCATGGCCACGGGCCGCTCGGACAAGGAGCAGGTTAAGGAAGCCATTTCCTTTGGCGTCAACAATTACATCATCAAGCCCTTCGATGCCTCGACCATGAAAAAGCGCATTGAGGCGGTGATCGGCGCGCTGACCTGATCACTGCATTGCGCTGGCGAGTCCGAACGCCCTGCCCCGGTGGCAGGGCGTTCTGCTTTTCGAAAAATGCTTTTGTGATAGGCATTTGCCTAAAATTTGGGCCATCGGGAATTATCCGTAAGAAGTGATTAATCCTGGCCCGGTATCGTTTCCGCAATGACGCGTTGGCGTCGCGCGACCGTCTGCGCATGGGTGTTGGGTCCCCATGCGGCCTTGGGGATGCGGTCGCTGTTGGGGAGCACAATTGCAATGAAGTTCATTCCGCAACTCAGGATCGCCCAGAAGTTGCCGCTGGCCCTGGTCGGCTCGGCGCTTGTGGTCAGTGCCGGGGTGGGCATTGCCAGCTATCTGATCGGCCTTGGCACGGTGCGGGATCAACGCGATCAGTCCATGCAGGCATCGCTCAATACTGCGAGCGCGCTGGTCAGCGACTATTATTCGGGTGCGGAAGTGGACCTGCGGCTCTTTGTGCAGCGCTCCGACACCGTGACGGCCATGAAGAATCTGACGCGGTCGCTGGATGAATTGCGCATGGGGCTCAAGGAGCGGGCGGCGCTGCAATTGCAGACTGCCTATGTGACCGATAGCCCGAATCCGGAAGACCGCGCCGCCGTGGACAGCGTGGGCGCGATGGGCGCCAGCTACGATCCGGTGCACAAGCGCTATCATCCCGGCTTCCGCACGCTGCAGTTGGAACGCGACTATTCGGATGTGCTGATGATTTCGGCGGCCGGCGATGTTGTCTATTCGGTGGCCAAGAATACCGATTTTGCCACCAATGTGGTGACCGATACGACGGCCGCCGCTTCGGGCCTGGGCCAGGCCTTCGCGATGGCCAAGGATCTGACGGAAGGCCAGGCAGCCTTTGTCGACTTCTCGCTTTATGGTCCGACCGGCACGCCGGAGAGCTTCATGGCCATGCCCGTATTCGACAAGGACGAGAAGACCGGTGTCATGGTGCTGGCCATTTCGCCCGATGTCATGAGCGATGCCGTTGGCGGGCTTTCGGGCCTGGGTCGCAGCGGCGAAGTGGTGGTGGTAGGTCAGGACGGGCTGTTGCGCTCGGAATCGCCGCGCACCGAGGCGCCGGACGTGCTCGCAACGACGCTGACCTCCGATGTCATTGCCGGCGCCTTTGCCGGCGAGACGGGGGAAGGCATCAGCACCGATTATCGCGGCGCCCCCATGGTGGTGCGGGCCCAGGCGGTGAGCGTGGGCGATGTCACCTGGGCCGTGGCGGCCGTGCAGCCGGAAGACGAGGCCTATGCGGCGGTCGTCCAGATGCGCAATATGACGATTATGGTGGGCGGCATCCTGCTGGCCATTGCCGCGGTGGTCGGATTTTTCTTTGCCCGTTCGATCAGCAGGCCCATTTCCCGCCTGACCGATACGATGGAGACGCTGGCCAGCGGCGAGCTTGATGTCGAGGTTCAGGGCGAGCGCCGCGCCGACGAGATCGGGGCCATGGCGCGGGCGGTCGAGATATTCCGTGAGAACGCGCTCAAGGTCCATGAAATGACCGAGGCCGAGGCGGCACGCATCGTTGCCAACCAGGCCGAACGCGCTGCCATGATGCAGGAATTGCAGCGGGCCTTCGGGCAGGTGGTCGATGCGGCCATTGCCGGGGACTTCTCCCGCCGCGTTACCGCCGAATTCCCCGATGACGAGCTCAATACCCTGGCCCGTTCGGTCAATGAGCTGGTCGAGACCGTGGATCGCGGTGTCAGCGAAACCGGCTCGGTCCTGGCCTCGCTGGCCAATACCGATCTGACCCAGCGCATGCAGGGCGATTATCAGGGCGCCTTTGCCCGGCTCAAGGTCGATACCAATGCGGTGGCTGACAAACTGGCCGATATTGTGGGCCAGCTGCGCGACACCTCGCGCACGCTCAAGACGGCCACCGGCGAAATTCTGTCCGGCGCCAATGACCTCTCCGAACGCACCACCAAGCAGGCGGCGACCATCGAAGAGACCTCGGCGGCCATGGAGCAATTGGCATCCACAGTGCTGGCCAATGCCGACCGCGCCAAAGAGGCGTCCACGGTGGCAACCAGCGTGACCCATACGGCCGAGCAGGGCGGGCAGGTCATGGGCGAAGCCACCGAGGCGATGGAGCGCATCACCCAGTCTTCGGCCAAGATTTCCAATATTATCGGGCTGATCGACGACATCGCCTTCCAGACCAATCTCCTGGCGCTCAACGCCTCAGTGGAAGCGGCGCGGGCCGGGGAGGCCGGCAAAGGCTTTGCCGTGGTGGCCGTGGAAGTGCGGCGCCTGGCCCAGTCGGCGGCGCAGGCGTCGAGCGACGTCAAGGCGCTGATCGAGCAGAGCGCCGAAGAGGTCAAGGGCGGCTCCAAGCTGGTGGCCGATGCGGCCAGCCGGCTCGAGGAAATCCTGGCCTCGGCGCGCTCCTCGAGCGAATTGATGAATGGCATTGCCCGGGAGAGCCGCGAACAGGCTTCGTCCATCGACGAGGTCAATACCGCGGTGCGCACCATGGACGAGATGACCCAGCACAATGCAGCGCTGGTCGAGGAGATGAATGCCTCGATCGAGCAGACCGAGGCGCAGGCCAGCCAGCTCGACAGAATTGTGGACATCTTTGCGCTCGAAGAGCGGGCCGCGGTGGCTAAGGAGGTTCCGGCCCCCGTCGCCAAGGGACCGGTTCAGGCGATCAGCCAGGGCGCGCGCGGCTTGCAGGCCAAGCTCAGCACGGCTGCCAAGTCCTATCTCTCCAAGGGCAATGCGGCTGTCGATACCGATTGGAGCGAGTTTTAGCCCTGGGATTGCCCGCCAGTGATTGGCGGGCTTTCGCGCAAAGTGCCGGCAAACTGAAAATTGCCGGTCTGAACCGGGCAATCGCGTGGCCGAATTTACAGGAATGCGGGCCCGAAATGAAAATGCGGACCTGCTAAACCATTGTAATATTTGATTAAATTAATGAGCCCTACTCTTGCCTCCAAGGTGCAACGCTTGGGGGCAGGCATGTTCGGTTTGGTGTCGCGGCTTTTTGGCCGCTTGAGTCTCAAATTTCAGATTTCGGGCCTGGTCATGGCGGCCATTGTGGTCTCCATCGGCGTGGTGGCCATGGCGGTCTATCTCAGCTTTTCCACGACCATGATGCAGCAGGGGCGCGACCGGCAGGAGACCAATCTCAAGACCGCGGCGACGATCTTTGCCGCCGCCACCAATAATAAGGGCGGAACGGTCGTCCACTGGACCGAAACGGGCGATATGAGCCAGGTCACCGGCTGGGCCCTCCTGCCCTTTTTCGATACCGAACTGGTCGATGGCATTTCCCGGGTCATCGGGGCGGAAACGGCGATCTATATCACCGACAAGGATAGCGGCGCCCTTGTCAACAATACCACTACGCTCAAGACCGATGCCGGCGAGAGCCTCAAGGACAGCGTGATTGATCCGGCGGGACCGGTCATGGCGGCACTGAGTGCCGGTCAGGGCTGGTTCGGTGAAGAAGAGCTGGCGGGGCGGCAATATTATTCGGCCTATTTCCCGGTCAATCGCGAGGACGGGGCGCTGGCCGGGGCGCTGTTCGTGGGCGAACCGGTTGCTGCCATCGAGCAGTCGGTGAGCCAGATGATGGGTTTTCTGGCGATAATCGCGCTGGTGACGGCATTGGTGCTGGCCGTGATCGGCTATGTGGTTAGCCTCGGCATTATCCGGCCCATTCCACGCATTGCCAGCGCCATGGGGACGATTGCCGAAGGTGCTTATGACACCCAGGTGCCCTATCGCGATTTGGGCAATGAGGTGGGGAGCATGGCGCGGGCGGTGGAAGTCTTCCGCGAAAACGGCTTGCGGGTGAGCGAGATGACCGAAGCGGAGGCGGCGCGCATCGTTGCCGACGAGGATAATCGCCGCAAGATGATGGCCGAGCTGCAATCCGCCTTTGGCGAGGTGGTCGATGCGGCCGTGGCGGGGGATTTCGGCCGCCGCGTTGCCACCCAATTTCCCGATGAAGAACTCAATGTGCTGGCCTCGAGCGTCAACAATCTGGTCTCGACCGTGGATCGGGGCGTGACCGAAGTGGGCTCAGTGCTGGGCGCGCTGGCCAATACCGATCTGACCCGCCGCATGGAGGGGGACTATGAGGGCGCGCTGGCCAAGCTCAAGGACGATACCAATGCGGTAGCCGACAAGCTCAATGAGGTGGTCGGGCAATTGCGCCAGACCTCGGGTACGCTCAAGACCGCGACCAGCGAGATCCTGTCCGGTGCCAATGACCTCTCCGAACGCACCACCAAACAGGCCGCAACCATCGAAGAAACCTCGGCGGCCATGGAGCAATTGGCAACGACCGTCTTGACCAATGCAGAACGGGCCCAGGATGCGAGCCGCAGCGCCGCGCTGGTGACCCAGACCGCCGAAGATGGCGGCCAGGTCATGGCCGAGGCAACCGGGGCCATGGAGAAGATCACCGCCTCGTCGGGCAAAATCTCCAATATTATCGGGCTGATCGACGACATCGCCTTCCAGACCAACCTTCTGGCGCTCAATGCCTCGGTTGAGGCAGCACGGGCCGGGGAGGCGGGCAAGGGCTTTGCCGTGGTGGCCGTGGAAGTGCGGCGGCTGGCTCAGTCGGCAGCGCAGGCGTCGAGCGACGTCAAGGCGCTGATCGAGCAGAGCGCGGCCGAGGTCAAGGGCGGTTCGCGGTTGGTGGCCGATGCCGCCAGCAAGCTCAATGCCATTCTCGAAGCCGCGCGCACCTCCAATCAATTGATGGGTTCGATTGCCACGGAAAGCCGCGAACAGGCCGCCTCCATCGACGAGGTCAATACCGCGGTGCGCACCATGGATGAGATGACCCAGCACAATGCGGCCCTGGTCGAGGAGATGAATGCCGCTATCGAGCAAACCGAGGCGCAGGCAACCCAGCTCGACTGGATCGTCGACGTGTTCACCGTATATGACCGGGCCGAGCCGGTTGCTGCCACGCAACCCGTTCCCCCGCCGGCAAGCAAGGCGCGGGTGCAGGACAGGGTCAGAAGTGCGGGCAGGGCCTATCTCGGCCAGGGCAATGCGGCGCTCGAGGCCGATTGGAGCGAATTCTAGAGCTCGTAGTCTATCGCGTTTCCCAGGGGCAAAGCCGTTTCCACCTGGCCGGAAACGCTCCGGCCCTGGGCAGCTGAGCACTGCGCGTAAGCGGTTTCGGAAGGGTACGACGCCGCTTGCCGGGAGCCGGTCCCGATATTTTTCGGCTTTTTTTGTCTTTGGAATATCATCGAAAACGATTGCGGGATTTTCCGTACAGTTTTCGGTAAATAGTTTACTCTAGCGTTCTCCGCCTGTGGGCCGGCTCCAGAAGGATGACCGGGTTCGAACGGGGGAGTACCGCTATGAAACCAATTGCGCGCTTTTTGGGTAATGTGCGCATGACCACCACCATTCTGGTTCTGGTCATGCTGTCCATTATTGGCTCGATCACCGCCGTATCGGCGGCGATCTATCTTAGCCTGCATGACCGGTCCATGGCGGATAGCGAGGTGCAGCAGGAGACCAATCTGGGCGTGGCCGCGACCATTCTCGAGCGGCGCATTTCCGGTTCGGTACTGAGCTGGGACGAAGCGGGACAGATCGCCTCGTTCCAGAGCTGGGCCATCCCGCCCTTCTACGATACTGAGGTGATCGATTCGGTGACCCGGGTGACCAAGCAGGACGCGGCCATCTATGTCACCGACACGGCAACAGGCGACATGGTTGCCAAAACCACCAGCGTGATGGCGGATGCGGAAAGCCGCGCCGTCGGGGGCACACTGGCCGCCGATAGCGAGGCCGTGGCCACGCTCAATGCCGGCGAAATGTTCCTCGGCCGGCTCGTTATCGAGGGCACGCAATATTACGCCGCGCTGCAGCCGATCCAGAAAACCAGTGGCGAAGTCATGGGCGCCATCTTTGTGGGCACGCCCATGGTCAATGTCGAGGCGGCGGCCAATTCGGTCCTCAGCCTGATCGGCGTGGTGGGTGGCGCGGCGACAGCGGCGTTCGGTGCCATTGGCTTTTTCGCCTCGCGCCTGATCACCCGTCCCATTCCCAAGCTTGCGGGGACCATGGATGTGGTGGCGCAGGGCAATTATGAGGTTGATGTGCCCTATACCGACAAGGGCAATGAAGTGGGGGCCATGGCCCGCGCTGTCGAGGTGTTCCGCGAGAACGGGTTGCGCGTCAGCCAGATGACCGAGGCGGAGGCGGCCCGGATCGTGGCCGATGAGGAAAAGCGGCGGCAGATGATGACCGAATTGCAGGCCGCTTTCGGCGAGGTGGTCGACGCGGCCGTTTCGGGCGATTTCACCAAGCGCGTGCATGCCGAATTCCCCGATGCCGAACTCAATAGCCTGGCGGGCAGCGTCAATAATCTGGTCGAAACCTTCGACCGTTCTGTGGAAGAGGTGGGCCAGGTGCTCGGCGCCATGGCCAATACCGACCTGACGCGCCGCATGACCGGCGAATATGAGGGGGCTTTTGCCAAGCTCAAATCCGACATCAATGCGGTGGGCGACAAGCTGACCGAAGTGGTCATGCAGTTGCGCCGCACTTCGGGTTCGCTGAAGACGGCAACCGGCGAAATTCTGTCTGGCGCGAACGATCTGAGCGAACGTACCACCAAGCAGGCGGCGACCATCGAGGAAACCTCGGCGGCCATGGAGCAATTGGCATCCACTGTGCTGGCCAATGCCGAGCGCGCCAAGAATGCCAGCGCCAGCGCCTCCCAGGTCACCCGGACGGCCGAAGAGGGTGGGCAGGTGATGGATGCGGCCAATGAGGCCATGGAGCGCATCACCCAGTCCTCGGCCAAGATCTCCAATATTATCGGCATGATCGACGATATTGCCTTCCAGACCAATCTGCTGGCGCTCAACGCCTCGGTGGAAGCGGCGCGGGCCGGCGATGCAGGCAAGGGCTTTGCCGTGGTGGCCGTGGAAGTGCGGCGGCTGGCACAAAGCGCGGCCAGCGCTTCGGCAGATGTCAAAGCCCTGATCGAGCAGTCCAGCGGCGAGGTGACGACCGGGTCCAAACTGGTCGGTGAGGCTGCCGGCAAGCTTGCCAGCATGCTCGAGGCCATTCGCGAGAATACGCTGTCGCTCGAAGCCATTGCCCGGGACAGCGCCGAACAGGCGACGTCCATCGAGGAGGTCACCTCGGCCGTGCGCACCATGGACGAGATGACCCAGCACAATGCGGCGCTGGTGGAAGAGACCAATGCGGCCATCGAACAGACCGAGGCCCAGGCCACCGAACTGGACCGGATCGTGGAAATCTTCGCCATCGATGGCGCGGCCACGCAGCGGCCGGACAGCGCCCCCAGCTTGCAAAAACCGGAAGCCAGGGCCGCCATTGCCCCCACCCCCCGGTTCCAGACACAGGGCAATGCCGCCATTTCAGCGGATTGGGACGAGTTCTAAATACCTCTGATTGTTCAAGGAAAAAGCGGCCTGCGAAAGCAGGCCGCAAGCATTTGGCAAGGATAATACTCAGTTAATCTGCCGGGCTTAGGATTATTCCCAATGAGACACGGGCTGCGCGGGGCCTGGTGTATTTTGGGGCCCATATAATTGATCAGCGCAATCAAGAGCCGCCTTGGCAATATCAGGATGACAAGCGCCATTGGCGTTTTGGTCATCAGTGCAACCCTTCTGTCGGTAGCCCTGGTCTCGGGCGCGATTTATCTCAGTCTGGGCGATGCGCTCAGGCAACAGGCCAAGGACCAGCAGACCTCCAATCTCAAGACGGCGGCGACAATCCTGTCGAGCCACCTGCCGGGCGCCGAAGTCGCCTGGAACGAGGATGGGTCCCTGGCCAATGTGACGGCCTGGGCCATGCCGCGCCAGTTTCTCAACCACGACATCGTCGATGCCATTGTGCGGCTGACCGGCGAGACGGCCACCATTTTCGGCTGGGATGGCACCCAGGAAGACTTCGTGCGCATGACCACCACGATCCTGGACGACAATGGCGAGCGGGTCGTGGGGACGACGCTGGGACAAGCCAGCCCGGCCTATGCGGCGGTGATCAATGGGGAGGCCTATTTCGGCGAGGCCAAGATTCTGGGCAAGGATTATTACACGGCCTATCAGCCGATCCAGGACCAGGCGGGCAAGCCGATCGGTGTGCTCTATGTCGGGGTGTCCAAGGCCGGCGTCGAGGGGGTCATCAATTCGGTGCTCATGCTGCTGCTGGCGGTGGGTGGCGTCGCTTTGGTGATCATCGGCCTGGCGGGCTTTGTCGCTTCGCGGCTGCTGACCGCGCCGGTGCCCAGGCTGGCCAGCACGATGAAGGTCATTGCCCAGGGCGATTACGAGACCGATGTGCCCTATGTGGACCGCAGCAATGAAATCGGCGAGATGGCGCGCGCGGTCGAGGTGTTCCGCGAAAATGGCCTCAAGGTCAGCCAGATGACCGAGGAGGAGCGCGCCGCGTCGCAGCGCCGCCGGATCGAGCGCACCGATATGATGGTGGCCCTGCAGGCCGCGTTCGGGGAGGTGGTCGATGCCGCCATTGCCGGCGATTTTACCAAGCGGGTGCATGCGCAATTCCCCGATGCCGAGCTCAATGGCCTAGCCGGCAGCGTCAACAGCCTGGTCGAAACGGTGGACCGCGGCCTGTCGGAAACCGGTGAGGTTCTGGCGGCCCTGGCCGATGCCGACCTGACCCGGCGCATGAATGGCGAGTATCAGGGCGCCTTTGCCAAGCTCAAGACCGATACCAATGCGGTGGCCGAAAAGCTGAGCGAGGTGATCGGCAAGCTGCGCGTCACCTCGCGCGCGCTCAAGACCGCAACCGGCGAAATCCTTTCGGGCGCCAACGATCTTTCGGAACGCACCACCAAGCAGGCGGCGACCATTGAAGAGACTTCGGCAGCCATGGAGCAATTGGCCAATACGGTGGCCGAGAATGCCCGCATGGCCCATGATGCCAATACATCGGCCACGACGGTGTCGAGCGACGCGGCGCGCAATGGCGAGGTGATGGACAAGGCCAATCTGGCCATGGAGCGTATTACCCAGTCTTCGGCCAAGATCTCCAATATTATCGGGCTGATCGACGATATCGCCTTCCAGACCAATCTGCTGGCGCTCAATGCTTCGGTCGAGGCGGCGCGGGCCGGGGAGGCCGGCAAGGGCTTTGCCGTGGTGGCCGTGGAAGTGCGGCGGCTGGCCCAGAGCGCGGCCCAGGCCTCCTCGGAGGTCAAGGTGCTGATCGAGACCAGCGCCAGCGAGGTCAAGAACGGCTCGGACCTGGTTTCGAGCGCGGCCACGCAATTGCGTGACATGCTGGGCGCAGTCACGGCCAATGCGGGCCTGATGCAGGCCATTGCCCAGGCCAGCAAAAGCCAGGCCACGGCAATCGAAGAGGTCAGCGTCGCCGTGCGGAGCCTGGATGAAATGACCCAGCACAATGCCGCCCTGGTCGAGCAGACAAATGCGGCTATTGAGCAGACCGAGGCGCAGGCCGGGGAACTGGATCGCGTCGTCGATATTTTCAGGCTCGACGAGATGGAGCCAGCCCAGGCCGCGGCTCCGGCCGCACCGCCCAAACGCGCGCAGCCGGCGCAAAAGGCGGCGCGCGTCTATCTCAATCAAGGCAATGCGGCCATATCGTCGGACTGGGACGAGTTCTGACCGGGGGGGACCGGCATGATCGGATGAGCAAAGGGGCGCATGGGCGCCCCTTCTTTTTTGGCGATCCGCGATCGTGCTTTACCAGAGCTTAACGCGGCCATGGTCTAGTCGGGATGGACGCAGATTTGAACATTGGTGAACCGGTCGGCTGACCGGTCAATTCGGCGGGCGTCACCCTCCGCTTTGGTATTCGACAGACCGCTCATCGAGCGGAGCGCGTGCACGCGCATGCGCAAGACACAAGCCGGGCCAGAAGGTCCGATGCATATAAGGCAGAAGGCAAATGAAACTGAGCGACTTGTCCATCCAACTCAAGCTGGTGCTGGGTGCGGGTGTTGTTTTCGTGCTCGCCATGGGGGGCCTCATCGCAGGGGGCCTGTCCCTCATGTACCAGACCGCCGGGACAGAGGCGGAAGAACGGGCCCGGGCCCTTCTGGGGCAATATTCGCAATTGGCGAGTGGCCAGATGGGCAATGTGATCACCCATGCCCAAACGACGGCCGCCACGGTCGAAGCGCTGATCGAGGGCGCGGCGGATCGCGATGAAATCGGTCGGGTTATCACCCGGGCCCTGCAGTCACGGCCGTCGGTGGTGGGCATGACAGCAGCCTTCGAGCCCAATGCCGTGGATGGCTTGGATGAAATGTTTATCGGGCATGCCTATTCGGACGAGACCGGCCGCATGGTGCCCTACTTCACCCAGCAGGATGGCAAAGTCTCGGTCGAGCAGCTCGACATGTCGCCCGAAGCGGGCACGGAAGGCTGGTATGACCTGCCCTTGCGCGAAGACCGCACCCTGCTGACGCCGCCCTATACCTATCCGATCAATGGGGTGGACGTGCTGATGAGCACGATCAGCGCGGTGGTGCACAAGAATGGCGCGCCGGCCGGCATCGTCACCGCCGATCTGACGCTGGACACCATCGCCGCGGTCATCGGCCAGCTCAAGCCGTTCGGCGTCGGTTCGGTCGACCTGGTCAGCAATGCCAATACCTGGATCGTCAATGCCGATCCGGCCCTGGTCGGCCAGCCGCTGCAGCCCGAAATTGCCAATGCGCTTCTGGACGAGACGTTGATGCAGAGCGGCACGACCTATACGGACCCCAGCGGAACCACACAATTCGTCGTCACGGCACCGCTGGCCTTCAGCGGCGTGGATGAGCGCTGGACGATGATCATGCAGGTGCCGGTGGCCACCGTCTATGCCGGCGTCGATGCCATGCGCAATATGGCCCTGGTAGTGGCCGGTGGGCTCTTGGCCGGGGTCTTGGTGCTGGTGTGGTTCGGCGCCGGGGTCATTGCCAGGCCGATCCGCAAGATGACCGAGCTCATGGGCGTTCTGGCGCAGGGCAAATATGATGTCGAGGTGCCCAATCAGGATCAGCGGGACGAGCTGGGCGGCATGGCCCGGGCCGTGGAAATCTTCCGCGAAAACGGGCTGCGTATCAGCCAGATGACCGAAGCCGAGGCGGCCCGCATCATTGCCGACCAGCAGGCGCGCCAGGCGATGATGAGTGAATTGCAGCTCGCCTTTGGCGAGGTGGTGGACGCTGCGGTCAGCGGTGACTTTACCAAGCGCGTCAATGCCAGCTTCCCCGATGCCGAACTCAATAGCCTGGCCGGCTCGGTCAATGCGCTGGTCGAAACGGTCGACCAGGGGATCGGCGAGACCGGCAAGGTGCTTGAGGCGCTGGCGCGCACCGACCTGACCCAGCGCATGGATGGGCAGTATCAGGGTGCTTTCGCCAGGCTTCAGCAGAGCACCAATACGGTGGCGGAAACGCTCAGCCAGGTGGTGAGCGGGCTCAAATCGACCTCGCGGACGCTCAAGACGGCGACCGGCGAAATCCTTTCGGGCGCCAATGATCTTTCCGAACGCACCACCAAGCAGGCAGCGACGATCGAGGAGACCTCGGCCGCCATGGAGCAATTGGCCAGCACGGTGCTGCAAAATGCCGATCGCGCCCGCGACGCCAATGCCATTGCCCAGACCGTCAGCCAGACGGCGGAAGAGGGCGGCGTGGTGATGAGCCAGGCCAATGAGGCGATGGAGCGCATCACCACATCCTCGGCCAAGATTTCCAATATTATCGGGCTGATCGACGATATCGCCTTCCAGACCAATCTGCTGGCGCTCAATGCCTCGGTGGAAGCGGCGCGGGCCGGGGAAGCGGGCAAGGGTTTTGCCGTGGTGGCGGTGGAGGTGCGGCGCCTGGCGCAAAGCGCCGCTGAGGCCTCGGCCGATGTCAAGGCGCTGATCGAAACCTCGGCGGGCGAAGTGGGGACCGGTACCAAGCTGGTGGCGGATGCAGCCGCCAAGCTGGCCGCCATGCTCGAGGCCGCCAGGTCCAATACCAGCCTGATGGAGGGCATTGCCCGGGAGAGCCGCGAGCAGGCTTCCGCCATCGAAGAGGTTACGGTCGCGGTGCGGCAGATGGACGAGATGACCCAGCACAATGCGGCGCTGGTGGAACAGACCAATGCCGCCATCGAGCAGACCGAGGCGCAGGCTTCCGAGCTCGACCGGATCGTGGCCGTGTTCAGGATCGAGGGCGCGGATGGGCAGGCCGATCACAGCATGATCAAAGCGCCCGCCTCCTCGCCCGCGCCCAAGCTCCGCCAGGCTGCGCGCACCTATCTCAGCCAGGGCAATGCGGCCATTTCGGCCGATTGGAGCGAGTTCTAGGAGCGGCATTCTCCCATCGCGATCAAGGGCCGGCGCCGATTGCGCCGACGTTACCTGAAAGAACATGGAACAATATCCATGCCTCTATATTCCGGTCTCATTTAGAGGTCTTTGTTGGAGGGCGAATCTGGGGCCTCTTATACGGTAAACACGTAGTCATTTTATGATTACATATTAACCCTCGGCCCCAATATTTTGTCGTGGTTGGTTTGTGGGTCGAGCGGGGGGATATGGACAGGCGATCTATTACGGCGCGCGCAAGCCGGTCGGGACCGATAGGCCCCGCGGCGACTTTACGGAACATTTACCCCAAAACGCCGAATTCGGGCTGGTTGATCCAGGTCAAGATTTGGGCGTCAGGGGTGGACACATTATCCCTTCCTCTTGCATGGACAGGTCAGATCGATGGCTCCCGGATCCTCGGATATTCTGCAATCCCGACTGGACTTTATTGGGCTTGATGAAGCGGCGCGTGCCCGCCTCGCGGCCATTCAGCCCAGTATCGAAACGCATCTGGAACCGGCCTTGTCGCGGTTCTATGCCAAGATCGGCACCGTGCCGGCCGTCAGCCGCTTCTTCGATGGCAAGCCGCAAATGGACCGCGCCAAGTCCAAGCAGGTCGGTCACTGGCAGGCCATTGCCACCGGGCAGCTCGACGACAGCTATATGGAAGCGAGCAGCCGCGTCGGCTTGCGCCATGCCAAGATCGGGCTTGAGCCGCGCTGGCACATTGGCGGCTATGGCGTGATCATGGAGACGCTGGTACGCGGCATTGTCCAGGACAGTATGGCGGCCGCACTCAGGCCCGAAAAGGGCGCGTTCGGCAGGCCCAGCCCGCGCAAGGCCGAGGCGGTCATGGATGATGTCAGCACCATGACGGAGGCCCTGATTGCGGTGCTCAAATCCATGCTGCTCGATATCGATATTGGCGTGACCGCCTATTTCGACAAATTGACCAGCGATGCCCGCGAGGCCGATGACGCGGCGCGCGCCAAGATTCAGAAGGCCGTGGCCGCAACCGGGGCGGTGCTCAAGGATGTCGCGCAGGGGGATCTGACCAGCCGCGTCACCGAGGAGTTGGATCCCGAATTCGACCAGATCAAGGAGGACACGAATGCGGTCGCCGAGAAGCTGGCCGAGATCGTGGCCCAGTTGCAGCAGACCTCCCGTTCGCTCAAGACAGCGACCGGTGAAATTCTTTCGGGTGCCAATGACCTGGCCGAGCGCACCACGCGCCAGGCCGCCACGATCGAGGAAACGAGTGCCTCGATCGAGCAATTGTCTGCTGCCGTCGTTGAAAATGCGAAGCGCGCGGCCAGCGCGAGCGACACGGCGCTGCGGCTGGCAAAAAGCGCCACGGATGGCGGCGAGGTGATGAGCGCGGCCAATCAGGCCATGTCGGCTATCGAAACCTCGTCGGGCAAGATTTCCAACATTATCGGCATGATCGACGATATTGCCTTCCAGACCAATCTATTGGCGCTCAACGCCTCGGTCGAGGCGGCGCGGGCGGGCGAGGCGGGCAAGGGTTTTGCCGTGGTGGCCGTGGAAGTCCGGCGCCTGGCGCAGAGCGCGGCCCAGGCCTCCAGCGAGGTCAAGCAATTGATCGAAACCAGTGCGGGCGAGGTGCGCAATGGCACCCAATTGGTGGCGCGCGCCGCCGAAACCCTGCAGGACATCCAGGCCCGGGCCGAGGAAAGCGCCGGGCTGATCGACACGATCGCCCGGCAGAACGGGGAGCAGTCGGGCTCGCTGGAAGAAATCACTGTTGCCGTGCGGCAGATGGACGAAATGACCCAGCATAATGCGGCGCTGGTGGAAGAGACCAATGCCGCCATTGAGCAGACCGAAGCGCAGGCCGGGGAACTGGACCTTATCGTGGCGGTGTTCCGCACCGGTGAGCATCCCGTGGCGGTGGCAGCGCCGCCGCAGCCGCCGGCGCGCGCCAAGCCGGCGCTGCATAGCGTAGGCAATGCGGCCCTCTCCAGCGACTGGCAGGCGTTCTGAAACGGCTGCTGACGCGGCCTGTCAGGGCCATGGTGGACAAGGCGGATAGCGGTCTTCCGCCTGTCCCTGCCTGGAGCGCGTCATGGATATTCTTGACCCCGCCATTGTCCGTGCCGCAATGTTGGGGCGGCCATGAGCGAGCTGGACCGGCTATTGGAGCCGCTGCCACCCGCCATCGGTATTCTGTGCCGGGCGGTCGTGGGCCTGCTCGAAACCATGCCGCTGTCCAGCCAGGTGAAATGGGGCTGGCGCAGCGTTAATTTCCGACATGCCCGGGCCGGCCTGATCTGCGCGGTCTTTCCCTATGAAGACCGCGTGGCGGTCTATTTCGAGCAAGGACGCCTATTGGAGGATCCCGAGGGATTGCTGCAAGGCGATCATCTCAAAAAGGGCCGCTTCATGCGGCTCTATCCGGGCGATCGGGTGCCTGAGGCGGCCATCGCCATGCTGGTGGGCGAAGCGATTGCACTGGGCCTTGCCGGGTCGGGACTACGTAGAAGCCGATAGGGTTTTGTTAACCATGATATTTACCTCGCAGGGGTCTGATCGGGCTGAGTGACAGCGCAGATCGGCGGGGCAATATGCAGGACACATTTCAGCAAAGACTCGATTTCGTCGGGCTGGGTGGCGACGTGGCGAGCCGGCTGGCGCCGATCTCGCCGCTGATCGAGCGCCATATCGAGCGGGCTTTGCAGAGCTTCAATGCGCAGGTGGCGACCACGCCCAGCGCGGCGCGTTTTCTTTATGGCCGGGACCGCATCGAAACCAATGGCGAGGGACTGGCCGAGCATTGGCGCGCCCTGGCCCAGGGGCGGTTCGACAATCACTTTGCCGAAGCGGCCCAGCGCATGGGATTGCGCCATGCCCGGATCGGGCTGGAACCGCGCTGGCATGTGGGCAGCTATGCCAGCCTGGTCGACACCCTGGTTCGCGGCATAATTCAGGACGGCATGGCAGCGGCGGTCGAGGATAGGCGCGGGACGCTGGGTCTCTTCGGGCGGCCGGCCCCGGCAAGTCTTCGTCTGGCCGTTGAAGGGATTTCCGAGGGCCTGGCAACATTGCTGGCGGGCGTGCTGCTCGATATCGATCTCAGCGTTTCGGGTTATGTCGCCAAGCTGCGGGAAGAGGGGGTGAACGGGGCCGAGGCGCAGCGGCAGCGCTTGCGCCAGGCCGTGCGTGAGGCAGGGCGGGCGCTCGAGCTGGCGGCCGAGGGGCGCAAGGATGTGTCCCTGGCCGCGCCTTCGGACCCCGATCTGGCGCCGCTGCATGCCGGTGCCGAACGTCTTGCGGACAAGGTCATGGCTCTGGTCGAGGACCTCGATTGCTCGAGCGCGGCCCTGCGGGCGGTCGCCGGGCAAGTGGTGGATAGCGGCAGGCTATTGCTGGCCGGTGGCGAGGGTCAGGGCCTGGTTGTCGCCGGGCTTGCCGAGCGACTGGCCGAGGCGGCAGCTACCGAAAAGGACAATCGCCCGGCGCTCGACGCCCTGGAGCGTTCGCTGCGGGCCCGGTCCCGGCGGCGGAGCGCGGCGCGCAGACCGGCCGCGGCGGCACGGGCGAACCTCATGGCCTTGCGGGCCGAACTGGGCGAGCTGGATGCCTTTGCCGAGCAGCTTGATGCCCTGCATGTCAGCCTGCAACTGGCTTTCGCCGAGAGTGACGCTGATGCTCTTACCGGGATCAGGACCGGGATTGGCCAGCTTGCCGCGGCGCTGCGGACCCATAGGGCGCAGTCGGAGCGGGCGCGCGACGATCTGGTCCGCAATGTCGCGGCGCTGGAAGACGCCCTCGAGAAGCTGGCGGGTGGAGCGCCCGCCGAGGCCAGAGCGGCAGGCCAAGCGACCGAGGCCCTTGGCGCGCAGGCAGCTATCCTTGAGGAGGCGGCAAAAGCGCTTGAGGCGCTGCGTGATGCGCAGGCGGCCGATTTGGGCGAAAGGCGGATGGCGATGGATGGCTTGCGCGAGGCCTTTGCTGACCTGGCTGCAACCCTGGCCCCTGCCCCGGACGATGAGCATGTCGGCATCAGCTTTCCGGCGCCGGACCAAGGCGCATTGGCGGCGCATTGGCATGGCGGATAGGCGCGGGGCGGGATTGCCCTTTTCCGACACAGCGGGCATGAAGACGCCTGCTGGAGAACGGAGACAAACGGCATGGCGCGTATTGGTCTGGTGGCCCACGACGACAAGAAAGATGACCTCTGTCGTTGGGCTGAAGCGCATAAGCATAAGCTGACCCAGCATGAATTATGGGGCACGGGCACGACGGGCAGCCGGGTAACGGCGGCAACCGGGCTCGATGTGCATCTGCTCAAAAGCGGTCCATTGGGCGGCGATCAGCAATTGGGCGCCATGATCTGCGAGGGGCGGCTGGACGTGCTGATCTTCTTTATCGATCCCCTCTCGGCCCAGCCCCATGATGTTGATGTCAAAGCCCTGACGCGTCTGGCTACGCTTTACGATGTGCCGCTGGCCAACAACAAATCCACAGCAGACGCCGTGCTGGCGGCGGTTTGAGGGTTAGCATAAGGTTGATATTCAGCCGTTCTTGTGAGCAGATGCCGCAAAATCGCCCGGATTGAACCGGGCAAACAGGCATTCAGGAAACCCGGGGCTCATTGGAACTTGTCCTCAGACTTGGTCATAGACGTTCGCAACGTCTCAAAACGCTTTGGCGGCCTGACGGCCGTCAATAATTGTTCGCTTTCGGTCGCGCGCGGCTCGATAACCGGGCTGATCGGTCCCAATGGCGCGGGCAAATCCACCCTGTTCAATATCGTTGCGGGCAATATCGTGCCCGATGAGGGGCAGGTGATTTTTGACGGCGACGATGTGACCGGCCTTGCGCCGCACCAATTGTTCCGCATCGGCATGCTGCGCACCTTCCAGATCGCGCATGAATTTTCGCAGATGACGGCGCTGGAAAACCTGATGATGGTGCCGGGCGATCAGCCTGGTGAACATCTTGTCGACGTCTGGTTCCGCCCCGGCCTGGTCAAAAGCCGCGAAACCGAGGTGCGCAAGAAGGCGCTGGATGTCATCGATTTCCTTAAACTGGGGCATGTGCGCGACGAATTGGCGGGCAATCTGTCGGGCGGACAGAAAAAGCTGCTCGAGCTCGGGCGCACCATGATGGTCGATGCCAAGGTGGTGCTACTCGACGAGGTGGCGGCGGGCGTCAACAAGACGCTGCTCAATGACCTGGCCGGCAATATCGAGCGGATGAACCGCGAGCTGGGCTACACTTTCTTTGTCATTGAACACGACATGGACCTGATCGGGCGGCTCTGCGACCCGGTGATCGTCATGGCGCAGGGCGAAAAGATCGCCGAAGGCGCCATGGCCGAGATCCGCGCCAATCCGGCCATTGTCGAAGCCTATTTCGGCACCCCCGTGGAGGGTGTCTGATGCGTGTCTCCTTGTCCGAAAACCGGTTCCCACTTTTCGGGGAGACCCGTTGATGCCCCTAATTGAACTCAAACACGTCGTGGGCGGCTATGGCGGGGCGCCTATTCTCAATGGCGTCAACATTGCCATCGAAAAAAGCGATATTGGGGTCATTGTTGGCCCCAATGGCGCGGGCAAATCGACCACGCTCAAGGCTATTTTCGGACTGTTGAAAGTCACCGGCGGCACGATCGACTTTGGCGGCGAAAACATCGCCAATTCCCTGCCTGACAGACTGGTGCCCAAGGGCCTGAGCTTCGTGCCACAGGAAAAGAACGTCTTTACCTCGATGAGCGTCGAGGAAAACCTGGAAATGGGCGCCTTTACCCGCAAGGACGATTTTTCCCAGACCATGGCCTGGGTCTATGAGATGTTCCCGGTGCTGGCTGAAAAGCGCCGGCAGCCGGCGGGCGAGCTTTCGGGCGGCCAGCGGCAGATGGTGGCCATGGGAAGGGCGCTGATGAGCAAGCCGAGCCTTTTGATGCTCGATGAGCCTTCGGCGGGCCTGTCGCCGCGCTATGTGATCGAGATTTTCGAGACCATCCAGCGGGTCAATCAGGAGGGTGTGGGCATCCTGATGGTCGAGCAGAATGCGCGCCAGGCGCTGGCTTTTGCCACCAAGGGCTTTGTGCTCGCGGGCGGGCAGAACCGTTATACCGGCACCGGGGCGGAACTGATCGCCGATCCCGAAGTCGCCAAGTCGTTCCTCGGGGGCTGAGCCGTGACCGAAATCATCTTTTTCATCAATCAGGTGGTCATTTCCGGCCTGGTTCTGGGCTGTATCTATGCGCTGGGCGCCATCGGCATCACGCTGATTTTCGGCATTTTGCGCTTTGCCCATTTCGCCCATTCCGAATTGATGACCGGCGGGGCGTTCATCGCCTTCCTCCTGGCTTCGGCCTTTGCGGCCTGGGGCATCGTGACACCGATCCCGACCGGTTTTGTGGTGCTGCCCATTGCCATGGTGCTGGCCGCCGTTTTGGCATTGGGGATCGATAAAGGCTTTTATGCCCCGCTCAGGAAGCGCGGCGCCAAGCCGGTGACGCTGCTGATCGCCTCTATCGGCGTGACGCTGATGATCCAGGGGTTGATCCGCCTGTTCTTCGGCGCCGGGTCCTATTCCTTCTTCGAGAACGAGGCCAAGGAAATCTTCCGCATCGATACCTCGGCCATCGGCTCGACCCGGCCGCTGGTCATCACCGAGCCGCAAGTGCTGATGATCCTGGTGACGCTGGTTTCCGTGATTGCGCTGCATTTCTTCCTCACCCGCTCACGGCTGGGCAAGGCCATGCGCGCCATGGCCGACAATGCCGATCTGGCGCAGGTCTCGGGTATCAATACGGCGCTGGTGGTGCGGGTCACCTGGGTGATTGCCGGGGCGCTGGCCTGCATGGCCGGCACCATGCTGGCGCTGGATGTGACGCTGAAGCCGGATCTGGCCTTCAACATCATCCTGCCCATCTTTGCAGCCGCCATTGTGGGCGGGCTGGGCCAGGCCTATGGCGCCATTGCCGGGGGGCTGCTGATCGGCTTTGCCGAAACACTGGCCGTCTTTAACTGGACCATGCTGTTCCGCCCGCTCAATGCCGTCTTGCCCGACTGGCTGCAATTGCCGCCGCAACTGGCGCTGGTGCCCACCGAATATAAGCTCACCGTGGCCTTCGTCATTCTGGTGGTAACATTGCTGGTGCGGCCCACCGGTATCTTTAAGGGAGCCTCGACATGATCCAGCGTTCTCTGACCCTGTTTGGCGGCCTTTTCGTTCTGATCCTGGTTATCGGCTGGGTGATGGGCCTGCCCTTCACCTCCTCGCGCCTGGTCGAAGCGGCTGCCTATGCGCTGATTGCCCTGGGGCTCAATATCCAGTGGGGTTATGGCGGGCTCTTCAATTTCGGGATTATGGGCTTCCTGATGGTGGGCGGCGCGGCCGTCACCTTCATTTCCTATCCGGTCAATCCTGAATTCTGGGGCTCGGATGGCCCGATGATGCTGGGCCGGGCTTTGCTGGCCTTTGCCGGCGGAGCGTTGATCGTGCTGGCTGCAAGGCAGTCGCACCGCATCGGCATTACCGGCAAGTGGAAGGGGGCGCTGACTGTCCTCGCCTGGTTCTGCGCCTATATTCTTTATCGCAGCCAGCTCGATCCGGCGGCAGCCTATATCGAGAGCGTCGGGGGTGGCTGGGTCGGCGGGCTTGGCGCCCATCCCGTATTGGGCTGGGTCTTCGGTGGCGTGCTGGCCGCGGGCATCGCCTATATTGTGGGCAAGATCTGCCTCGGGCTCCGCACCGACTATCTCGCCATTGCAACGATCGGTATTTCCGAGATCATCCGGGCGCTGATCAAGAATATGGATTGGCTGACCCGCGGCACGCTCACGGTTTCGCCCATTCCCTGGCCGACACCGCTGCCGCAGGATTACCAGGCGGGCGGCATGGATATTGCCGGGTCGCTGATCGCGGCTCGCGCCGGCTATCTGGTGCTGGCGCTGGTGGTGCTGGGGCTGGTCATGTGGCTGATTTCCCGCGCCTATGCCGGGCCCTGGGGCCGGATGATGCGGTCCATTCGCGACAATCACATCGCCGCCTCCTCCATGGGCAAGAATGTCACTGCGCGGCAGCTCGAGATCTTCGTTTTCGGCTCGGTGCTGATGGGCATTGGCGGCGCCATGCTGGTCAGCTTCGTGCAGATTTTCGATCCCTCGAGCTACCAGCCGATCAATCATACCTTCCTGATCTGGGTCATGGTGATCGTGGGTGGCGCGGGCAACAATTGGGGTGCGCTCTTCGGTGCGGTCCTACTCTGGCTGATCTGGGTGGTCTCCGAGCCGCTTTCCAAGGCCGTATTCGACTTTGTCAGCTATTGGTCGACCAATGCCGGCTGGGGCGCCATTCCGGAAATCGAAGCGCGTTCTGCGCAGATGCGCGTCTTCGTGCTCGGGTTGGTGATCACCATTGCCCTCAGGTTTGCGCCCAAGGGGCTGATCCCGGAAGTGGTGAGGAGGGAGGGGTAATTGCTCCGCCTGTTTCCGGCATTGCGCCGCCCTCGGGCCTAATCCGTGGGCCACTTTTCGCGTGCAGGAATGCGGCGATTAATGTGTTCATAGCGGCCCTCGTATCAAGTCCGAGGGCGGTCCGGTGGGTTGGAGACCACCGGGATAGCCGCGATACGGGACTTACCGCCGCGCCGTCATCCAGAACCACTCAGTGGGCAGCGCGTCATAGCCGCTGCCCATTGTCGTTTCGAGGCTGAGGTCGGCCCAGCCGGTTTTTCGATAACTCGCCTCAAGGGCTGAAGCGTCGGGATAGTTATAGTAGCGGCCCATGGCGTCGCGACCGTCGCCGGTTCCCGCCTTGAAGCTGGCGACGAAGACCCCGCCGGGGCTCATGGCTCGGCGGATGCGCGAGAGAATATCGGACAGATCGGCGGCGGGCACGTGCAACAGGCTGGCACAGGCCCAGACGCCGTCATAGGCCTCGGTCGCGTCGATCTCTTCGAACCGCATCATTCGCGCGCGCTCGCCCACGCGCTTGTGCGCTTCGGCCACCAGTTCGGGCGTGCCATCCGTAGCGTCGACGTCAAAGCCTTGTGCCAGCATATATTGGGCATCCATGCCATTGCCACAGCCCAGTTCGAGAATGCGGGCGCCGGCGGGGAGGGCGGCGAGGAAGGTCTCCAGTCGTTCGAGGGTCGGTCGGGTCCGGTGCTGCGCATAGGTGGCGGCGTTGTCGGCATAAAAGCGCAGGGTTTCGTCGTCGCTCATGGCTGCTCCTTAGGAAAAAGGCCCGGGATTGCTCCCGGGCCTCATAGAGATCGAACCTTCGTGCCCTGCGAGCGTAGCTCTCCGGGCCTAAGCTCCGCAAAACCCTCCACTGGAGGGTTTTGCCCGCGCATAGCGCGGGATGGAGCTTAGTCAATCAGGCCCTTTTCGACGAAGGTGCCGCCTTCGACGGCCAGTTCGACGATGATGCCGTCCACGTCGCCGGCTTCGTCAAAGTCAAGCGCGCCACCGGCGCCTTCATAGTCGATATCGGTGCCGGCCGCGATCAGCTCCTTGGCCTTGGCCCATTCGCCCGGACGGATGATTTCGCCCGGAGCCGAAGCGACATCACGCAGAGCAGCCGAGAGGCCATCGCGCGAGGCCGAGCCGTTCTTCTCGATGGCCAGGGCCATCAGGAAGGCAGCGTCATAGGCCTGGGGCGCATAGGTGGCATTGGCCTCGAAGCCTTCGCCGCCGAAGCCGTTGTAGATATCGACCGATTCACCGCTCGGCGCACCGGCGCGGGTGGCGATCAGGCCTTCGACGGCAGAAGCGTCGATGCCGTTGAGCAGGTCGTCGCCGACCATGCCGTCACCGCCCACATAGGTGGTGAAATTGCCGCTTTCCACGGCCTGGCGCAGCATGGTGTTCCCCGAAGCATTGGCATAGGCCAGGATGACCAGGTTCTGAGACGCAACCAGATTGCCCAGCTCGGCGCGGTAGTCGGCCTTGCCTTCTTCGTGGGCGAGATTGGCCGCCACGGTACCGCCACCGGCTTCATAGGCAGCGGCCAGCGCATCGGCGAAGCCCTTGCCATAGTCGTTGTTCACATAGGTGATGGCGATGTCGTTGACGCCCTTGGCCAGCAGCAGATTAGCCATTTTGACGCCCTGAAGCGCGTCGGACGGGGTGGTGCGGTAGACAAGGTCATTGTCTTCCAGCGTGGTCAGGGCCGGGGCCGAGGAGGCCGGCGAGATGAAGACCACATTGCCCGAAAGGCCAGAGCCATTGAAGGCGCCGATGGTTTCGCCGGTGCACAGGGCACCCACGACGCCGGTGACATTGTCGGTATTGATCAGGCGGTCGGCAGCGGCGGCGGCGGCAGTGGCGTCGCAGGCCCCGTCAGCCGAAAGAATGGTCAGTTCACCGCCCAGAATGCCACCCTGCTCATTGACCTGGCTCACCACCAGCTCGGCGCCGGCAAAGATCGGCGGGGTCAGGGATTCGATGGGGCCGGTGAAGCCGCCGATGAAACCGATGGTGGCGCCGCTGTCCTGGGCCAGGGCCGGTGCGGCAATGGTCAGGGTGGTGGCGGCAACCGCCAGGGTCAGGGTTTTCTTGAACATGGACGTCCCTCTGTTTGCTGTCGTGCGCCGGGTGGTCTTGCTGACCTCGCTTCTTTCGGCGCCACAACGGTCAAGGGGGCGCGATGGGCGCCCCGCTGGGAGGGGACTGTTGCACAAGTTCGTGGTCGATGTCACCGGGGATTGCGCGCCAAAACCATGAGGCGTGGCGGTTGCTTAACGCGTCGGGCTTGGGCAAGACTGCGGGCCGGACCCGAAGGGGCATCAGGAAGCCAGAATGCGTTTTGTCCGCCTCGTCATGATCGTGCTTGGGCTGAGCCTGCCAGTGCTTCCCGCCCTGGCCCAGATCACCGTGCTCGACTCGGCACAGGACGCCGAAGCCGTGGGCGTCCCGACTGCGCCGAGCGAGCCCCTGCCGGCCTGCGGCAGGCGTCCGCTATCCATCGCGCGGATGAGCTGGCCTTCAGCGGCCCTTTTGGCCGAAATTCATGCCCGCATCCTTGCTGACCAGTTCGACTGCGACATACGCGTGGTGCAGGGCGACCAGGCGGCCACCATCTCTTCCATGGGCTCGATCGGGCAGCCGCAGATCGCACCCGAACTCTGGATCAATCGCATTGCCGATCTGTGGAACGGGGCGATGGAAGGGCAGATGGTGCGCAGCGCCGCGCCCAGTTATGCGAGCAGCCAGTTCGAGGGCTGGTATATGCCCTCGGCGCTGGCGGCAAGCCTTTCCACGCCGCCGACTGCAGCCGGATTGGCCCAGGCCCTGGCGCAGCTACCGGCGGCGGGGCGGGTGCAGTTCATTTCCTGCCCCATCGATTGGGCCTGCTCGATCATCAATCGCAATCTGATCGCCGCCCATGGCCTTGATGACCTGGTGACACTGGTCGAACCGGCCAATCGGCTGGAAATGGACCGCCTGATTGCCGAGGCCGTCAATCGGCGCGAGCCTTTCCTGTTTTATTATTGGCAGCCCAATGCCATCCTGGCGCAGCTCGATTTCGTCGCCGTGGATATGGGCGATTATAACGAGGCGGCGGCGCAGTGCCTTGCCGGACGAACCTGTGCCGACCCCAAACCCTCGGCCTTTCCCAGCGATGCGGTGGTCACCGCGCTGGCCGAGCGAGTCTTCACCGAGACGCCGCTGATCGCAGGCTATTTCCAGCGTGCCAGCATGCCCCTTGTGGAGATGGATGAATTGCTGGCCCAGCTCAACCAGCCCGGGGCGAGCGTGGAGAGCGTTGCCGATCGCTTTGTGGCTGAGCGCGCGGAATTATGGCAGGGCTGGGTCGGCGCCGCGCCCTGAGCGCCGGATCAGGGCCTTTGATATTTTTTCGACTTGTGAAAAGTTGAATTTCTACATGTTTGCTTCTTGCGAAAGCAAGAAGTCATGTCCTTTCAGTTTACTTGCAAAGACTGCCAATCCATCTCGTCAAGAAAAGCGGTGGCATAAGGTCTGTTATTGATCAAATATTGCCAGATTTGACACACAATTCTGCCATCTTTATGGTCCGGGTCATTCCATAACCTGCAGGAGCAGACCTGATGATTTTGAAATCCGGTGGCGTCGCCGCCGCGATCGCTGTTGCCTTTTTGTCGGCCGCAAGCGTTCCCGCTATCGCCCAGGATGCCGATGCCGCCCAGTGCGGTACTGATCGCACCATCGACATTGCCGAGATGACCTGGCCTTCCGCCGCAGCCCTGGCGCATATTCATGCGACGATCCTGGAAAAGGGATATGGCTGCGATGTCGAGATTGTGGCCGGGGATACCGTTCCCACTTCGTCTTCGATGATGACCCGTGGCACCCCTGCCATTGCCCCCGAGCTGTGGACCAGCGCCATCGAAGATGCCTGGGCCGAGGCGATTGAAGAGGGCACTGTGGTGCGCCTTGCTGATGCCATCACCGATGGGACCGTCGAGGGCTGGTTCATTCCCCAATATACCCAGGAAGCCAATCCCGAACTGACCACGGCCGAAGCCGTGATCGCTCATCCCGAACTCTTCGCCGATCCGGAAGAGCCGAGCCAGGGCCGCCTTTATTCCTGCCCGCCGGGCTGGGCCTGTGAGCTTTCGACCTCGGCCCTGTTCGAGGCCTTCGACATGGAAGAGACCTGGAACCTGTTCTCGCCCGGTTCGGGTGGCGCTCTTGACGCGTCCATCGCCCGTGCCTTCACCCGTGAAGAGCCGATCCTGTTCTACTATTGGGGTCCGACCGCCATTCTGGGCAAATATCCGGCCGTGCAGCTCGAAATCGGCGAAACCAAGCCCGAGGTCTATGCCTGCAATACCGATCCCGATTGTGACGAACCGGCCGGCGTGACGGCCTATCCGTCCAGCCCGGCCGTTATCGGCGCTGCCGCCTGGGTTCCCGAAGAGGCTCCCGTCGTGGCCGAGTATCTGTCCAAGGCGGGCCTGACCAATGCCCAGATTTCCGAGCTTTTGGTCTATGGCGATGAAAACCAGGCCGATGCCGAGGAAACCGCCGAGAACTTCCTTCTGACCAAGCAGGACGTCTGGACCACCTGGGTTCCCGCTGAGGTTGCCGAAAAGGTGCTGGCCGCGATTGGCTAAGACATCGAAAGCATAATTGTTGTGGCGGTCGGGTCCTTGGGCCCGGCCGCTTTCCGCGTTCGATCCCCAAGCCAACACGACTGTCCGGCCAAAACGGCCCGGCGCTAGCCGGGCAACAGACCCATCAAGACATGCCGCTGGCTTTGGGATCGCACGAATAATCCGGCTCTTTGAAGAGAGACCTAATCTCATGTTTCCAGAACTGATCGATACCCGCCCCTGGCGCCGGGCCATTGACGATGGCCTCAATTGGGTGGTGCGCAATTGGGGCGATGAATTCGAGGCCGCGGCCTATCCGCTGCTGATGCTGCTCAATACGATTGAAGACATTTTGATCGCCATTCCCTGGTGGCTGATCATGGCCATCCTGGTGGGCATTGCCTGGCTGGCGACGCGGCGCTGGCAATTGCCGGTGGTGGTGCTGGCCTCGCTTGTCTTTCTCGGCATCATGGACCTTTGGGAAGATGCCATGGCCACGATGGCGCTGATGATCGCGGCAACGCTGACCGCCATTGTCATCTCCATCCCCATCGGGGTGTGGATGAGCCGCTCTGCCCGGGCGCGCCAGTTGATCACGCCGCTGCTGGACCTGATGCAGACGCTGCCCAGCTTCGTCTATCTCATTCCCACGGTGATGATTTTCGGTCCGGGCAAGATCCCGGCGCTGATCGCCACCATCGTCTATGCGGCGCCGCCCTTGATGCGGCTCTCTGATCTCGGATTGCGCTCGGTCGATCCGGCCGTCATGGAGGCCAGCCGCGCCTTTGGCACCACGCCACGGCAGCGCCTGCTTGGCGTACAGATCCCCCTGGCCTTGCCCACGATCCTGGCCGGCATCAACCAGACCACGATGATGGCGCTCTCCATGGTGGTCATCGCCTCGATGATTGGGGCCGGCGGGCTCGGCTATCAGGTGCTGCAGGGCATTGGCCGGCTGGAGGTCAGCCGCGGTCTGTTCGCCGGTCTCGGTATCGTCGTCCTCGCCATCATTTTTGACCGCATCACCCAGTCTTTCGGCAAGCAATTGCAGGCCCGGATCGGGCTGGCGGAGGCACGCTAATATGCACGACACAAAAACTGATACGGGCCTTGCCATCCGCATGCGCGGCGTGACCAAGATTTTCGGCGAGGACCCGCAAGCCGCGCTGGCCCTGCTGCAGCAGGGAAAATCCAAGGCCGAAGTGCAGGCCGAAACCGGTCACGTAGTGGGGCTGGACAATGTCTCGCTCGACATTGCGCGTGGCCAGATTTTCGTGGTCATGGGCCTGTCGGGCTCGGGCAAGTCGACGCTGATCCGCCACGTCAACCGCTTGATCGATCCGACGGCCGGCGAGATCGTGGTCGAGGGCAATGACGTGCTCAAGATGAACATGAGCGAACTCAGGACCTATCGGCGCAATACCGTGGCCATGGTGTTCCAGAAGTTCGGCTTGCTGCCGCATCGCTCCGTCATCGACAATGTCGCCTATGGGCTGGAAGTGCGCGGGGTGGACAAGGCCGAGCGGCTGGAGAAAGCCGCCAAATGGATCGAGACCGTGGGTCTGGCGGGCTATGAAAATTCACGGCCGCGCCAGCTTTCGGGCGGGCAGCAGCAGCGCGTGGGCCTGGCCCGGGCGCTGGCGCTCGATACCGATATCATCCTGATGGACGAGGCCTTTTCCGCGCTCGATCCGCTGATCCGCTCGGGCATGCAGGACCAGCTCATCGAATTGCAGAAGAGCCTGGGCAAGACCATTTTGTTCATCACCCACGATTTCGACGAGGCGCTCAAGATTGCCGACCGCATTGCCGTGCTCAAGGACGGTGCCGTCCAGCAGGAGGGCAAGCCGGAAGACATCGTGCTCAAGCCGGGCAATGAGCATATCGAGGAATTCGTGCGCGAGGTGAACAAGGCCCGCGCCATCCATGTGCGCACGATCATGGAGCGCGGCACATTCGAGGATTGCGAATATAAGGTGCCAGCCGATGCTCGCTGTGAGGACGTGCTCCCCTATTTCGCCGAACATCAATGGGTCGGCGTCACCAATGAGGCGGGCGAGCAGATCGGGCGGGTGACCGCCAAGCGCATTATCGGCGCTTTGGCGCGGTACACGCCGGGCGTTGGCGAAGGCTAGCCGCTAACACATCATAAACCGTCTCCCGTCACAGGGGCCGCGATGTCATCGACCTGTCGCAGACGGGCGGTAGCGTCCGGCCCCTTTGGGCTGTTCTGCACAGTTTTTTCGTTGATTTGCAGGTGTTTAGCATTGATTCAGACTTGTGGCGCATTCTGGGCAGGCCTCGACCATCCAGGTGCCCTATGCAGGTTAAACCTATCTTTGCATCCGTAAACCAAGCCTATGATTGGCTGCGTCTGACCGTTGGGTTGCTGGCAAGCGCGCTATTTGTCCTGAGTATTCTGACCCTGCTCGGCTTTGGCGCCCGGGAGGTGATTGCCTCGGCCATGGCGGGGCTGGCCATCGCCATTCCCCTGGTATTGCTGATGGCGCATCGGATGATGCGGCGGCGGGTGGCAGACGCGCAGAACGCGATTGCCGAGGCGCTGGCTTCGGCCCATCGCGATGCGCTGACCGGCACGTTCACGCGCTCCTATTTTCTCGACGAGCTCAATCGTTTCGCCAGGCGCGGCTCGCTCTCGGCGTTGGGTTATCTGCAGATCGATATGGATAATCTCAAAGTGCTCAACGATACCGAGGGCCATGGCGCCGGCGATGCGGCGCTGGTGGCCCTGGTGCGGGCCATGCGTAGCCTGATGCCCGGCGCGATCATCGGCCGGCTGGGCGGAGACGAATTCGGCGTGCTGGTCCCGGGCCATGACAATAAGCCGGCCCTGTGCCGGCTGGGCGAGCAATTGTTGCAGGCGCTTAACGAGCCGCATTTCATTGCCGGGCGCGCGACCCGGCTTTCCGCGACCATCGGGGTGGCCCTGGCACCGCTGGACAGCGACGATCCCACCGAACTGATCGCCATTGCGGACCTGGCGCTTTACAAGGGTAAGCAGGCCGGGCGCGGCTGCGTCGTGCCATTCGATCCCGATATGCAGGGGGATGAGCGGCATCGCCGCTTCGTCGAGCGCGAATTGCGCGCGGCTATTCTCATGGATGAGCTGGAGCTGCATTATCAGCCGGTTTTCGACAGCCATACGCTGGAGCCGCGTTCGCATGAGGCCCTGGTGCGCTGGCGGCATCGGGTGCGCGGCATGATCTCGCCGGACAAGTTCATCGGCGTGGCCGAACAGAGCAATCTCATCGACCGGTTGGGGGAATGGGTGCTGCGCCGGGTCTGCGCCGATCTCAAGCGCCTGGACGGACCGGTGGCCGTCAATGTTTCGCCCAAGCAATTGCGCCGCCCCGACTTCGCCGAGAGCTTTGCCGATATTCTGCTTGAAACCGGTACGCCCCCCGCCCGTATCATTGTCGAAGTCACCGAGAATGTGCCGCTCAAGGCGGGCAGCGTCGAGATGGACAATCTGGCCGCGCTGCGGGCCATGGGCATTCGCGTGGCGGTGGACGATTTCGGGGCCGGACATGCGAGCCTGCATTATCTGAGGGACTTTGCCTTCGATATCATCAAGATCGACCGAACCTATGTCGCTCAATTCGCCGCCAATCCGGTCAATGGGATGATCGTTTCAGCCGTTTGCGAGATTGCCCGGGCCCTCGATCTGGAGGTGGTTGCTGAGGGGATCGAGACCGAAGAGCAGATGCGTATGCTGGTTGATGCCGGCTGCACGGCGCTACAGGGCTATCATCTGGGCCGGCCCAGATCGCTCGAGGAACGAGCGGTGATCCGCGCCGCCTGAGGACTGCGACAGCTCCATGACAGCTTTGCCCGCCAGCCAGTTGCGCCCTGCATATCGGCGTGGCTATAACGGGGCCACACGCGCACCAGCGTCATGCCTGCAGAAATTGGCCGGACCAGGCCGGGTGCTGCAGGGGTTATGGGAGTGAAGGCCTTGGAATTGAAGCGGATCAACGATCACGTCAGCGTCTCTGGACAAATCCAGCCCGAGGACGTCAAAACGCTCAAAGACCTAGGTTTCGTCGCCGTCGTCAATAACAGGCCCGATGGCGAATCGCCGGATCAGCCGGCGGGCGCCGAGATAGAAGCTGCCGCCAAGGCTGCCGGTCTTGCCTATCATGCCATTCCGCTGGGGCGTGAAGGGGTCAATCCCGATCTCGTCAATGCGACCAAAGCCGTGCTTGAGGGGAGCGACGGCAAGGTGTTTTGCTTCTGCCGTTCAGGCACGCGTTCGACGACGCTCTGGGCGTTGAGCCAGGCCGGGGAAGTCCCGGCAGACCAGATCATCGCCCAGGCCGCCGAGGCGGGCTATGACATGAGCCATCTGGCCGGATATCTCGGCCAGAACTGATTTGATCTATTTGACGGTTGGGCGGTCAACCGTCCGTCCGCGCCGTCGGTTGTAGCTGAGCCGGACCCTTTCACGGTCCTTGCCCCCTCCTGCTCGGAATGGACATCGATGCCCATCAAGAAAATCCTCGTCGCCAATCGCAGCGAAATCGCCATTCGCGTGTTTCGCGCTGCCAATGAACTGGGTCTGAAGACCGTCGCCGCTTATGCCGAAGAGGACAAGCTGGCGCTGCACCGGTTCAAGGCGGACGAGGCCTATCTCATCGGCAAGGGCAAGGGCCCGGTCGAAGCCTATCTTCAAATCGACGAATATATCCGCATCGCCCGTATTTCCGGCGCCGACGCGATCCATCCAGGCTATGGCCTGCTCTCGGAAAGCCCCGAATTCGTCGATGCCTGCGAGGATGCGGGCATCACCTTTATCGGGCCGCGAGCGCAGACCATGCGCGATCTGGGCAATAAGGTTGCCGCGCGCAATATGGCCATTGCCAGCAATGTGCCAGTGGTGCCGGCCACCGAGGCGCTGCCCGACGATATGGAGGCGGTCAAGCGCATGGCCGCGGAGATCGGCTATCCGCTGATGCTCAAGGCGAGCTGGGGCGGCGGCGGGCGTGGCATGCGCCGCATCATGGATGAATCGACGCTGGTTCACGAGGTCAGCGAAGGCAAGCGAGAGGCCAAGGCGGCTTTCGGCAAGGACGAGATGTATCTCGAAAAGCTGATCGAGCGCGCCCGCCATGTGGAAGTGCAGTTGATCGGCGACGATCACGGCAATCTCGTGCACCTGTTCGAGCGCGACTGTTCGGTGCAGCGGCGCAATCAGAAAGTGGTGGAGCGCGCACCCGCGCCCTATCTCTCCGATGCCGTGCGCAAGGACCTGACCGATGCCGCTGTGCGGCTCGGCAAGGCCGCCAATTATCGCGGCGCCGGCACGGTCGAATTCCTCATGGATGCCGATACCGACAAGTTCTACTTCATCGAAGTGAACCCGCGCATCCAGGTGGAGCATACCGTCACCGAGGAAGTGACCGGCATCGACATCGTCAAGGCGCAGATCCACCTGCTCGACGGCGCGGTCATCGGCACGCCGGAATCGGGGGTGCCGCTCCAGGAAAATATCCGGCTCAATGGCAATGCCATTCAATGTCGCGTCACGACGGAAGACCCGGAACAGAACTTCATTCCCGATTATGGCCGCATCACCGCCTATCGCGGCGCCACCGGCTTTGGCGTGCGCTTGGATGGTGGCACAGCCTATTCCGGCGCGGTCATCACCCGCTATTACGATCCGCTGCTGGAAAAGGTCACCTGCTGGGCGCCCAGTGCCGACGAGGCCATTGCCCGCATGCATCGTGCCCTGCGCGAGTTCCGTATTCGTGGCGTCGCCACCAATCTGGCGTTCCTTGAAAACATCATCACCCATCCCGATTTCGTCGAGAACCGCTATACAACGCGCTTCATCGATACGACGCCGGACCTCTTTAATTTCAAGCCGCGCAAGGACCGGGCGACCAAGCTTCTTACTTACATTGCCGACGTCACCGTCAACGGGCATCCCGAAGTGCGTGACCGGCCGCGGCCACCCGCCGATGCCGCTGCGCCCATCGTGCCGGAATTTGCGCCGCTCGCCACCATTGACGGCAGCCGCCAGGTGCTGGATCGCGACGGGCCGATGGGGCTGGCGCAATGGATGAAGGACCAGAAGCGGGTTCTTTTTACCGATACCACCATGCGGGACGCGCATCAGTCCTTGCTGGCGACGCGCATGCGCTCTTTCGACATTACCCGCATCGCCCAGGCCTATTCGCGCGGTCTGCCGAGCCTGTTCAGCCTCGAATGCTGGGGCGGGGCGACGTTCGATGTGTCCATGCGCTTCCTGAACGAAGACCCGTGGGAGCGGCTGCGGCAGGTGCGCGAAGGCGCGCCCAATATCCTGACGCAGATGCTGCTGCGCGGCTCCAATGGGGTGGGCTACACCAATTATCCCGACAATGTCGTCAAGTTCTTTGTGGCCCAGGCAGCCAAGGGTGGCGTCGATATTTTCCGCGTTTTCGACTGCCTCAACTGGGTCGAGAATATGCGCGTCTCCATGGACGCGGTGATCGAGGCCAATAAGGTCTGCGAAGGCGTGGTCTGCTATACCGGCGACATGCTGGACCCCGACCGGTCCAAATATGACCTCAAATATTATGTCGCGCTGGCCCGGGAGTTGGAAGCGGCCGGCGCGCATGTGCTGGGCATCAAGGATATGGCGGGGTTGCTGAAGCCTGCCGCTGCCAAGAAGCTGATCTCGACGCTGAAGGAAGAGATCGGTCTGCCGATCCACCTGCATACCCACGACACCTCCGGCGCCGCAGCGGCAACCGTGCTGGCGGCGGTCGATGCCGGGGTCGATGCCGTGGATGCGGCCATGGATGCGCTCTCGGGCACCACCTCGCAGCCCACCCTGGGCTCGCTGGTCGCGGCCATGGCCGATACTGATCGCGATCCGGGACTGGACGCCAAGGCGATCCGCCAGATTTCGTTCTACTGGGAGGCCGTGCGCACACAGTATCGCGCCTTTGAGAGCGATCTCAAGGGCGGCGCCTCGGAAGTGTATCTGCACGAAATGCCGGGCGGCCAGTTCACAAACCTGAAGGAACAGGCGCGCTCGCTGGGTCTGGAAACCCGCTGGCACGAGGTCGCCCAGACCTATGCCGACGTCAACCAGATGTTCGGCGATATCGTCAAGGTCACCCCGTCCTCCAAGGTGGTGGGCGACATGGCCCTGGCCATGGTTTCGGCGGGGATTTCCCGCGCCGATGTCGAGAACCCGGATAAGGACATTGCCTTCCCCGACTCGGTCGTGGGCTTCTTTGCCGGCGATTTGGGCCAGCCGCCCGGCGGTTTCCCGGAAAAGCTGCAAAAGAAGGTGCTCAAGGGCAAGACGCCGCTCACCGAGCGTCCCGGCTCTTATCTCAAGCCCATCGATCTCGAGGCCGAGCGCAAGAAGATCGCCGATGAGGTGGGCCAGCCGGTCGACGACTATCGCCTGGCCTCGTACCTCATGTATCCCAAGGTCTATTCGGATTTCGAAAAGACCCAGGATCGCTATGGTCCGACCGAAGTGTTGCCCACGCCGGTCTATTTCTACGGGCTCAATGAAGGCGACGAACTGCTGGTCGATATCGAAAAGGGCAAGACGCTGGTCGTCACCTATCAGGGCCGCGCCCCGACCAATGAAAAGGGCGAGGTGCGGTGCTTCTTCGATCTCAACGGCCAGCCGCGCACCATTACCGTGCCGGACCGGTTGAAAGCCGGGGATGTGGTCGTGCGTGCCAAGGCGGCTGCGGGCGATCCCAAACAGGTCGGCGCGCCCATGCCCGGCGTCATCTCGACGCTGGCCGTCAAGGAAGGCCAGGCGATCAAGGCCGGCGACGTGCTCTGCTCGATCGAAGCCATGAAGATGGAAACCGCTATCCATGCCGAAGTCGATGGCACGGTGGCCGAACTCCTGATCAAGCCGGGCGACCAGATCGATGCCAAGGATTTGCTGGTGCGGCTGGACTAGTTTTGTTCCCTTCTCCCCTTGCGGGAGAAAGTGCCCGAAGGGCGGATGAAGAGTTCCTCAAGACCTGATCGGAGGGTGGGAACGCCTCACCAGTCTCGGCCTGCGGCCGATCCACCCTCTCCCACAAGGGGAGAGGGGACGGCGGTGGTGCTATTTCCGCCGCGCGGTACCATCCACCGTCGGGCCATATTTGCCGGCATAGACCTTGGCCGGCACCGGCAGGCGCGAAACGATCCAGCTCACCATCAGCGGCACCAGTACGATATCGTCCACCCAGCCGAGCAGGGGGATAAAATCGGGCAGGATGTCGAAGGGGTTGACCAGATAGAAGGCGACGAACAGCGTCGCAGCCTTGAGATGGAACGGCGTTTCGGTCGCCCAGAAGGCTTTCCAGAGCTGCACAACTTCCTTGCGGAACAGGACGAGGCGGGTGAGAAGCATGGTCATCATGCCATCTTAAATGGCGCCCCGTCCCGCAGGTTCAAGATCGGCCCGATCACGAAATGGCGCACCCCGTCACGCCAATGTCCGGTTGCCAGGCTTAAAAGGAAGCCCTATTTCCCAAAGGGTAGCGAATGATCGAGGTTTGAGATGGCCGGTCCAGCGCCGCGCAGGCAATCGGTGGGCGTCAATGTGGGTGGTGTCATGGTGGGCGGCGGCGCCCCCGTGGTCGTGCAGTCCATGACCAATACCGATACCGCCGATATCGACGCGACGGTCAAGCAGGTCATGCAATTGGCTCGCGCCGGTTCGGAGATCGTGCGCATTACCGTCGACCGCGATGAAGCGGCGGCGGCCGTGCCGGTCATTCGCGATCGCCTCGCCTTTATGGGCTATGACGTGCCGCTGGTGGGTGATTTCCACTATATCGGCCACAAACTCCTCACCGACCATCCGGCCTGTGCCGAGGCCCTGGCGAAATACCGGATCAATCCGGGCAATGTGGGCTTCAAGGCCAAGCGCGATACGCAATTTGCGACCCTGATCGAAATTGCCAACAAATATGGCAAGCCGGTGCGCATCGGGGTCAATTGGGGTTCGCTAGACGAAGAGCTGCTGACAAAGCTGATGGACGAGAATGCCGCCTCGGCCAATCCGATTTCGGCCGCTGCCGTGCAGCGCGAGGCGATCATCCAGTCGGCGCTGCTCTCGGCGGCTCGCGCCGAAGAGTTGGGCATGGGTCGGGACAAGATCCTGCTTTCGACCAAGGTTTCGGATGTTCAGCACCTGATCGCGGTCTATCAGGACCTTGCCGCGCGCTGCGATTATGCGCTGCATCTGGGTCTCACCGAGGCGGGCATGGGCTCAAAGGGCATTGTCGCTTCTTCGGCAGCCCTGGGCATTCTGCTGCAGCAGGGGATCGGCGATACGATCCGCATTTCTTTGACCCCCGAGCCGGGCGGCGACCGCACCACCGAGGTCAAGGTGGCGCAGGAATTGCTCCAGACCATGGGTTTCCGCCAGTTCCTGCCAGTGGTGGCGGCGTGCCCCGGTTGCGGGCGCACCACGTCCACCACCTTCCAGACGCTGGCCAAGGACATTCAGGACCACCTCAATACCTCCATGCCCGAATGGCGTGAGCGCTATCCGGGCGTCGAAACGCTGTCGGTGGCGGTCATGGGCTGCATCGTCAATGGGCCGGGCGAGAGCAAGCACGCCAATATCGGCATCTCCCTGCCCGGCACCGGCGAAACGCCCGCGGCCCCGGTCTTTGTCGATGGCGAAAAGGTCGCGACCCTCCGGGGCGCCGACGTGGCGGATCAGTTCAAGGTCATGGTGGCGGACTATATCGAGCGCAAATTCGGTACTGGAAAGCAGGACGCGGCGGAGTGATCAGCCGCGTTTCGCCTCCCACTCGGGCAGCGGAAAGACCCGGTCATAGGCCCAGTTAAATACCAGCGCATAACCCATATAGAAAAGCGCGAAGGCCAGGTCCATCACCAGCGCTTGCCAGAGCGAGATGCCAAGATAAAGCGCGATCAGCGGCATGAGCATCAGCAAGAGGCCAAGCTCGAACAGCACGGCGTGGAGAATGCGGATGGCCCCCGATTTCAGCGTGGTCCCGGCCAGCCGGTTCAGCGCGTGATCGAAGATCAGGTTGTAAATATAGTTCCAGAGCATGGCGACGGTGGCGCTGCCCACGACGATGACGGCGCTGTCGCCAGCATGGAGCTGGAAGACGAAGGCGCCCAAAGGCGTCGCGATCAGGATGCCTATGACTTCAAAGGAAATGGCGTGGCGGATACGGTCGGTAATTGTGCGCATATGGAGCCCCTTCGGGTTCCGGGCCGTCCCGATCGCTGAACCCGAAATGGGGGAGGTCGTCCTCGCTTGCCCCGGCATATAGACCGGTCCGCCGTCTCCGGCAAGCATTGGCGGGCAGGTCAGATGGTCCGGGACCGCAAGGCAAAGACACCGGCGCGGGTGGGCGCGCCGCCGCCCATATCGGGCACGGCGTAATCCGCAATCAGCGAGAGATGATCGAGCGGCAGGCTCTTGCGGTAAGGGTCCCCCACCAGAATGGTGGTGCCGCTCGCGGCAGCCCGGCGCAGAAGCGGCAGGGTTACTGCCACCACGTCGCTATCGTAGAAAACATCGCCCGCCAGGATGATGTCGGCTGGGGGCAGGTGCGGCTGATCCCAAATATCTATCGACACCCCATTGGCCTCCGCATTAAGCGCCAGGGCTGCCGGCGCAATCGGGTCGCTGTCCAGCGCCCAGATCTTTACCGCCCCGGCCTTGGCTGCGGCTATGCCGACCAGGCCCGATCCGGCGCCGAAATCGAGCACCGTCTTGCCGGCAACGGCTTCGGGATGTTCGTGCAGATAAAGCGCGAGCGCGGCGCCACCGCCCCAGGCATAGGCCCAATAGGGCGCAGCGTCGTCGAACCCTTCCCCGGCCAACCAGCCGATCAGGCCCGATTGCGGCGTGGGCGTATGGAGGGACATATCGGGCCGGAAGGGCAGGGTGCGCAGGGGCAGGCGCTGGCCGATGAAATCCCTGGCGCGCTGGTTCAGTCCGGCAATTGGCATGCATCCACCCATTGGCCGCCGCAGAGGTCGGCCAGCCGGTCCACGCTCAGTTTCACCGAGGCATGGGTGTCACCGGCAGCCGGAATCACGAGGTCGTAGATTTTGAGCGAGGCATCGAGATAGATCGGCAGGGCGGCGGGCAGACCGAAGGGGCAGACACCGCCCACGGGGTGGCTGGTCAGGCGAAAGACGTCCTCGGCGCCCAGCATGCGCGGGCGCCCGCCAAAGGCGGCCTTGGATTTCTGGTTGTCGAGCCGGGCATCGCCGCGGGTTACCAGCAGCACCTCTTCGTCGCGCACGCGGATGCAGAGCGTCTTGGCGATTTGCCCCGGCTCCACACCATGAACCTGCGCTGCCAATTGCACGGTGGCGGTGGAATCACTGGTAACAAGGACAGAGAGATCGGGGGCGCGGGCTGCGAGATCGGTGCGGACGGTATCAAGGCTCATCGATTGGTCTTTCAGCAAGGTCTATCAACACATGGCGGCTCGTTGCGCTTGCAGGCGTTCGGGCTCGGTCGGTCGTGCACATCCATCAGAAGAGCCTTGCCAGCTTTTCCTCGAATTCGGCGCGCATTTTGTAATGCACCGGGGTCTTGAGCACGCGCTCCATCAATTCGGGTTCGATATCGCGCTCCCCTTCCAGGGCCAGCAATTGTCGCACCGTAATGCGGTCCCCCTCGAAGGGCACATAGATGACTGGTTCGCCGGTCCGGATATGGCCGGGCTTGAGCACGCGGCAATAGGCGCCCGGCCGTCCGGCCTTAAAGAATTGCTTGACCCAGGCCGGGCTGCCCATGCGCGCGGCAAAGACGGAGCAGGGCGTGCGGTGGGATGTCACTTCGAGCAGCACCTCGTCGATCTCGAAGCGGTCACCAATGGCCACTTCGCGTCCCTCCACGCCGCCGATTGTCAGGTTCTCGCCAAAGGTCCCGGGGGCAATGTCGCGCTCAAGCGCCTCTGTCCAGTGATCATAATCGTCAGCGAAATAGACATAGATGGCCTGGTCGACGCCGCCATGATGCTTACGGTCGATGATCGCGTCGCCGGTGAGCCCGTCCTTGGTGATCTCGATCTCGACCTCTTCGGGAATGGGTTCCTTATAGATGCCGGTCATGGCCGATTTGGCGGCAATGGGCCGCGGCTGGCCGATATTGATGCTTTGCAGAATGGCCATGCTAGTTCTCCCGGCTGGCAAAGAAGCGGGCGGTGGCGCGCAATCCGTCCGCCCGGGGACCAAACGTGCGCAGGGCCGAAATGGCTTCATTGACCGTGGCGTCGAGCATGGCGCGGGCACCATCGAGCCCGAGTCGGGCCACCAATGTCTGTTTGCCGAGGGCGGCGTCCTTGCCGGTGGCCTTGCCCATGGCTTCGGGCGTGGCGGTGACGTCCAGAATATCGTCGGCCAGCTGGAAGGCGCGGCCGGCGGCCTCGGCATAGGCGGTCAGTGCCGATAGGGCCCGCGGATCGGCCCCGCCCAATAGGGCGCCCATGCGCACCGAGGCGCGGATCAGCGCGCCGGTTTTCATGGCTTGCATCATGGCGATATCGGTTTCGGAAAAGCCCCCCTTTTCGCCTTCGATATCGCGCATCTGTCCGCCCACCATGCCGCCCACGCCGCCGCCGGCGGCCAGTTCCGCCACAAGGCGGACGCGTATTTCGGCGTCGGGGTGGCAGGCCGGATCGGCCAGAATGGCAAAGGCATGGGTCAACAGCGCGTCACCCGCCAGAATGGCGGTGGCCTCGTCAAAGGCCTTGTGCGCGGTGGGGCGGCCGCGTCGCATATCGTCATCGTCCATGGCGGGCAGATCGTCATGAATCAGCGAATAGCAATGGATCATTTCCACAGCCATGCCGGCCATGAGGCTTTGCTCACGTGGCACAGAAAAGATCGCCGCGGCCTGCCGCACCAGCAGGGGCCGCAGCCGCTTGCCGCCTTCGAGCGCGCCATGGCGCATGGCGGCCACGACACGGTCGGGCGCCGGGCCGGGGCCCGAAAGCCGCGCGCCGGAAAGATAATCGGAAAGCCCGGCCTCGATAGAACGGGCGCAGTCGGCGCTATCGGCGGAAAAGTCGTACATGGCCATGTTGCTAGCGTTTTGGGTGAAGGGCGGCAAGGGGTGAGGGGTTGCGCCGGTGCACGCGGCAATTCATGAAGGCCCCATGGCCCGGCGCAAGAAAACTCTTTGGCACTATCTTCGCATCCCTGTCGGCATTCTGGCCGTGCTTGTCGCCATTCCGCTGGTGCTGACACCGGTCTATCTCGTGGTTCAACCTGTTTCCGTGCCCATGCTGGCGCGTCTGCTCACCGGGCAGAGTGTGACGCGGGAATGGCGGGATATCGACGATATTTCCGATCGGTTGAAGGCCGCGGTCATCCTTTCCGAAGATGGTCAATTCTGCCGCCATTGGGGCGTCGATATCGCCGCTCTCCGCATCGAGATCGACAATTATCTCGCCGGGCGGGAGACGCGCGGCGCCTCGACGCTGACCATGCAGGTGGCGCGCAACCTTTTCCTCTGGAACCAGCAAAGCGCCGTGCGCAAGGCGCTCGAAGTGCCATTGGCCGCCTATATTGACCTGGTCATGCCAAAGCGCCGGATCATGGAGATCTATCTCAATATCGCTGAATGGGGGCCGGAGGGCGAATTCGGTGTTGCCGCCGGGGCGCTGCGGGCCTTCGGGCGCGAGCCGCAAAATCTCGACTGGCAGACAGCGAGCCTTCTCGCCGTTACCCTGCCCAATCCCATCCTGCGCAATCCGGCTCGGCCCAATGCGGGCCTCCTACGCCTTGCCGGCATCGTCGAGAACCGCGTACGCCAATATGGCGACCGGGCCGCTTGCGTCGGGCGGGATGGGCGGCTGGCTCTATGAAGGCCGAAAGACTCGGATTTGAAGGGGTATTGGCGCACAAAACCCTCTAGCCAAGCCGCTCTTTCTCCTCTATAGACCCCAGCAATCCTGACAGAGAGACCTCTCTGGGCCGCTTTGGCGGCACAATGAATTTGAATTCGGAGTACCGACCATGGCAGTGCCAAAACGCAAGACCTCGCCGATGAAGCGCGGTTTCCGTCGCTCGGCCGACGCGATTGCCAACCCGACCTATGTCGAAGACAAGGATTCGGGCGAGCTGCGCCGTCCGCATCACGTTGATCTCAAGACCGGCATGTATCGCGGCCGTCAGATCCTCGCGGCAAAGAAGTAAGCCGAAAGGCTGTTTGGCGCAGATGCGCTTTATCTGATATTCAGCGGCCGGCCCCCAAAAGGGTCGGCCGTTTTGTATTTCCGCCGCCTAGAGAAGCGGCCAAACCGGAGCTGAGGGCAAGGATGAGCACGCGCGTTGAATCGGACACTATGGGCCAGATCGAGGTTCCCAGTGACAAGTATTATGGCGCGCAGACCGCCCGGAGCCTCATGAATTTCGACATCGGCGGCGAAAAGATGCCGACCGAGATCATCACCGCTTTCGGCATCCTCAAGAAAGCGGCGGCGCTGGCCAATTTCAAGCTGGGGTTGATGGACGAAGCCACGCGCGACCTCGTCGTTGCCGCGGCCGATGAAGTCATTGCCGGCAAGCTCAGCGATCATTTCCCGCTGGTGGTCTGGCAGACCGGCTCGGGCACGCAGTCGAACATGAATGTCAACGAGGTCATTTCCAACCGCGCCATCGAAATGGCCGGTGGCACAATGGGGTCGAAAAAACCCGTCCATCCCAATGACCATGTCAATATGAGCCAGAGCTCCAATGACACCTATCCCACCGCGATGCACATTGCGGCGGTCGAGGCGGTGGAAGGCTATCTCTATGAGCGCGTGCTGCTGCTGCGCGACACATTGGCTGCCAAGTCCGAAGAATTCATGGATGTGGTCAAGATCGGCCGTACCCATTTGCAGGATGCAACGCCGCTGACCCTGGGCCAGGAAATCTCGGGCTGGGTGGCGCAGATCGATTATGCCCTGGCGGCCATCAAGGCGACCATGCCGCAATTGAAGGAACTGGCTCTGGGCGGCACTGCAGTCGGCACCGGGCTCAATGCCCATCCCGACTATGCCGTCACCGTCGCAGCCGAAATTGCTTCGCTCACCGGTCGCGACTTCAAGACCGGGCCGAACAAGTTCGCGCTGCTGGCCGGTCACGACGCCTTTGTGGGCACGTCGGGCGCGCTCAAGCAGCTTGCTGCTGCCTTTATGAAGATCGCCAATGACGTGCGATGGCTCGCCTCCGGCCCCCGTTCGGGCCTGGGCGAAATCACCATCCCGGAAAACGAGCCGGGCTCCTCGATCATGCCGGGCAAGGTCAACCCGACCCAGTCCGAAGCCATGACCATGGTTGTGGCCCAGGTCATGGGCAATGACGCGGCTATCGGCTTTGCCGCCAGCCAGGGCAATTTCGAGCTTAATGTCTTCAAGCCCGTCATTGCCTACAATTTCCTGCAGTCGGTGCGCCTGCTCGCCGATGCCGCCAAGTCGTTCAATGACAATTGCGCCGTGGGCATCGAACCGGACGCCAAGCGCATCAAGCAGCTTGTCGACCAGTCGCTAATGCTGGTGACCGCACTCAACCGCAAGATCGGCTACGACAATGCCGCCAAGATCGCCAAGACCGCCCACAAGAACGGCTCGACGCTCAAGGAAACCGCCATCGAACTGGGCCTGCTGACGGCGGAAGAATTCGACGCCGAGGTGAAGCCCGAGCAAATGGTCGGGCCTTTGAAGCTCAAGAAGTAGCCCATGGGCTGGGAGGCCCTCGGCCGCTGGGGCAGCGATGTCGTGCGCGTCGACCGCTTGGCGGGCGGGGTCGCGAATGATGTGTGGAGCCTGCGCGTCAATGGCCAATTGGCCGTTGGCCGGGTGGGGCAGCGGGGCGCCGCCGATCTCGGTTGGGAAACCGAGCTGATGCTGCATCTGTCGAGCAACGGCATGAGCGTGCCGTTGCCCATCCCCACGACCGATGGTGCGCTCTTTGCCGATGGTCTGGTCGTCATGACCTATGTCGAGGGTGTGTCTCCGCAAACTGCCGAAGACTGGAGCCGCGTCGCCGGTGCGCTGCGCCAGTTGCACGAGTTGACGCGGGACTGGCCACAGCGTCCCGGTTGGAAATCGTCCACCGACCTGCTGACGGACAATTCGGGCACGCGCATCAATCTCGACGCCATGCCAGCGGAGGCCGTCGAGAGATGCCGCGCGGCCTGGTCAAGGCTTGTCGGGCGCCCGCGCTCGGTGGTCCATGGCGATCCCAATCCGCGCAATATCCGCATTACGGCCGAGCGGGTGGGTTTCATCGATTGGGACGAGGCCCATGTCGATGTTTCGGACCTGGATCTCAATCTGCCGCACAATGCGGCCAGGTATGCGCCGGATATGCAAGATCTTGTTGGCCAGGCGTCGGCAGCCTGGGAGGCCGCCGTGTGCTGGCGTGATGCGCATGCTGAGGAGCAATTGGCGCTGGTGCGTCCCGTCTAGGGTGAACCTGCGGCGTTTTCAGCCCCTGACGGCCGCCTCGATTTTCGCCACGTCGATCTTTTTCATGTCCATCATGGCATCGAAGGCGCGCTTGCCTGCCTCGCCGCCGGCCTGCATGGCCTCGCTGAGGGCGCGTGGGGTGATCTGCCAGGAAATACCCCATTTGTCCTTGCACCAGCCGCACATGCTTTCCTCGCCGCCATTGCCGACAATGGCGTTCCAATAGCGGTCGGTTTCTGCCTGGTCCTCGGTGGCGATCTGCATGGAAAAGGCTTCGGTGTGCTTGAAGGCGGGGCCGCCATTGAGCCCGATGCAGGGAATGCCCATTACGGAGAATTCCACGGTCAGCACTGCACCGGCCTGGGTGGAGGGATTGTCACTTGGCGCCCGGTGCACAGCGGTGACGCGGGTATCGGGAAAGGTTGCCGCATAGAAATTGGCGGCCTCTTCGGCGCCGGTATCATACCAGATGCAGATTGTGTTCTTGGCATTGGCCATGGGTCGTCCTCCTATTGGCCCTAATGGGCCATCAATGTGCTGCCCCTTATTATTGGCAGCTATCGACGCGACGTTTGACGGGGCGCGGTTTGAACATGGCCGGCAATTTCCTTTGCCGGGGCGGCTGCTCTTCCGCCATTGCCAAAGCTCTGGCATGCTGCGCGCCACATTCGCGGAGGCCAGAGATATGAGCGAAACCGTCATCCTGCCCACAGGCCGCGCGCCGCGCCGTAAGGGCAATGGCTTTATCATCCCGCTGCTGATTGTGCCTTTCGTGCTCTATAATCTCGCTGTTTTCCTGTTTTTCGGCGGCAATCCGGTCAATTGGGGCGCGGGCCTGTTCGCCATTCCCATGCCCTCGGGCATGCCCTGGGCCATCACGGCTGGCGATTTCCTGCTCGTGATCGGCATTATCCTCTTGTTCTTCGAAGTGCTCAAATCCACCAATACGGCGCGCTCCTCGATCATCGAGCATATGCTGTCCATGCTGGTGTTTGTGGCGTTCCTGGTCGAATTCCTGCTGGTGGGCGCGGCCTCGAGCTCGGTCTTTTTCCTGCTCATGGTGATGAGCCTGATCGATGTGGTGGCAGGCTTCACCGTCTCGATCACCTCGGCCAGCCGCGATGTCTCGATGAGCTAGGCTGGCCTTCTAGGCCAAAACAGTCTTCCGATAGCCCTGCGGCATGCGCCGCTGGGTGAGGCGTGCCGTCTGTCCATAGGCGCCGACTGCGCCTTCATTGGTGCCCATGCGGCGGGTGCGCTGGGTGGGCATATGGGCGCGGGCGGCGATCAATTGGCTGACAAAGGCGGCTGTCGGGGCGCTGCGGGCCAGCGAGGGGCGCGGCCCGGCCGGGTCCTGCACCACGGGTAGATGGCAAGAAACTGTTTCGCTTTGTGCCAGATCGGACATTGCCTGTACCATTTCGGGTCGCCCTGTCCCGGAATGGAACAGAACATGCGACACCATACCCCAATAGGGGCAAGCGCCGTGCCAGATGGTAACACTTCGTTAACGAAGTTCGATCCGCAAAAGTGATCGGTTCACAGGCAATTCAATTCAAAGGGCCACCCGTTGCCGGGCGGCCCTTTGGCAATGTCAGCCTTCCTTGCTCGGGCGGGAGACTAGAAGTTGTCCTTGCCCTTGCGGATGGCGGCGAAAACCTCGGCGGGGTCCGCCCCTTCGAGGCCGTAGACCTTGGCCATTTCCGGCATATCGGCGCGGAGGAACGGATTGGCTTTTTTGTCCTCACCCAGATTGAAGGGGATGGTTGGCCGGCCCGCCGCGCGTAGCGCATCGACTTCGGCGGCGCGGGCCTTGAGCGCCGCATTGTCGGGGTCGATGGAAAGGGCAAAGCGGGCATTGGATTGGGTATATTCGTGACCGCAATAGACCAGGGTTTCGTCGGGCAGATCGCGCAGGCGCGTCAATCCCGCCCACATGGGTCCGGGCGTGCCCTCGAACATGCGCCCCACGCCGAGCGAAAACAGGGCATCGGCTGAGAACAGGTGCCCACCCTCGGCATCGTAAAACACCACGTGGCCCAGCGTATGGCCGGGCGTTGCCATCACGGCAAAGCGGCTTTCGCCAAGCTCGATGGTGTCACCATCGCCCACCAGCTCGTCGAGCCCTTCGATCTTGTCGGCCTCGTCGCGCGGGCCGACCACGCGCGCGCCAAAGGCGGACTTCAATTCGGCAATGGCCTCGACATGGTCGATGTGGTGATGGGTGATGAAAATGTCGGTCAGCGTCCAGCCGCGCTGGATGAGCGCCTCGCGGATGGGGCCGGCTTCGGGCGCGTCGATGGCAGCGGTGCGTCCGGAGGCCTGGTCATGCACCAGATAGCCGAAATTGTCGCTGCGGGCGGCGAATACGTCCACGATCAGGCCCATATTCTGTCTCCTTCGAATCCTTTGTGCCCGCAAGCTAGGGAGCGTCCGACGCAATGACAATGCCGCATTGGACAAGTTCATCGGCCTTTGGCACTGTCCGGTCATGACCAGCGATGTCGTCCGCCTTATCGGTTTTTACAAGTCCCCGCTCGGGCGCCTGTCGCGGGCGCTGGTGCGCGAACAGGTCATCGAACTTGCCGGCGATCTCAAGGGACGCAGGGTTCTGGGGCTGGGCTTTGCCACGCCCTATTTGCGCTTTGCGCTGGAGCCGGCCGAGCGGGTGCTGGCCTTCATGCCCGAGCGGCAGGGGGCCTCGGCCTGGCCGCGCGAGGGCCCGTCGCGCACCGTGTTGTGCGACCCGCTCGAAATGCCGCTCACAGACGCTGCCATTGATCTTACCATCGCCATTCATGCGCTCGAACATGTGGCCGATGCGGAAGAATTGATGCGCGAGCTGTGGCGGGTCACGGCGCCCAATGGGCATCTACTGCTGGTGGTGCCGCGGCGCCGGGGCATCTGGGCGCAGCGCGACAACACCCCTTTCGGGCAGGGGAATCCCTATTCGGGCGGCCAGCTCGACAAGCTGTTGCGCGACCATTCCTTCGTGCCCGAAGTCTGGCGCGATGCTCTGTTCCTGCCGCCATTCCAGTCGCGCCTGGTGCTCAAATATCCGCGCTTTTTCGAGGGGTTCGGACGCATGCTCGGTCCGGCCATGAGCGGGGTCATCTGCATCCGCGCGCGCAAGGAGGCTTTCCCCGCCGTGCCGCGCCGCAAGCGCGCCGAGCGCTATGTCAGATTGCCAGGGATGAGCACGGCCACGGCGCGCAGCGGATAAGATCTCGCCCAGTTCGATGCGATTTGGCCGGCAGTCGCCTCGAAGCCTTTGCCATTACGTCTTGATTTCACTATGGTCCGCCCGGCTTTTCCTGCCGGTTAGAAATCGTCTCATGTCCGATATAAAGCGTCCCACGCCACAGCCTGGAATTCTTGATATTGCGCCCTATCTGCCGGGCAAGTCCGGCGCGCCGGGTAGCAAGACCGTCAAGCTTTCAGCGAATGAATCTCCGCTTGGCGCCAGCCCCAAGGCGATGGCGGCTTTCGCGGAGGCTGCCGCGCATCTGGAAATCTATCCCGAAGGCTCTTCGCGCCTGTTGCGCAAGGCTTTGGGCGATGTGCATGGCGTGGACCCCAATGCCATTGTCTGCGGCAATGGCTCGGACGATCTGCTGCATCTCCTGGCCCAGACCTATCTGGGTGAAGGCGACGAGGCGGTGATGAACCGGTTCGGCTTTTCGGTCTATCCGATCATTACCAAGGCCGCTGGCGCCCAGATCGTCCTGGTCGAGGAAACCGACTACACCGCAAATGTCGATGCGCTTCTGGCCGCGGTGACGGAGCGGACCAAGGTGGTTTGGCTGGCCAATCCCAATAATCCCACCGGCACCTATCTCAGCACCAGCGAAGTCGAGCGCCTGCATGCGGGGCTGCGTCCCGATATCCTGCTGGTCATCGACAATGCCTATGCCGAATATGTCACCGCCGCCGATTTTGCGGTGGGGCTCGAGCTGGCCCTGAGCAAGGACAATGTCGTCATGGTGCGGACCTTCTCCAAAATGGGCCTGGCGGCAGCCCGCATCGGCTGGATGGTTGGGCCCGACCATATTGTCGATGCCATCAATCGCATTCGCGGCCCGTTCAATGTCAATCTGCCCGCGCAGATGGCCGGGGCCGCCGCTGCGCGCGACGCCGCGTTCAACGAGAAGCTCAAGGCGCATAATGCGCAATGGCGGGATTGGCTGACGGCAGAGCTTTCGGGCAATCGTATGCGTGTGGTGCCCAGCCAGGCCAATTTCGTCATGGTGTTGTTCGAGACGCCCGCTTTGGCGGCCAAGGCCTTCGAAACCCTGGCTCAGGCGGGTTATATCGTGCGCGAAATCGGCGCTTCCTATGGCATCGACAATGGGCTGCGCATTTCCATCGGCTCGGAAGCGGCCATGCGCGGCGTGGCCGATGTGCTCAAATCCATGGATGACATTCAATGAGCGTGCATTTCCGCAAACTGGCGCTGGTCGGCATCGGCCTGATCGGTTCCTCAATTGCCCTGGCGGCCCGGCGACAAGGGCTGGTCGAGGTCATTTCCATCGCCACGCGGCGGCAGGAAACCCTCGATGAAGCTCGCGAACTGGGCCTGGGCGATATTTATACGCTCGATGCGGCCGAGGCGGTGCAGGGTGCCGATCTTGTCATCCTCTGCGCGCCAGTGGGGGCCTATGGCGCCCTGGCTGCGCAGATCGGCCCGCATCTCAAGCCCGGTGCGATTCTTTCCGATGTCGGTTCGGTCAAGGAACATGTGGTCAGGGTCGTCGGCCCGCATGTGCCAGAGGGCGTCAGCTTCATTCCCGGCCATCCCATTGCGGGCACCGAGCATTCAGGCCCCTCGGCCGGCTTTGCCGAGCTTTTTGCCGGGCGCTGGTGCGTGCTGACCCCCACCGATGGCGTGCCGCAGGCCGATACCGACAAGCTGGTTGCCTTCTGGCAGGCCATGGGGTCTGACGTTGAATGCATGGACGCGGCCCATCACGACATGGTTCTGGCCATTACCAGCCATATTCCGCATCTGGTCGCCTACAATATCGTAGGCACGGTGGCCGATCTCGAGGCGGCAACGCAGTCCGAAGTCATCAAGTTCTCGGCCTCGGGCTTTCGCGATTTCACTCGCATTGCCGCCTCCGACCCGGTCATGTGGCGCGATGTGTTCCTGACCAATAAGGATGCGGTTCTGGAAATGCTGGGCCGCTTCAGCGAGGACCTTTCCGTGCTGCAGCGCGCCGTGCGCAATGGCGATGGCGCCGCGCTGGAAGCCATGTTCACCCGCACCCGCGCCATCCGCCGCTCGATCATCGATGCGGGGCAGGAAACCGCCGCCCCCGATTTCGGTCGCCCGCATGAAAGCCCGCCCGTCCCGGACGTGCCCTTTGTCCGCGAACATGGCGGCGGGGACGATGCTTGAGCCCGTCCCATAGGGCAAATCTCCCCGGTGAGGAGAAGGGCTAGAACAGCGGCGCCAGCGCCGCGATCGGCACCAGGCCCGAGGACAGGCCGCCACCAGCAAAGTTGAGCTGGTTCTTGTGCCGGCCATCCTCGCCGGGCACGCCCAGCACCAGGGTGCGCCAGGGCTCCTCGATATAGGGGCCGATGCGCTCGGCGACGCCAAGCGAGTTGATGCTCAGCGTGCCGGTGGGATAGCCCTGCGCATCGAGCGCCAATTCGCCGCTGGCATCGAGGTCGGCACCGCCATCATTGGCGCGAATGCCCACAATGCGCAATTTGCCCCCGGCCTGCTGCCAATCGGGTAGCATGGGCCCCAGACCCCAATTGCGGATGTCGTCGGGCAGGGCTGTGACCTCCAGCTCCACCTCGGCATTGGTCTGGCTGAGGTCGATACCGGGGGCGGAAATATCGTCGGCGCGCAGATAGCCGGCAAGGGCCGCACGGCCGGTTTGCGGATCGTGCTGCTCGGGCATGTCGAGCAGATGCGCTTCGATATGCCCGGCCGAGGCGATCAGCGTGTCGCCGAACAACTGATCGGTCCAGGTGACGGCATTGGCAAGGATGGAGAAACGCGCGATCCGCCAGTTTTCGAGCCGCAGGCTGGCTTCGCTATCGGTCCAGTCGACCTCCTGGCGGGCCCCGGTGAATGCATCGGAAATGGCCAGGGGACCGGTGAGCGAACCCAGCAGGTGATTGGGCCGATAAACCATGGCGCTGACCCGCATATAGGGGATTTGCACCAGAAGGTCGCCCGAAACCAGCGCGGCATTGCTGCATTCGGCATCGAAGCGGAAGGGGAAGCCGCCAATAGCGAGATCGGTGCAGACCAGTTGCGGGGCAGTTTCGCCATCGGCAAGGGCCAGCACTTCGATCTGCTGGCGCAATTGGCCGGCAAAGAAGAACCAGGCCCCGGTCCAGGCCAGAACGAGGGTGAGGACGATGCCGCCCAGGATGATGATTCGTTTTTTCATGGCCTCTTCATATCCTTGCTGCGGTCTCGTCAGAAGCGGGTTTGCATCGCGCGTGGAAGACGCCACATATGCCCCCATTGCCAGACAGGCCTATCATGGTCTTGCCCGGCACATTCGGGGTCGATAGCCTAAGGGTGAAAGTGGTTGCGCTATGGCGAATAGGGAAGAGTTAGAGACGCCCGGCAATACGCATTGGGTTTTTGGCTATGGTTCGCTGATCTGGAATCCGGGCTTTGCCTATCTCAATGCGCAACAGGGGCTTTTGCGTGGCGCCCATCGTTCGCTGTCGATCATTTCCCACCATCATAGAGGCACCCCGGACGTCCCGGGCCTGGTCTTCGGGCTAACGCGGGGCGGTTCGTGCCGGGGCATGGCCTTCGAGGTGCCGAAAAGCGATTGGGCAGAGGTGCGGGCCTATCTCGATGCGCGAGAGCTGGTGACAGCGGTTTATCGCGATGTTTGGCGGCCGGTCACGCTGGCCGATGGGCAACGGGTCAAGGCGCTGACCTATGTGGTCGATGAAAGCCATGAGCAATTTGCCGGCCAGCTCAGCCTTGAGGCGCAATTGGCCATGATCCGGGCCGGGGTGGGCATATCGGGTCGCAATGTCGATTATGTGCTCAATACCGCCCAGCATCTGGTGCGGTTGGGCATCCGGGACCGGGCGCTCATGAAGCTTGCGCAGCAATTGGAGAGCGAGGCCAGGCCGGGCGGCGGCGAGGATCAGGCGGCCTGAGCGACCAGGCCAGGCGCGGGCGCCGCTTGTTCGAGGTCCCAGATGGTGGCGAGACGATTTTCAGGCGTGGCAAGGCTGAAGACATGGGTGGCGCAGTCGAGCGCCAGCCGGAACCGGCTGCGGCTCATCGGGTCGGCGACAAGATCCTGGGTCGAGCCGACCCAGAGCACATGCCTGCCTTTGGCAATGAGGTAGAGTTCTGCCTCTTCCATGGCGAAATGCTCAAGGCTGCGGGCCTCAAGGCCATAGTCGCGACCGGACCGGCCCTGCCAATGCACAAGGCCGGGCCGATATGGGTTCACCCTTTGCAACTCACCCGAAGGCATCATTGGACATTCCCCTGCGTCCCCAGAAGAAGAACAAAATTAGAACAAACTTTATCTATCGTCAAGCCCTGTCCGGACCCGGCACTACATCTATGGATGCGTTCGGGTTCCTGGTCAATATCTAGTGGTTTTTCTGCTGCGCCATAGCATCAAGGCGTTCTCGCAGACGGGCGTCGGGGGGGCGGCCGATACCCTGGTCCAAAGCCTCCAGCGTCAGCCTGGTGGATTCGGGTTCGATGGCCTGGGTCAGGCGCGCCATGAAGGTCTTGGCGTCAAGCCCGGGCTCGATGGGCGGCAGAAACTTTGCCCGCGCAGTGCCGGGCCAGATCACAAGGCTGTTGCGACCCCAGAAGAGACCGGAATTCAGCGCTACGGGCACGACCGGCACATTGAGTTCGGTATACATGCGCACAATGCCCTGGCGGTATTCGGCCGGCGCCAGAGACGCCTTTCGCGTGCCTTCGGGATAGATGACGATGCGGCAGCCCCGATCGATCGCGGCGCGGGCCTGGCCGATCATTTCGGGAATGGCCTGGGCGCCTTTTTGCCGGTCGATCTCGATGCAATCGAGCGAATGGGCGGCCCAGCCGAAAAAGGGGATGCGCATCAGCTCCTTCTTGGCGATATAGGCGGGGCGGCCAGTATGCGGGAAGATTGCGAAAATATCCCAGTCCGACTGGTGTTTGGAGGCGATGATGCAGCCGCCGGGTGGGATGTTTTCATCGCCTTCGACCTGGGTGCCCATGCCTGTCAGCAGGCGCAGGAAAACCACATTGGACCAGCACCAATAGCGGGCGATGGCCCAGCCAAAGCGCGTGCGTCCGAAGATGATGCCAATGCTGCCCGCAATGATGGCCAGGATGATCGTCTGGCCAATAAAGACGAGGTAAAACAGGGCGGTCCGTATCGCCTGAATTGCGGCCCTGATCGCCATATGCTCCCCCCGCTCAGCCGATTCTAGAAAGGTTCAGGATGCTTCGCTGAGATAGCGCCGAACCGTCAAGCGAGAGGTTATGGCCGTCAGCGCCGCAATGACAGGCACCACTGCCAGAACAAAGATGATGCCATCCCAGCCGAGCAGGAATTGGCCGAACAGCACGCCGACCTGGGCGGTGGCCTCGCTGGGCAATACGCTGCCCGCCGCCATGCCGATCAAAAGGAAGAACAGGATGGCCAGGAGAGCACCCAGAATGCCGCCCTGCGAGCCGATGGAGAGAAACCGCCCCTGGAATTCGCCCGCGATGAACTTGTTCGACGCGCCGATGAAGTGCAACACATCGACGATTTCGCGATTGGTGGCCATAGCCCCGCGGGTGGCGAAGATGATGGCAAGAACCGTGGCCACCCCGATCAGACAGAGAACCAATACCCCCGAAAGCACTACCGTGCCGGCCATGGTGTTGAGCTGCTGCCGCCAGGCAGCGTGGGTGTCGAGGCTAGCCCCATTAATGGCCCCCAGATTGCGCTGCAATTGCTCGATATCGGCCTCAGCCGGGTCGGATAGCTGGACGACGACCAGCCGCGGAATGGCGATGGCGGAAAGATCAAGGCCGGCCCCGAGCCAGGGTTCGAGCAGGGCCTGGCTTTCCTCGATGGTCAGGGCTCGCGCATTGGCGACGCCGGGCGTGGATTGGGCCAGCGACACGGCGGTTCGCAGATTGGACTCCATCACCTCGCCTTCGGCCGGGCGGATCTGGATGGTGAGTTCCCGTCCCACATCGGCTGACCAGGCAATGGCCGATTTCTGCACCAGCACGACGCCCCCAAGCGTTACGGCCGAGAGAAAGGCCATGATGGTCACGAGCAGCAGCAGGGTGCGGCCGGCAACGCTCTTTTCGGGCACGATGGGCGCGGCGCCGCCACGGCGCGGCAAAAGAGCGATCCATTGCCTAATCATGAATGGTCAACTCCCCCTTGTTCAGCACCATGCGCGGATAGGGGAAGCGGTCGAGCAGCGGCAATTCATGGGTGGCCAGGATGATGGTGGTTCCCAGGGTCCGGTTGAGCTCGGCGAACAGATGCACGAGGCGGCTCGAGAGATCAGGATCGACATTGCCGGTGGGCTCATCGGCCAGTAGCACTTTGGGCCGGGCGATAACGGCGCGGGCAATGGCGGCGCGCTGTTTTTCGCCACCCGAGAGCAGAGTGGGCAGGGCATGCATGCGTTCACCCAGCCCCACCCATTCGAGCAGTTCGATGACATTGGGGCGATATTCGCTCTCGGGCTGGCCGAGCACGCGCAGGGGCAGGGCGACATTTTCGAACGTGGTCAGATGATCGAGCAGCCGGAATTCCTGGAACACGATGCCGATATGCCGGCGCATCTGCAAAAGACTGTCCTGGTCGAGATTGCCCACATCCTCGCCGAACATGGTCACCTTGCCCCGGCTGGGCTTGTTGGAGAGCAGGAGCAGACGCAAAAGGCTGGTCTTGCCGGCGCCCGAGGGGCCGGTCAGGAAATGAAACGAGCCCGGTTCGATCGAAAAGGTCAGGTCTTTGAGTATTTCGGGGCCATTGCCATAGCGCAGGCCCACATCGGAAAACTCGATCAAGAACGGGCGCTCCCAGCTCATCGGATCAAAACGGCGGCACAAAGCGAATCAGCTTTGCGCCATCATAGCAGCGCGAACCCGCGCTTGCGGCATGGAGGGGTCATTGGCCGGGGGAAAGCGGCACAATTTTGATCGCTGGGGAGTTTGAGGAGTCTTAACCCCGCAGAGGATAGGGTCTGGGACCGTTCCGGGAGTTCGCACGCCCTCCGATGATCATCACCTGCCCGCATTGCCACACCAAGTATCAGGTGACCTATGAGGCCATTGGCTCTGCCGGTCGCAAGGTGCAATGCGCGCATTGTCATCAGGCCTGGACCCAGGATGGCAAGGCAACGCCGCCGCTCGAAGAGGCCGGAAGTGAGGCCCCGACGGCAGATGACAAGCTTTTTGATGCCATGGCCGAGGACGCTCTGGACGAGGTCATGAAGAGCGAGGAGAGCGCCGTGGCCGCCAGTAAAGGCCGGAATGCGGCCATCCCGCCCAAGGTGTCCTCGCCCTTGCCGGGCCTGGATGCGGCGGCGCTGCAGCAGCGGCAGGCGGCGTTTTCGCGCCGGCAACATGCCATGGTTTCGCGTCTGCCTCTGGCCCGCCTGCGTCGCGCGGCCCGTATCGGAAGCGTTTTGATGCTCGCTGGCCTATTGGGTGGCGCCTATTTCTGGCGCGTACCGATTGTGGAGCGCTATCCGGACCTGGCCGGACTTTATGAGGCGGTCGGGCTCGGGGTGAATGTGGTCGGGCTGGACTTTGTCGATCTTGAAACGCTCAAGACCCTGTCGGGTGGCAATGATGTGCTGACCGTTTCGGCGCAGATCGTTGGCCGATCCCGCACGCCGGTTGCGGTGCCGCCAGTGGTGGTCAGCCTGCTCGACGAAACCGGCCATGCCGTTTACGAGTGGAGCGTGGCGCCGCGGGTGCGGGACATGATGGCGGGCGAACGCGCCACATTCGACACCAGGCTGTCATTGCCGCCCAGCGAAGCGGTTCGGGTCAGGCTGAGTTTTGCCGGTCGCGGCGCGGCTCCAGAGCGCGGTGCTGCGGCCCCGGAGCCGCCCGCCCCTGAAGCGGATGTTTCAGCGCCTCACGAAACGCTCCCAGCTTCGGACCAGGCGCCGCCGCCGGTTTCAAACTCTCATTAGGGATCGCCGGCCTATGGATAAGGGAACGATCCGCACCATCTTATATTTTCACGTTTTGCCGGGGGCATGGCGGTGATCGCCGGCCCCGATTGAAGTTTAGGAGAGCGCCTATGGCCCGCGTCCTGGTTGCCGAAGACGATCCGTCCGTCCGTGCCTTTGTCGTCAGCGCTTTGACGATGAAGGGATATGAGGTGGTGGCGGAGGAGGATGGGGGCCTCGCCGCCGAAACCATCGATGCCGAAGGCGGGCGTTTTGACCTCATGCTCTCCGACATCAAGATGCCGGTGATGGATGGCATAGCGCTGGCCCTGCATGTCGGGGCGTCTTATCCGGACGTGACGATCCTGCTCATGACCGGCTTTGCCGACCAGCGCGAGCGCGCCCATGGGCTGGATGCGCTGATCTACGATGTCATCGCCAAGCCCTTTACCCTGGCAGACCTGCTGGCCAAGGTGGATGATGCACTGGCCGGAAGGCCGGTAGAGGTGGTGTCACTGGCGCGGCAATCGCTGTAATAGGGCGGTCCTCTCCTCATTTGGGAGAGGAATGAGGGGGCGGCGGCGCAGCCTCACACCCAGTCGGGCACGCTATCGAGGGCGATCAGGTCGTCGAGCGATTTGCGCGGGCGGATGACGTGCCAGCGGCTGCCATCAACCAGCACTTCGGGGATCAGGGGCCGCGAATTGTAGGTCGAGGCCATTACGGCGCCATAGGCCCCGGCGCTGATTACCGCAAGTAGGTCGCCTTCCTTGACGCCGGGAATAGTGCGTCCCTTGGCCAGATAATCGCCGGTTTCACAGACCGGGCCGACAATGTCGCCGGTGATGGGCGGCAGGTTGGATTGGTTGACCAGCTCGATATCGTGGTGGGCCTCGTAAAGGGTGGGGCGGATGAGATCGTTCATTGCCGCATCGACAATGATGAAATCGGCCTCGCCCTTTTTCACATATTCGACCTTGGTGACGAGAATACCGGCATTGCCCACCAAGAGGCGGCCCGGTTCAATCACCAGCGAGCAGCCCAATTGCCCGACCTTGTCGCGCACGACCGCAGCATAGGCTTCGGGATGCGGGGGCGCCTCCTGGTCGTGATTATAGGGGATGCCAAGCCCGCCCCCGACATCGATATGTTCGATGACGTGCCCGTCGGCCCTCAGCGATGTGACCAGTTCGGCCATCAGGCCAAAGGCATTGCCGAAGGGCTCGAGATCGGTGATCTGGGAGCCGATATGCATGTCGACACCCACCGCCTTGAGATTGGGCAGTTCGGCAATGCGGCGATAGACCTCGCGGGCGCGCTTATAGGAAATGCCGAACTTGTTCTCACTCTTGCCGGTCGAGATCTTGGCGTGGGTGCGGGCATCGACATCGGGATTGATGCGTACCGAAACCTTGGCGGTCAGGCCTATATCGGCCGCGACCATGGAGAGGCGCTCCAGTTCGGGCTCGCTTTCGACATTGAAGCATTTGATGCCGGCTTCGAGACCCCGCCGCATTTCCGCGACGGTCTTGGCCACGCCGGAAAAAACGATCTTTTCCGCAGCAATGCCGGCGGCCAGAGCGCGCTCCAGCTCGCCAAGCGAGACCACATCGGCGCCGCAACCTTCGGACGCCATCAGCTTGAGCACGGCCTGGTTGGAGTTGGCCTTCATGGCATAGGCGATCAGGGTCGGGATGCCATCAAAGGCTTCACGCACGACGCGGACATGGCGGCGCAGGGTCGCGCTGGAATAGACATAAAAGGGTGTGCCGACCTCGCGCGCCAGATCGTTGAGATTGACGTCCTCGGCAAAAAGCACGCCGTCCCGGTGTTGAAAGTGATGCACCACAATAAGCCCCGCTGGGTCGATACGGCCATGATGCCGTCACCCGAGGTGACGGGGATAGGTCGCGCTGTCCTTCGTTTCAGGCACCTCTAGAGCAGGTGGGGCGAAAACGAAAGCCAGACTTATCGATCCGCCTCATAAGCGGCCTCGATCCGTTCGGCGACCAGGTGCTGCAATCGCCAGAGATGGGGGTCGTGGATGCCCATCTGCTCGAGATGGTCGACCGTGGCGTGGAGATATTCGGCCATGGAGCCGCGCGTGCCGGTGGCGCGGGCCAGCACATCGGCGATTTCGGCCTCGTTGAGCCCGGCAACATAGCGGCCGGAAAAACGGTCGATACAGAAGGTCAGCGCCCGCACCGTCCGTTCGCCAGATCGTACCTTGACCCAGCGGGGCGGGAAGGCGGTGGGCAGCCAGCCCATTTCACGCTCGAAGAGCTTGGTGAGGCATTCGTCGCGCCGGTCGGGCGGAAGACGATAGAGGGCGCCCTTGCAGGCCCCGCCCCGATCGAGAGCCAGCATGAGGCCGGGATTGGTCTCGCTGCCGCGGAAGCGGGTGTTCCACCCCAGACAAAAGGCCCGGTGCCAGCCATGCAGCAGGCCGGTGCGCATTTCGACATAGTCGCAGGCCGGTTTCCAGATCAACGAACCATAGGCAAAGACCCAGGTTTCGTCGTGATGGTCGGGACCCTCGAAGAGCTGGGCAATGGTCGCCGCATGGTCTTCGGCCGTGGCCTCGCGCAGCCCCGGTGGCGGTGGGGGCAGGGCCTCAACGGTTTCGGCCGGCTGGAGATAGGCGACATGACGGGCGGTGAGGCGCATCTGTCGCGGTGTCGTGGCCATTGACGCAGTCCAAATCAATCCTTGCGCGGCAAGGCTATTGCGCCGGCCAAATTATGCAATACCGCCGTCGCCATGGCTGCCATGTTTCTTCGCCTTGAGCGGGCGCGGTTCGTGATGTTCACCAGTCAGCGCGGTTTTCCAGCGGGCGGCCTGGGCCAGCACATTGGCAGGCGCGGTGCCGCCATAGGAGGCGCGGGCGGCGACCGAGGCTTCGACGGTGAGCACTTTGTGGATGCGGCTATCGATGCGGTGATCGATGAGCTTGAAATCTTCGATGGTGAGACCTTCGAGGCCGCAATTTTTCTGCTCGGCCATGGAAACGATCTGCCCGGTAATGTGGTGGGCGTCACGGAAGGGAATGTTCAATTCGCGTACCAGCCAGTCGGCGACGTCGGTGGCCGTCGAAAAGCCTGCCGAGGCCGAGGCGTGCATTTTTTCGCGATTGGGCTGCATGTCGCTGACCATGCCGGTCATGGCGGCCAGCGACAGGGACAGGGCGTCGAGCGCGTCGAAGGCGACTTCCTTGTCTTCCTGCATGTCCTTGGAATAGGCCAGCGGCAGGCCCTTCATGACCACCAGAAGGGAATTGAGCGCCCCCAGAATGCGGCCGATCTTGGCGCGCACCAGTTCGGCAGCATCCGGATTGCGCTTTTGCGGCATGATCGAGGAGCCGGTGGTGAACTTGTCGGAGAGCTTGATGAAGCCGAACTGGGCCGAGGACCAGATCACCATTTCCTCGGCAAAGCGGCTCAAATGCATGGCGCAGATCGAAGCCGCTGCCAGGGTCTCGAGAATGAAGTCCCGGTCCGAGACGGCGTCGAGCGAGTTGGCCGTCGGACGGTCAAAACCCATGGCCTGTGCCGTCATGTCCCGGTCGATTGGATAGGGCGTGCCGGCCAGCGCGGCCGAGCCAAGCGGGCTTTCGTTGAGGCGGGCGCGGGCATCAGTCAGGCGACCGGCATCGCGGCCAAGCATTTCGACATAGGCGAGCAGATGGTGCCCTAAGGTCACCGGCTGGGCGTTCTGCAGATGGGTGAAGCCGGGCAGAATGGTCTCCGCCTCGTCCTCGGCGCGGGTCACAAGCGCCAGTTGCAGGGCTTTGACCTGGCCGACCAGGGTGTCGATATAGTCGCGCACATAGAGGCGGAAATCGGTGGCGACCTGGTCATTGCGGGAACGCGCAGTGTGCAGGCGTCCGGCGGCATCGCCGATCTTTTCGCGCAGGCGGCTCTCGACATTCATATGGATGTCTTCGAGTGCACGCGAGAATTTGAAATTGCCGCTCTCGATTTCGCCGAGCACCTCGTCTAGACCGCTGAGGATAGCGTCGCGGTCGGACTGCGTCAGAATGCCCGTTGCGGCGAGCATTGTGGCATGGGCCTTCGATCCGGCAATATCCTGGCGGTAAAGGCGCTGGTCGAAGCCGATGGAGGCATTGATTTCCTCCATAATGGCATCGGGCGCCTCGGCGAAACGGCCGCCCCACATCTTGTTGCTCAGAGCCTTGTCCGACGGAGACACCATGGAAAATACCCGCTCAAAAGGCCCCCGATCCGTAGTTTCCTGGGCACTGCCCGTGGCGGTGGGGGTGGTCGTTGTTGCTGGGTCTATAGCGGCATGGCTGATGCTGGGCAATGCCGGGAGCGCCAATGAATGCCCGGTGCAGCGGGCCCAGGCGCAGATCGTGGACGCCGCCGCGGTGGGCCAACTGGCTGCATTGAACGGCACCGGTGAGGGCCGCGGCTATGCCGATATGGCGTTCAAGGACGCTTCGGGCGCTCAGATGAGCATTGCCGACTTTGCCGGCAAAGCGCTGCTGGTCAATTTCTGGGCGAGCTGGTGTGTGCCCTGCCGCGAAGAAATGCCGGCGCTCGACGCCATTGCGGGCGAATACAATTCGGACATGTTCATGGTCTTGCCGATCAATCTCGATATTGGAGAGAGCGGGTTGGGCAAGGCGCAGGACTTTCTTGACGAGGGGCAGTTCGAAAACCTGCCGCTTTATGCCGACAACACCTTTGCCGCTTTTGAGCGATTGAAGCGTGAAGCGGTGGCCATCGGCCTGCCGGCAACGCTGCTGCTTGATCCGGAGGGGTGCGAGCTGGCGGTGCTGCAAGGGCCGGCCGAATGGCACAGCGAGGACGGCAAGGCGGTGATCGAGGCGCTGATCGGGCTCAGGGGTTAGGCTGTTCCGTCAGGAAGCACCCCCATCCGCACTGCCGTCCTCGGGCCTGACCTGAGAACCTCGAACGCGAGCACCCTACATGGCTTGACCGGCCCTTGGGTCAAGCCCGAGGGCGGCACAGTGGGCGTATAGGTACCAAGAACCTAAATCAGCAAATCCACTTCCGCCCCGTTGAGCGGCGTGTCGCTCGGCCCGGTGGTGGGCACGGGGGAGGCGGCATTTTCGGCCTGGGCCCGCATCATTTCGGCGCGCAGGCGCGCGACTTCGAGCAGGTGGCCCGATTGCGGCACGGCCTTTTCGTGGACCATGCGATTGATCATCACCGAAGGGGAAATGCCGATGCCATTGCTCATGACATGCGCCTCAGGCCTGCTTGTCGACCTTGAGGCCCTGTCCCGGCGGGGGAGCGGCCGGGGCGTCAAGAGCGGTCTGCATGAGGGCATTGAGCAGATTGGCTTCCATCTCATGGGCCTTTTTGAACACGGCAATCTGCACCGAATTCTGCGTCAGCGCCGTCTGTGCGGTCAGCAGATTGGTGGAAAGATCGGTGTTCACGGGCGCAGGTCCTGATGGTGAGCGTCCGCATAGACTAGTTAAGCCGAGTTAACGCTTCTTTGCCCGACGCGGTTAATTTGTGCCGATCAGCGCCCGCCAAAGAGCGGCACCTTGCGGCGCTTGAACAGCGGGGTCAGGGCCATGCCGGCAGCAAAGCCGCCCAGATGGGCCCACCAGGCCACTGGTTCGTCCGAGCCGATGACGACATAAAAGAGCTGGGTGGCGATCCAGAAGCCGAGCATCCAGAAGGCCGGTACGGGCAGGGGGATGAGCCAGACAATGCGGGCCAGAACGAAAACCCGGGCATGGGGATAGAGCAGGATATAGGCGCCCATGACGCCGGCCACGGCGCCCGAAGCGCCAATCAAGGGGCCATTGCTCTCGAGATTGAACAGAAGATGGGCCAGGGCCGCCAGCACCGCGCAGGCGAGATAGAAGACCAGATATTTGATATGCCCGAAGGCGTCCTCGATATTGTCGCCAAAGACCCACAAAAACAGCATGTTGGAGAGCAGGTGCAGCCAATCGGCATGGAGGAAGGCATAGGTGAAAAGGTTCGCCCAGTCGGGCAGCCAGGGCAGGGGCTGGGGATAGAGATCGCGCACGACGATCGGGATCATGCCGAAATCGATGGTGGCCTGATCGAAGGCCGCCTGTGGCAGCACTGACTGGATCAGGAATACCACCATGGTGATCCCCATCAACCCATAGGTGACGAAGGGGAAATCGACGTGGCGGATGGGATTGGTGTCGTGCAGGGGCAGGAACAGGGCCGGTCTCCTTGGCAGCGCTGACCGGCCGGAGGTGGCTCAGCCCTTGTTGAGGTCACCATAATTACCCGGCACCCACAAGACGTCGCTGGCGCCATTGTCATTGGCGACGCGGCCGAGAACGAAAAGCAGGTCGGAAAGACGATTGAGATAGCGCAGGGTTTCCAGGTTCGTGTCTGGTTCGGCCGCGATCAGGGCGGCGACAAGACGCTCGGCGCGGCGGGTGACAGTGCGGGCCAGATGCAGGGCGACGGCCAGAGAGGTGCCGCCGGGCAGGATGAAGCTGGTGAGCGGAGCGAGATCGGCATTGAAGCGGTCGATCTGCTGCTCGAGCCAAAGGGTCTGGACCGGCCGGATGCGCAGGCTGGGCTGGTCGGTCCCGGGCAGATCGGCACCAGGCGTGGCCAGATCGGAGCCGACATCGAAAAGATCGTTCTGGATACGCGCAAGGGCCGCGTCGATGCGGGGCCTGGCAGTGGAGGCGAGCCGCGCCTGGCCGATAAAGGCATTGGCCTCTTCAACCGTGCCATAGGCCTCTATGCGCAAATCGTGCTTGGGGCGGCGCGGGCCGCGCACCAGGCCCGTCGAGCCGCTATCGCCGGTGCGGGTGTAGATGGTGTTGAGCTTGACCAAAGCGTCCCCCGGATTGGTTCAGTTGCCACCACCACCGCCGCCGCCGCCGAAGAAGAACAGGGCGCCCATAAGCAGCAGCAGGGCCACGGCCTGGCCGATGACGCGCAGGCGCATCAGGCGCTGGCTGGTATTGCCCGGCCCGCCCTTGAGCATGTTCCAAAGGCCCAGGCCGAGCACGATGACCACAAAGAGCAGAGCCAGGGCGATGGCGATATTGAGAAGGGTTTGCATAATAGCCTTAACGTGAAAGCGGCGAAGTTGGATCGCCCTTGATATAGGCGGTGAGGCCCTCCGCCACAGCATCATAGATGGCACGAATTTTGTGCGAGGTGAACAATTCCCTGTGCGTAGTCAGCCAGATCGGCAGGGGCGGGATGGCGACATCGACGGGCAATATGACCAGGCCCCTGGTTTGGCGGACGAGGTTGAGCTGGGCAAAGCCTATGCCCAGACCAGCTTTGAGCAATTCCCAAAGATGGGGCTGATCGTCCGAGCGCAATGGAAAATTGTCCCGCGTGACATCGAAACCGAGCGCGCGGGCGTGGCGGATGATTGCGTCGGAGCGATCAAAGCCAATAATGTCATGGTCCCAAAGTTCGTTGAGCGTGGTCGGCGTGCCGCGCCGGGCCAGATAGCTTTGATGGGCAACCGCGACGAGCGGTATATCGCCCAGATGCCTGGTGACCAATTCGAGCTGGGTGGGACGGAACATGCGTACGGCAATGTCGGCCTCACGCATCAACAGGTTTTCCGCCGAATCGGTGGGCACCGATTCAATGGCGATGCGCGGATGCATCCGGCGGATGCCGGCCAGAATATCGGGCAGCACATAATTGGAGATCATGGTGCTGGCCGTCAGGCGCACCGTGCCGCCGCTGTCATCCTGGGCACCGGCGGCCAGAATGGCAGCCTCAGCAAGGGCGCCCCTGGCGCGATCGACCGATGCGTAAAGCCGCAAGGCGGTGGCATTGGGCTTGAGCCCGCTCAATTGCCGCTCAAACAGCGAGAGGCCGAGCTGGGCTTCCAGGGCCTCGATATGGCGGCCGATCGTGGGTTGGCTGAGGCCGAGATGGCGCGCAGCAGCCGAGAGCGAGCCCTCGGCAATCACGGCGGCGAAGCTGCGCCACAGGGACCAATCGGGCTCAATATTCATTTTTGAATGTCTGATTTAGGTTTTTGCGCAATCGCTATTCGTTAGCGTAGCGCGCATCTTGAACTCCAGCAAGAGCAAGGAGCACATGATGACCAAGGGACATGTCACAATTCTGGGCAGCAATGGCCATATCGGCCATGCGGCCATGATCGCCTTCCGCGATGCGGGTTGGGCCGTTGCCGGCCTCGGGCGCGTTAATCGCAAGCCGGTCGAGGGCACGCAATTCATTGCTGGCGATGCCAGCGACATCAAGGTGGTGCGCCAGGCGATTGCCGGGGCCGACGTCGTCGTTCAGGCGCTGCATCTGCGCTATGATCAATGGGGTGAGGGCCGCGCCGAAGCGCAGCTTCAGGTGGTGCTCAATGCCATGGCCGGCACCGGCAAGACGCTACTGTTTCCCGGGACGATCTATAATTATCGCGCCTCGGACCGGACTATCGCGCCGGGCCTGCGCCAGAGTGGCGAAAAGCCGCGTGGGGAAATCCGCATCCGGCTCGAACAGATGTTGCGGCAGGCGGCGGAGAATAACGGCTTTCAGGTGGTTATCCTGAGGGCCGGGGACTTTTTCGGGCCGGGCAATCGCGACGAATGGTTCGATGCAGCCATGCTGATGGATCATGGCAAGGGGCGGCTCTATCATCTGGGCGCGCTCGATATGCGCCATAGCTGGGCCTATCTGCCTGACTTAGCCCGCGCCTTTGCGGTGCTGGCCGAAAGGCGCGATACGATGAAGGCCTTCGAGAATTTCCACTTTGCCGGCCATTGGGTGAGCCATGGGCAGATCATGGTGGCCATTCAGTCGGGGCTGGGCCAGAAGCTCAAGGTCTCGCCCCTGCAATGGTGGGCCTTGCGAGCCGTGGGGCTGGTCAATCCGGTTATGCGCGACATCTATCGCATGCGCTATTTGTGGCAGAATGAAATGGAACTGGTCGATCCGCGTCTCGATGCCCTGTTGGGGCCGGACTTTGGCACGCCCTTCGAAACGGCGGTGACCGAGACCGTGCGCGAATTGGTGGCGGCCAGGACGGCCAAGAGGAGCGCGGCGTGATGACGGAAAAGACCCTGAAAGACGTGATCTTGTGGCAGCGGGTCGAGGGTGCGCTGGTTTTTGCAGCGGCATTGGCGCTCTACTGGCCGCTGGCGCCGGCCATGCCCTGGTGGTTGGCTCTGCTGCTATTCTTTGCTCCGGATCTCAGCTTTACCGCCTATAGTCTGGGGCCGCGCATTGGGGCCCGGATTTATAATCTGGTGCATGTCTATGCCTTTGGCGCGGTGCTGCTGGCGCTCGGCGGATTGGTGAACGCACCCCTTATGGCCGCGCTGGGAGCCCTCTGGCTGGCCCATTCCGGTTTCGACCGGATGATGGGTTATGGCCTCAAGGCGGAAACCAGCTTCCAGGACACACATCTGGGGCGGATCGGGAAGCGGACATAAAGGAAAGCGTGCGAAGTGGTGTCCCCTCGCCCCTCAGGGGAGAGTTAGGGTGAGGGGTGCAGCCATATGGGGAATACAGGTTCTGGACCCCTCATCCGGCCCTATCGGGCCACCTTCTCCCGTGAGGGGAGAAGGGACACCGCCCGCTGCACGTCTTCCGGGGTCCAGCCTTGCGCCCGCAAGTCCCGCAGGCTTTGTGAGCCCTTCGATTTGGCGAGCTTTTCGCCATTATCGGTCAGCAGCAGGCGGTGGAAATGGTAATAGGGGGTGGGCAGGCCCAGCAGCATTTGCAGCAGAACATGGATATCGGTTGCCGCTTCCAGGTCACGGCCGCGGGTGACATGGGTGATGCCTTGCGCGGCATCGTCGACAACGACGCTTAGATGATAGCTGGTCGGGGTGTCCTTGCGCTGCAGCACCGCATCACCCCAGCGCTGGGGGCGCGCGTAGCGGATTTGCGGGCGGTCGAGAATGGTCGGACCGATCACCGAAAAGGTCAGCAGGCCGGTGCGCTCTATGGCCGCTTCGGTATCGAGGCGAAACTGGACCGGGTCGCCGCGTTCGAGCCTTTCGATGCGCTCAGCATTGGAGAGATGTCGGCAGGTGCCGGGATAAAGGGGGGCGCCATCGGGATCGGTAGCATTGGCCTTGTCGGCAATGTCGCTGCGTGAGCAGAAACAGGGATAGAGCAAATCCATGTCGCGCAGGCGGTTGGCGGCCCCGGCATAGATGTCGAAGCGATGGGACTGGTAGACAACCGGTTCGGGCCAGCTCAGGCCAAGCCAGGCAAGGTCTTCAAAAATCGCCTGGGTAAATTCGGGTTTACAGCGGGCGATGTCGATGTCTTCGATGCGCAGCAAGGCTGTGCCGCCCAGTTTTTGCGCGGCATCCCAGGTGGCCAGCGCCGAAAGGGCATGGCCCAGATGCAGATAGCCATTGGGGCTGGGAGCGAAGCGGAGAAGCGGCTTGGACATGAGCACAGGAATATCGCGGTTTTGACGGGCAATACCATTCTATCGCAGGCAACGACACCACGCATCGACACGCCCGAGGGCGTGGCCTGGCATTTGGAGGCGTTGATCAGCTTTGCTCCGCATCTGGCACCGATGCTGCAGAGTGTCGGAACCGTGCTGCCGCGGGTCAATCCAAAAGGCTTTGCCGGTATGGCCAAGGTGATTTGCGGGCAGCAGCTATCGGTGGCCAGCGCGGCTGCGATCTGGGGGCGCTATGAGGCGCTTGACGGGGGGCTGGAGCCGGAGACCTATCTGACGCTGAGCGAAGAAGAGGTCAGGGCCACCGGTTTTTCCCGCGGCAAGTTCCTGGCCCTGCGCGCGGTTGCCGAGGCGATTGCGGCAGGCGAACTTGATCTGGGTCACATCGATGGCCTGCCGGCCGAAGAGGCCATTGCCCGGTTGGTGGCACTCAAGGGTATCGGGCCCTGGACGGCCGAGGTGTACCTGCTGTTTTGTGCCGGGCATCCCGATATTTTCCCGGCCGGCGACCTGGCCCTGCTCAAGGCGGCCCATCACGGGCTTGGACTTGACGCCCGTCCGAGCATCAAGGAAATGATCGACATCGCGCGGGACTTCTCGCCGCACCGCTCGGCGGCGGCGCTGTTGTTCTGGCGCTATTTCGCGGCGCTCAAGAACAGGGATTCCAGCCTTTTATGACCAAACTTTCCGGCCCCATGCTTGCCCCTGCCAATGGCGGGGCACCCGATAGCGCCGTGGTTTTGCTGCATGGCTATGGCAGCGATGGCAATGACCTGATCGGGCTGGCGCCGCATTGGCAGAGGCTTTTACCCGGAGCGCTGTTCGTTTCCCCCAATGCGCCAGAGCCATTGGGTATGGGCGGCTACCAATGGTTTGCCATCGATTGGGCCGGCGACCGGCTGGCCAGCCGGCAGACCGGCGTGGTTTCGGCGCGGCCGGTTGTGGTGGAATTTCTCAACGATCTGTGGGCGCAGACCGGGATTGTGCCGGAGCGGACAATCCTGGCCGGTTTCAGCCAGGGCGCGATGATGGCGCTGCATGTCGGTACGTCTTTGCCTCAAGAACAGACCTTGATGGGCGTGATCGGATTTTCGGGCGCTTTCCTGCCGCCCGATGGATTTGGCGGCGTCGAGCTTGCAACACCGCCGATTTGCCTAGTGCATGGCGACATGGATGACGTTGTCGATCCCAATCTGAGCGCCGAGGCCGATTCGGCACTGCGCGAGGCAGGCTTTGACGTCCGCTATCATGTCAGCCGCGGGGTGGGGCATGGCATTGCCCCGGACGGGCTGGCTTTTGCCACCGCCTTCATCGAGACATTGGCCAAAAAATAAGCTTGCCGTGCCCGCTTCACACGCCCGACACAAAGGGCTTAGTATAAGAGGGCTATGGACTTACGCGATTCCCGCTTCGGGAGACTCAAGTGACTATCCATGTGTCGCCTGAGGCTTGTCCCGCCCTCGTACTGAACGCCGACTTTCGGCCGCTCAGCTATTATCCACTGTCATTGTGGTCCTGGCAGGATGCCATCAAGGCGGTGTGCCTGGACCGGGTGAACATCGTTTCCCACTACGATACGGTCATCCACTCGCCCAGCTTCGAAATGCGGCTGCCGAGCGTCGTGTCGCTGCGCGACTATATCAAGCCGGCGCGGCATCCGGCCTTCACGCGCTTCAATGTGTTCCTGCGCGACCGCTTCCAGTGCCAATATTGCGGCTCGACGCATGACCTGACCTTTGATCACGTCATTCCGCGTTCCAAGGGCGGATTGACGACATGGGAGAATGTCGTGGCGGCTTGCGCGCCTTGCAACCTCAGGAAAGCCAATCGGCTGCCCAGCGAGATCAAGATGTTCCCGCATCAGGCGCCCTATGCGCCGACCGTGCATGACCTGCACAATAATGGCCGGTCCTTCCCGCCCAACCATCTGCACCAGAGCTGGCTCGACTATCTCTATTGGGATATCGAACTGGAGCCTTGATCGCTCAGGCGCTGTCCGTGGAATCTGGCCGCGGCGCGCCTTGAGCTAGGTGCGCCCACGCCGCGCCTGAAACAGCATCGCGGCCAGCAGCAGCACGACAATAGCGGCCGAAATCAAGGCATTGTAGCCAGCCAGGGAAATCCCCAGAAAGCGGAATTGGACGACGTCGCAGCCGATGACGGGCTGCAGGTCGTTGAGCATGTCCATGGACAGCTCATTGCCCACGCCGGTGCAGGCGGTGGGGCCGGGCCAGAAGCCCCATTCGACGCCGGCATGGAAGCCGCCGAGCCAGGCGCCCCAGGCAAAGAGCGCGGCGACAATGGCAATGGCGATATACCAGACCGTGAGTGGCAGGCCGTTCCACAGGATCAGCGCCAGGGCCAGCAGCGGCAGGCCCCAATAATAGGGCAGGCGCTGTTCGAGGCAGAGCTCGCAGGGCTGCAATCCGCCGATGAATTGCGAACCCAATGCGCCCAATATGGTGGCGAGGCCCAGAATGAAGGCGAACCCGGCGGCGATCTTGTCGAGGGGGCGCGTGGTGCTCATGAAAAATCCTGGTATGACGCTATGCGACTAGGCCAATAGTGCGCAAATCCGGCCTTGGCCAGAGCTATACGCGCTCGTGATCAATCACCGGGCAGGGTGATGCCAAGAGCCCGGCGCAAGGCGATGGCATTGGCCGGAGCATGCAATTTATCCTCATGCACGAAATAGGCATAGACATCCCGGCCCGCATCGCGCCATTGGCCCATCGTCTCTGCCCACTCGTCGATGTCGGCCTGGCCATAGCCGTTCGCGTCTAGCCGGGCCGGGCCCTGCAGCCGGCAATAGGCGAAATCTGCCGTTAGCTCGCGGGCCGGATTCTCTGCGGTATCGGCAATGACCCGGGCAATGTTATATTTGGCCAAAAGGTCATTGGCCTCGGGGGCGTCAAAGCTTTGGTGCCGTGGCTCGATGGCATGGCGGATGGTGCCGATCTCGGTCGCGTCGAGGAACGGTTCGGCTTTGGTGCTGTCGGCCTGCCTGGCAAGCGCCAGGTAGGCCTCGGACGTTCTGGGCAGCAGTTCGAGAAAAGCGGCGAAACTTTCCCTGTCAAAGGCCAGGTTCGGCGGCAATTGCCAGACAAAGGGGCCGAGCCGATTGCCTAGCGCCAGGGGACCGGAGGCGAAAAAATTAGCCAGGGGTTCGGCGCAGTTCTTCAACCGCTTGATATGGGTCACCAATTGCGGGCCCTTGACCGAGAACTGGAAACCCTCAGGGGTTTCGCCGGCCCAGCGGGCGAAGCTGGCCGGCTTTTGATTGGCGCGGAAGGTGGCGTTGATCTCGATGCTGGTCAGGCGGCTGGCGGCATAGGCGAGCTCGTTCTTCTGCACGAGGCCCTTGGGAAAGAAGGTGCCACGCCATGGTGCAAAGACCCAACCTGCCGTGCCCGTTCTGATCGTGCCTTTTGTGTCCATGGAGTCCTCCAGCGGGGTTGAGCTTGGCGTTCGACGAACAGATTGGCAATGGGGCACACCAAAGCGGGGCCAGTATGAGGCCTTGCGGCGGCAGTAATCTTTTTTTGCCGTATTTGGGTGCATGGTGAATGAACAGTTTCAAGGGGCCTTCTGCTTGCGCCGCACCACATTTGCATCTTTTGCCACCGTCATGCTGGCGGGATTGGGCCCAGCTCAGGCGCAGGCTTGCGAGGCCCTGCGCATGGTACCGGCCGGTCAGGTGGTCAAGGTGACCGATGGCGATACGGTGGTGCTCGATTCGGGGCTGGTGGTGCGGCTGATCGGCACCCAGGCGCCAAAACTGCCTTTGGGTCGCGAGGGATTTCCCACCTGGCCGCTGGCGCCGGAGGCCAAATCGGCGCTCGAAGCGCTGGTGCTGCATAAATCGGTGCAGCTGGGCTATGGCGGCGAGGAAGTGGATCGGTATGACCGCGCTTTGGCACATCTGTTTGTGTCCGATGGCAACGAGGACCTGGTCTGGGCACAATTGCATATGGTGCAAACCGGACTGGCGCGGGTCTATTCCTTCCCGGACAACCGGCAATGCCTCGATCAACTCTTTGCGGGCGAGGCCCAGGCCCGCGCCGAGCGGCTTGGAATCTGGGCCGATCCCTATTACAGGGTGCGAGCGGCGGAACGACCGGCCGAACTGGCAGGGCTGGCGGGCAGTTATGAATTGGTCGAGGGCCGGGTGCTGCTGGCTGACCGGAGCGGCTCGCGGGTCTACCTCAATTTCGGCCGGATCTGGAAGGAAGACTTCACCGTGGTTTTGGAAGCCCCGGCGCTTCGGCTTTTCGCCCAGGACGGGTTGGATCCGCTGACGCTGGACGGGGCGCTGATCCGCGTGCGCGGGTGGGTGGACAAACGGGATGGTCCACGCATCGAGGTCACCCATCCCGAGCAGATCGAGGTTCTGGCGAGGCAATGACCGCGCAAATGGGTAGCAAATTCTGGCGGTTGGGGGTTCTGGCGGTCGGCCTTGTGGCGCTGACGGCCTGTTCGTCGCTGGTCGGTTCTGGCATCAATGTGGCGCGCACGGGGGATAATCCCGCGCCCACAGTGGTGCCGGAGGGCACCGATCCAGACGATTCGGTTGTGGGGTTGCGCGAGCATCCACGCATCGTCGCCGCCTATGGCGGTGTCTATGAGGACCGTCAGGCCGAGATCATGGTGGCCCGCATTGTGGGCCGGCTCCTGGCGGCGGCTAATCAGCCCAATGCGCAATTCCAGGTCACTATTCTGGATACATCCGAGGTCAATGCCTTCGCGCTGCCCGGCGGCTATATTTATGTGACGCGCGGCATTCTGGCGCTGGCCTCCGATACCAGCGAATTGGCGGCGGTGCTGGCGCATGAGATTGCCCATGTCACCCTGCGCCATGCCCGGGCCCGGACCGACCGCACACGCCAGACGCGGATTGTCGATCGCGTGATCACCGGAATTTTCGGCGGCGATACATCGGCCGATGCCACCGCCAACCGTACCCGCGAACAGCTTGCCGCCTTCAGCCAGAACCAGGAGCTGGACGCCGACAAGGAAGGCATCAAATTTTCCGGCAAGGCCGGATATGACCCACAGGCGGCGGCCCGCTTTCTGGGGGTCATGAGCCGGTTTGCCGCCTTCTCGGCGGGTGCAGCCAGCGGCAGCGACGGGTTCCTGTCATCGCATCCCTCGACCCCGGCGCGTATCGAAACGGCCATGAGCACGGCGCGGTCCATGTTCGGGGCGACCAGTGCGGGCGAATCGGATCGCGAGGCCTATCTCTCGGCCATTTCCGGCCTCAGCTTCGGGGACAGTCCGGCGCAGGGCTCGATTGTGGGGCAGCGCTTCATCCATCCGGCCAATAAATTCACCTTCACCGTGCCGCATGGCTATACGCTGCAGACCTCGCAAAGCGCGGTGGTCGGGGTGGCCGGCGATGGCGAGGCGGTGCGTTTCGACAGTGCCCAGGTCCAGCCCAGCATGTCGCTGACCGATTATCTCAAATCGGGGTGGATTGCCGGGCTCAAGACCGACACGGTGCAGGCCAGCCAGCACAATGGCATCGAGATGGCCTCGGGGTTGGCGCAGACCGATCAATGGTTCTTCCGCGTGGCGGTGATGCGGCTCGATGGCGAGGTCTATCGCTTCATCTTTGCCGCCAAGAGCGACAGTCAGCGGTTCTCGCAGGGCGCGCAGGCGACATTGGAAAGCTTCCGGCGCACCAATGCCACCGATCTCTCGCAGATCCGGCGGCTGGCCATCAAGCTGGTGAAGGCCCGGCCCGGCGATAATGCCGACCGGCTGGCCCAGCAAATGGCCAATATCGCCGGCGCGCGGGAGCTGTTCTATATTCTCAACAATCTTTACCCGGGCGATCCGCTGGTGCCGGGGCAGGATTACAAGATCGTGGCGCGGCCCTAGACGCGCTCAGTAGCTGCCGATCTTGTTGGAGGCCGATTTCAGGGTGTCGGCAGCCTGGGTATTGAACAATTCGCCGACCGCATTGCCGAAAACGGTAAAGGTGGCGAGCAGCGCCACACCGATCAATGTGCCGATCAGCGCATATTCTATGGCCGTGGTTCCGGTTTGATCGGCGAGAAAGCGCCGCATGATCTGCCTTGGCATCTCTGCTCCCTGCTTGCGGCCTTCTGGCCGCGCCCGGTTAGAGAAGATCGCAAAGAGCTGCGATCAAGGGTTCGTCAGCCGGTGGCATGGGGTAGTCGCGCAAAGCCTGCGGGCGCACCCATTTGAGGGCCTGGTGCTCGTGGGTCTGCGGCGTTCCCTGCCATTTCCGGCAGACGTAAAGTGGCATTAACAGGTGAATGTTTTCGTAAGCGTGGCTTACGAAGGATAGCGGAGCCAGGCACGCCTGCTTGGTCTCGATCCCCAGCTCTTCCTTGAGCTCACGGATCAGCGCGGCTTCCGGCGTCTCATCGGGCTCAACCTTGCCGCCGGGAAATTCCCATAGGCCCGCCATGGCCTTGCCCTCGGGACGCTGGGCAATGAGCACCCGCCGGTCAGCATCGACAAGGGCGCAGGCGACCACGAGCAGCAGGGGTTTGTCGGTCACTTGGGTGCTCCGGGAATGCGGTATGAGTAGTCGTATTGATGGCTATAGCCGAGGGATTGGTAGAGCGCCTTGCCGGCGGGGTTGTCAGCCTGGACGTTGAGGGCGGCGATGGTGGCGCCCTTGTCGCGGGCCCAGGCCAGGCCAGTGCGCATCATGGCAGTGCCCAGGCCCTGGCGGCGTCGCGTCGGGTCGGTAATGACATTTCCGGCGATGACAATGCCGTTGGAAATGGCCATCAGGCCCGCGGCGGCCGCCTCGCCATCGCGATGGACGACGATGCCGCAGGCGGGCACCGCCATGACCGCCAGCAGGGCGCGCATGCGCACCAGCATGGCGTCATCATGGCCTTGCAGCTTTTGCTGGGCCGCTAGAAATTCGGGGTCGAGCAGGGATAATGACCTACCCTCAGCATCCGGCTCATGGGCGCCGAGTTCCATGGCGTAGAGGTGGGACTTGTCGATCTCGACCCAGCCGGCCTGATCGAGCGCCTGGTTGAGGGCGGGCGCCGAAAGCGGGGTGATACGGAAGACCGGCTTGGCGCCATTGACGATCAGCCAGGAGCTGGCGCTGATGATCCTGAGATCGACATCGGCATCGTCGGCCGGGTCGAAGCATTGGGCCGAATTGGCGCGTTTGGTATAGCCGCCGGAGGCGCGGCGCACCCAATTGCCATCCCACTGGACGGTGATGCCTGGCCAGGCCTCGAGACCGGCCCGTTCGAAAGTTTCAACCGATGGGAGCGTCACGTCAGCTCCGATAGTCGCCGTTGATGGTGATGTAGCCATGGGTGAGATCGCAGGTATAGACGGTCGCTGCGCCGTCCCCCAGGCCCAGGGATACGGTCAATTCCAGTTCCTCGCCCTTCATATAAGCGCTGGTGGCGGCCTCGTCATAACCCTCGGCGCGTTCGCCGTTGCGGGCCACCACCAGATCGCCGAAGCGGATGGCGAGCCTGTCACGATCGGCCGGTTCGCCCGCCTTGCCCACGGCCATGACGACACGCCCCCAATTGGCGTCTTCGCCGGCAATGGCGGTTTTGACCAATGGAGAATCGGCAATGGCCTTGGCGATGCGGAAGGCGCTTTGGTCCGAGACGGCGCCTTCGACATGGACTGAAACCTGTTTGGTCGCGCCCTCGCCGTCGCGGACCACGTGAATGGCCAGTTCGAACAGCACGTCGGACAAGGCTTGCCCAAAGATTTCGGCACGCGGATCATCGAGGCTCAGGATCGGCTCGAGCGCGGCCTTGCCGGTGGCGAAGGCGAGCAGGGTGTCGGAGGTGGAGGTGTCGCTGTCGACGGTGATGGAATTGAAACTGGTCTGGTTGTGTTTGGCCAGCAGGAACTGGAGCACGTCAGCTGCGATGGGCATGTCGGTAACGACGAAGCTGAGCATAGTTGCCATGTCCGGGGCGATCATGCCCGAGCCCTTGGCAATGCCATTGATCTTGACCTCGACCCCGTCGATGTCGAGCACGGCGCCCGAGAGCTTGGGATAGGTGTCGGTGGTCATGATGGCTTTGGCGGGGTCAATCCAGGGCGTGGCACCCAGGCGGGTGGCGGTCTCGTCCAGCACACCGGTAAATTTGCCGGCATCGAGCGGTTCGCCGATGACCCCGGTGGAGGCCAGGAAAATTTCATCGGTGGAGCAGCCCAATGCCTTGGCGGCGATCTCGGCAGTCTGCTGCACGGCGTCCTTGCCCTTGACCCCGGTAAAGGCATTGGCATTGCCCGAATTGACCACGAGACCCCGGGCCTTGCCGCCAGGCAGGTTAGCGCGGCACCAGTCGACGGCGGCCGAGGAGCATTTGGAGCGGGTGAGGACGCCCGCCGCCACCGTGCCTTCGTCAAAGGCCATGAGCAGCACGTCGGTGCGGTTCTTATATTTGATGCCAGCCTCGGCCGTGGCGAAGCGCACCCCCTCGATGGCCGGCAGATCCGGATAGGATTTCGGAGCGAGCGGGGAAACCGGATGGGCAGCCATGGACAGAACCTTGCGCGGGCAAATCAAACTGATGCAGACGGGTGTGCCTCAAAGCTGTGGTGGGTGCAAGCTTCGACCCGTGCCGCAGGTCGGAAGGCTCCGGTGGAGCCTTTCGAGGGCAGAAGGCCATGAGAGCTAGGCTCGAATGGCGGTAACCCATGCTGCGGGTCCCAGTGTCCCAATGCCCGTTACGTCCCGCTGGGGTGCTCGGGCGCAGCATGCAGGATTTGCGACTCGGTGGAATGGGTCAGGTGCAGGTAGCGTTCGAACTGCACCAGGATATCGGCGATGATCTGATCGCGATGCATGCCCATAATGTCGTAGCCGCGGCCGCCGCTGGAGAAATAGGTGCGGGCCTCATAGCGCAGGTCGGGCTTGCCGCCCCCTAGGGGTGCCAGAATGGGCATGGGCTGGCTGGCCAGCGCCACCCCATAGACGAAGTCGCGCACCCCTTCGGCGGGGGCCCTGAGGGCGATGCCGCCGCCCTCTTCTTCCATCACCTCGGCCGGGCGGCCACGCTGGGACAGTTCCTGGGCCACCTGGGCGAGGGCGGGGCGGGCCTCCTTTTCGAGGAATTGGGTGACATCGCGCTCACCGGGGGCCCGCAGCATGAGGCCGAGGCGCCGCTGCCAGGTGACGCCGGAAGCCGGTTGGGCCGGGGCAAAGGCGGGGGTGGCATGAGCTTCCTGTTGGGCAAGGTCGGCGCGCATGCCGACAAAGAGCGACCAGACCAGGGCCAGCATGACGAAGGTGAAGGGCAGGGCGCTGGCTATGGTGGCCGATTGCAGGGCACCAAGGCCCCCGGCCAGGAGCAGGCCCGAGGCGACGACGCCTTCGAGGACGCACCAGAAGACGCGCTGGCCGGTGGTGGTGGCCGTCTCCCCGCCCGCTGCGATGGAATCCACAACCAGTGAACCGGAGTCGGACGAGGTGATAAAAAAGATCGCCACCAGAAGAATGGCCAGGGTCGAGGTTACGGCGGGGAAGGGGAGATATTGGAAGAACTGGAACAGGCCCACCGATACGTCATTGGCAATGGCAGTGCCCAATGCGCCCGCAGCCACGCCGGTATCGATGAAAATGCCGGTATTGCCGAAAACGGTCATCCAGAAAAAGGTGAAGCCGGCGGGGATGAACAAAACGGCGGTGACGAATTCGCGCACTGTGCGGCCGCGGGAAATACGGGCGATGAACATGCCCACAAAAGGCGACCAGGAAATCCACCAGGCCCAGTAGAACAGGGTCCAGGCATCGATCCAGGGGGTGGGCTCATAGGCGTAGATGTTGAAGGTGCGCAGCACCAGCCTGTCGAGATAGAGCCCGAGATTTTGCACAAAATCGCGAAAGAGGCTGGCGGTTGGCCCCACAAAGAGCACGAAGAACATGAGCAGGATAGCCACGACCAGATTGGTCTCGGAGAGAATGCGCACGCCCTTGTCGAGCCCGGTGACCACTGAAACAGTCGCAAGGGCCGTGATCACGGCGATCAGCGGCAATTGCACCATGGGCGTGATCGGGACGCCCAGCAGATAGTTCAATCCGGCATTGATCTGGGAGACGCCGAGGCCGAGCGAGGTGGCAATGCCGAACATGGTGCCGACAATGGCGAAGATGTCGACGGCATGGCCGATGGGTCCGTTGATCCGCTCCTTGAGCAGCGGATAGAGGCCCGAACGAATGGTCAAGGGCAGATTGTAGCGATAGCCGAAATAGGCCAGCGACAACCCGACCACGGCATAAATGGCCCAGGCATGAATGCCCCAATGGAAGAAGGTGACGCTCATGGCTTCGCGCATGGCCTCGACGGTGCGCGGCTCGGCGGTCGGCGGGGCCATGAAATGGGTCATGGGTTCGCCCACCGCATAGAACATCAAGCCAATGCCCATGCCGGCGGCAAAGAGCATGGCGATCCACGAGGTGAATTTGAAATCGGGGGTGGAATCGTCAGGGCCCAGCTTGAGCCGCCCATAGCGCCCGAGGCAAAGCAGCAGCACGGCAATGAGGAATATGCCGACGGCGAGCAGGTAGAGCCAGCCGAAGCTGGTGAGAATGCCCGACTGCAAAGCGCCGAAAAAGGTGCCGGCGCTATTGGGAAAAACCACGCCAATGGCGAGGAAAATGGCAATGATGACCACCGATCCGAAAAAGACCGGCGGATTGATGACGAAGCTTTTGAACATAATGCCCCCCGAAAATGACCTCAGGGACCGGCAAGTTAGCCGGGCCCCGAAAGTTTGAATGGGTGGGGGCGCAGATGGTTCCGCTGCTTCCGGCCTTCAGGCGGCCAGTTTCTTTTTTCCGGCGATAAAGGCGCCGAAGCGGGAGGTGATGAAGGGGACGATGAAAAAGACAATGGTGGTGGCCATGAGCGGCACAATGATGAAGCTGCGCTGCCAGAATTCCCAACCGGGGGTCAGGACACTGACCAGCGTGGCATAGACAACCACGATGGGATAGACGGCAAAGCTCATCAGAAACGCCATACGGGCACGGGAGGCAAATGGCATGGAAGGCTCCAATCGAAACGGTACGTTCCGTTATATATCGAAACGAGCCGTTTCGTTCAAGTCTTTTCTTTGGAGTGGTTTTGGCCCATATTGAGGCCATGGACACGAGCATTGAAGACACAGAGGACGGCGCCCGCCGCTCAATCGGTGCGCGGCGCAATCCGGCCAGCCAGGAAGCCATTCTCGATGCGGCGCAGGCCGTGCTGCAGGAGAGCGGCATAGGCGGCTTTTCCATCGAGGCAGTGGCGCGGCGGGCGCGTGCGGGCAAGCCCACCATCTATCGCTGGTGGCCCAACCGCACCGCATTGATGCTGGACGTCTATAAGCGCTTCAAGAATACGCGCGGCTTTCCCGATACCGGCACTCTGCGCGGCGATCTCGTTGCGCTGCTCGAAAACCATCTCCTGGGCTTCTGGAAAGACAGCCTTTGCGGCCTGGTCTATCGGGCGATCATCGCGGAGGCCCAAAGCGATCCGGACGCTGCGGCCGTGCTCTTTGCCTATCAAGCGGAACGCAAGAAGGCCACGGCGGTGATTGTGGACCGGGCCAAGGCGCGCGGCGAAGTGGGGGCGGAGGTCGATGGCGAGCTGATCGTTGACATGATCGTTTCGTTCGCCTGGCACCAATTGTTGATCGGCCGGGTCGATGAGGCCATGAAGGTCATCGATGGGGTGGTCGACGGGGTGCTGATGGGCTGCGCTGGCTATAAGGGGGCCAAATAAAAAGCCACCCGATTAAAACCGGGTGGCGCGGAATTTGCCGGGCGCAGATTACTGCTGCGCCGCTTCGCCTTCGGCGGCCGCATTTTCTGCGGCTTCCTGGGCATCGAACTTGGCCTTGAGCTCGGAGTCCTGGATATTGACCTCGACGCCGGCCATCAGCTCATCGACCTTTTCGGTGAAGATGCGCATCAAAAGCTGGTTCTGAATTTGCGGGGCCACCTGTTCAAAGGCGGGCGGGGCGGACTGGCGCTTTTCTTCCAGCTTGATGATGTGCCAACCGAACTGGGACTGCACCGGATCGGAAATGGCGCCCTGTTCCAGGGCGAAGGCGGCTTCCTCGAAGGGCCTGACCATCATGCCGCGGCCGAAAAAGCCCAGATCGCCGCCATTGGCCGCGCCCGGATCGATGGAATGTTCACGGGCGAGGCTGGCAAAATCGGCGCCGCCATCGAGCTCTGCCTTGAGCGTATTGGCCTCTTCCTCAGTTTCCACCAGAATGTGGCTGGCGCGCACTTCTTCGGTCGGCTGGAAGCCCTGGACAAAGGTGTCATATTCGGCGCGGATGGCATCCTCGGTGACGGCACCGGCAATGGCCTCGGCGAAATAGGCGCGCCTGAGGGCGCGCTCCTCAAGATATTCGCGGCGCTGGGCGAAGATTTCGGTCTGGTCCATGCCGGCCTTGCGGGCGGCGGCGGACATCACCTTCATGTCAATCAGGATGCGAACGAGGAAAGCGCGGCGCTCCTCGGGCGGCATCTGCGCCAGGTCCTGGGCCATGTCTTCGGCGGCAAAGGCCAGATCGCCCTCGGTAATGGTCTCCTCGCCAATAGTGGCGACCACAGTGGAGGGATCGACGGGAGCCGGTTCGGTGGCGGCGGGTTCAGCGGGCTGGCCGGCGGCGTCTTGGGCAAAGGCACTAAGAGCGGGAGCGGCGGCCAGCAGGACAGCGAGGCTGGCGGCGCGCAGGAGGCGCTGGGTCGAATGGGACATGGCGATAAACGTGTCTCCTTGGCGGGCCTTTTTTGAAGGCAAGGCCGGCGTGATCAGAATTTTCCGGCATCCCGCTCGCATGGCAAGGGGGCCAAAATGTGCCCGGCAGTGCGGCGCTCACTCAAGTGTCATTGCAAGCGCGGTTTGCTCGCCTGGCCGCTGGGGTGGGGAAGGTGTGGCCCATTTCCGATACGTTGACAAGCCTGACACCCACTCTTACATCTCAGCCGCTTTTTCATTGAACGTGGGACCGCCCATGGGCCCAAAAGCCCGGCGGGAACCATGCAATTATCCGCAAGCGGGAACCGCAAGGAGTTCCCCAAGTTGTGACGAGGCGAAACGGGGCTCGCCAGAGCCCGCATTGAAAATGCAGGCCGCCCGCCCCATCGTCCCGCCGCTCACAAACAAAGGACCGTAAAACAATGGCACTTGCTGCGCTGGCCCGAAAGATATTCGGGACGACCTCGGACAGGCAGGTCAAGCGATATCAGGGCAAAGTGGCAGCGATCAATGCGCTGGAGCCGGAACTGGCCAAGCTCAGCGACGATGCGCTCAAGGCGCGGACCGCCGAGTTCAAGGCGCAGCTCGAACAGGGCGCCAAGCTCGACGATCTGGTCGTTCCGGCCTTTGCCACGGTGCGTGAAGCGTCCAAGCGCGTTCTGGGGATGCGGCATTTCGACGTGCAGCTCATCGGCGGCATGGTGATGAATGACCGGTCCATTGCCGAAATGCGCACCGGTGAGGGCAAGACGCTGGTGGCGACCCTGCCCATGTATCTTAATGCGCTGACTGGCAAGGGCGCGCATCTGGTCACGGTCAATGATTACCTGGTCAGGCGCGACGCCCAGTGGATGGGCCAGATCTATAATTTCCTGGGTCTGAGCTATGGCGTGATCGTGCATGGCCTCAACGATGCCGAGCGCAAGGCGGCTTATGCGGCCGATATCACCTATGGCACCAATAATGAGCTCGGCTTCGACTATCTGCGCGACAATATGAAATATACCCGCGCCCAGATGGTGCAGCGCGGGCATGAATTCGCCATTGTCGACGAAGTGGACTCGATCCTGATTGATGAGGCGCGCACGCCGCTGATCATTTCGGGCCCGTCGGAGGACCGGTCCGAGCTTTACGTCAAGATCGATCAGTTGATCGGGGTGATTGGCGAGGGCGATTACGAGCTCGATGAAAAGCACCGCGCCGCCACCTTTACCGACCAGGGCGTTGAAAAGCTCGAAGCGGCGCTGGGCGAAGCGGGCCTATTGCGCGGCGGCTCCATGTATGACGTGGAAAATGTGGCGCTGGTGCACCATGCCAATTCGGCGCTCAGGGCCCACAAGCTGTTCCGCAAGGACAAGGACTATATCGTTCGCCAGACGCCCGAAGGCGGCGAAGTGGTGATCATCGACGAATTTTCCGGCCGCATGATGCCGGGCCGCCGCTATTCGGAGGGCCTGCACCAGGCGCTCGAGGCCAAGGAACAGGTCAAGATCCAGGCCGAAAACCAGACGCTGGCCTCGATCACCTTCCAGAACTATTTCCGTCTCTACAAGAAGCTGGCCGGCATGACCGGTACGGCGGCGACCGAGGCGGAGGAATTTGCCGATATCTACGGGCTGGGCGTCACCACGGTGCCGACCAACCTGCCCGTCCAGCGTATCGATGAAGACGATGCGATCTATCGCACGGCCGAGGAAAAGTTCGAGGCCATTGCCGATCTGATCAAGGAATGCCAGGAGCGCGGGCAGCCGGTGCTGGTGGGCACGACCTCGATCGAGAAGTCGGAAATGCTGGCCGAGTTGCTGCGCAAGAAGAATGTGGGCACCATGAATGTGCTCAATGCGCGGCACCACGAGCAGGAAGCCTTTATCGTGGCCGATGCGGGCCTGCCCGGGGCCATTACCATTGCCACCAATATGGCTGGTCGCGGTACCGATATTCAGCTCGGCGGTAACCTGGAAATGCGTATTCAGCGCGAGACCGGCGAACTCGAGGGCGAGGCACGCGAGGCCAAGATTGCCGAGATCAAGGTCAGGATTGCCGAGGACAAGCAAAAGGCGCTGGCCGCGGGCGGGCTGATGGTGATCGGTACCGAGCGGCATGAAAGCCGCCGCATCGACAATCAGTTGCGCGGCCGTTCCGGTCGCCAGGGCGATCCGGGCCATTCGAAATTCTTCCTCTCGCTTCAGGATGACCTGATGCGCATCTTCCCGGTGGATTCGATGGATTCCATGCTGGGCAAGCTGGGCCTTGAGCAAGGCGAGAGCATTACCCATCCCTGGGTCACCAAGGCCATCGAGCGGGCGCAGGGCAAGGTCGAGGCGCGCAATTTCGACATCCGCAAGAACATCCTGAAATACGACGATGTGATGAACGATCAGCGCAAGGTGATCTTCGAGCAGCGTCTCGAATTCATGGATGAAGAGGATGTGAGCGAGACCATTGCCGAAATGCGGCATGACGTGGTCGAGAACATCGTCGCCAAGGCCATTCCGCCGCGCTCCTATCCCGAGCAGTGGAATACCGAACAGCTTGCCGCGGCGGCCAAGACCTACCTCAATATCGATATTCCGGCTGCCGACTGGGCGGCCGAGGATGGCATCGATGCCGAAACGGTCGAACAGCGCATTCGCGAGACTGCCGACGCCCATATCGCCGCCAAGTCCGAGAAATATTCGCCTTCCATCATGCGCCAGGTGGAAAAATCGATCCTGCTGCAATCGGTGGACGGCCTCTGGCGCGAGCATCTGGTCATGCTCGATCACCTCTCCAAGGTCGTGGGCTGGCGCGGCATCGCCCAGCGCGATCCGCTCAACGAATATAAGCAGGAAGCCTATGAGCTGTTCCAGGCCATGCTGGGCAATCTGCGCGAGCTGGTCACAACCCAGATCAGCCATGTGGAACTGCAGATCCGCCAGCCCGAGCCGCCGCCGCAGCCGGCGCTGGACCTCAGTAAGCTCACCGAAACCCATATCGATCCGCTGACCGGCGAGAACGATGCGACCGGCGACGATGTGGCCAGCCGCGACGGACTGCCGCCAGTGGACCCGAAACTGCTGGTGGGCGTGTCGCGCAATGCGCCCTGCCCCTGCGGATCGGGCAAGAAGTTCAAGCACTGCCACGGCGCCTTCGCCTGAGGCAGATGAAACAAATGCAAAGGGCGGCTTCGGGCCGCCCTTTTTGTTTTTCGGTGCTTGCGCTAGCTTCGTCCTATGGACAATTCGGACCTCATCCATCGCGCCAGCCAGCTTCTCAAGCCCCATGTGACCGGCGCGGGCAGGTTAATTGGCGATGTGGGGGCCGTGGTGGTCTCGGACAGGGGCGAGATCTATGGTGGCGTCTGTGTGGACACGTCCAGTTGGGGGCTTTGCGCGGAGCGGAGCGCACTGGCTGCCATGGTCAGCGCGGGCGAGTATCGCTTCCGGTCAGTTGTGGCCGTCTGGCGCGACCCGGAGACCAATTCTCTGCATGTCCTGCCACCTTGCGGCGTCTGTCGCGATTTCATGCGCCAATTGGACGATGCCAACCTCTCAGCCCAGGTCATTCTGGGAAAGGATCGGAGCAGGACGCTCGCGGAACTCTTGCCTGAGCACGCTTGGCCGGAGCCGGTCAAGGACGGATAAGCTCAGCAGCTCACGCGGATTTCGGCATAGCCGGTGAGGCCTTCATCGCCGCTGGAGGTGACAGCGATGGTGCAGGCGCTGCCGGGCAGGGGCATGGTGCCGCCCGAGGCGACGGAGGTGCCGTCGGCCAGGGTGATATAGCCATTGTCAACAAAGCCGACATTGACCGCTGCGGACTGGCCGCAGACGGGATAGGTGTCGCCGGCGGCAACAAGCAGCCGCATGCCAACGGGCAGGCAGTCGTCCTGGTTCGCTTCGGCCGGCGCAGCGGCGGGCATGGCGGAAGCGACGGGTGCCGGCACATTGCTGCCCGCGGCCGCTTTTTCGAGGTTGGTCAGCCGGTCGCGCAATTCGGCTAGCGTTTCGCCGCCCCCGCCATTGCGGGCATAAAGATCGAGGCTGACGCGCAATTGGGCCAACTCGGTCGAAAGGCGCATGATTTCCTGCTGCCCCTGGATGTAGATCCAGCCGGCAAAGGCAAAGGCGGCAATGCCGAACAGCACGGCGGCAAAGGCCAACAATCCAGGCAGGCGCGATGGGCGGTGGACCGGTTGCCGGGCGCCGGCAGGCCGCTCCCGGGCGGTACTTTCTTGCCGCTGCGTTGCCGGGCGCAGGTCATCGAGCGCCCCATTAGGGGTGTCGCGATCCGGCTTTTTGCCTTCCGGCTGGTCCATCGGGGCCGTCCTTGATTTTTCCGTCCGCAGTCTGCCCCAACTGGGGCAGAACTTTGACCTTTACAAGGGCCCGGTGGCGGCGGACCGGACGGTCAGGGGCGTTGGGTGGCCGGCGTGGGCATGCCTGTGGTTGCCTCGCCCCCGGTTTGCGTGCCGCTGCCGAAGAGACCTCCAATGCCGGAGAAGAAATTGTTGACCGCCTCGCCGCGCTGCTTGAGCGCCGCCTCCTCGGCGGCCTTGCGCTCCTCCGCCTTCTTGGCCGCCTCGGCCTTATTGGCGAGGTCCGCCTCGTCGGCCGCGAGCTTCTCGCTCAAGGCGGTATTGCGCTGCGAGGGCGGACAGGTGCCGGCGGCATCGAGCGGACCGGTGCTGGCGGGGTTGAAGATATATTGCTTCTCGCACACGTCCCAGACCGGGGGCGTCTTGGTCAGCTCGAAATAGTCATGGCCTTCCTTGATGTCTTTCCAGAAGTCCATATGCGGGCTGGTGGCATGCTTGGCCATATTGGCCGTGGTCATGCGGAAGGGGAAAATCTGGAGCTGGAAGCTGGCATTGCCGCCCTTGAAGCTCTCTCGGGCCAGGGCGTAGATTTCGGCAATGCCAGCATCGGTCATGGCATAGCAGCCGCGCGAGGAGCAATCGCCATGCACCATCAGGTCCGAGCCGGTGCGGCCATGGACGCGATCGAACTTGTTTGGGAAGCCGGTATTGAAGGCCAGGTAATAGTTCGAGCGCGGGTTCATCAGGCCCGGGGTGATCGTATAGAAGCCTTCCGGGCTCTGGCGGTCGCCTTCCTTGAATTTGGGCCCGAGATCGCCCGAATAGGCACAAATCTCATAGGTCTTAAAGAGCCGATAGGTACCTCCGGCGGTCTTCTTCCAGACCTCGAGCACCGCCTCTTCCTTGAATATACGCACCACCATGCCGTCGGTGGGTGACGAGCCCATATTGCGCAGGCCCTGCACAACCCCGCTGGAGAGGGGTACATTGTGGCGATTGTTATCGCCCTTGACGAAATTGGAGCACGCGGCCAGGCCAAGCGTCAGCCAGACCAGGATGATGAAGGCACCGAGGCGGTTAAAGGTGGTGGCAGTCAAAGGAAATCAGCCCGTCACTAAAAAAGCCCGGCGATCGGGCGAACCTTAGCGCAGTATGAACCGCTGCGGTGAACGAAGCCTTTACCATGGCGCTGCGCGCGCCGGAAGCGGGGCCGGATCACGCGGTTGTGTGGAGCGATTGCCTGTGGGCGTCCGACAGGCGCTGCTCAATCTAAAGGTTGGTGCCGATGGCCAGGAATTTCTCGCGGCGGTGTTCGCGGGTTTCGAGGCGCGACTTGCCGGCGAAGTCCTTGAGGAAGGTGGCCAGGGCGCCTCGCGTCGCCTCCATGATGGCGCCATGGTGGCGATGGGCGCCGCCGGCCGGCTCGGGAATGATGGCGTCAATGACGCCAAAGCCAAGCAGGTCCTGGGCGGTGATCTTCTGAGCGGTGGCCATATCCTGGGCGCGGGCCGCGTCGCGGAAGAGGATCGAGGCGCCCGCTTCTGGCGAAATCACCGAATAGATGGAATTTTCCAACATCAGCACGCGATTGGCCGTGGCAATGGCAATGGCGCCGCCCGAGCCGCCTTCACCGATGATGATGGCGATATTGGGCACGCCCAGTTCAAGGCCCTTTTCGGTGGAGCGGGCGATGGCCTCGGCCTGGCCGCGCTCCTCGGCGCCGATGCCGGGATAGGCGCCTGCGGTATCGACAAAGGAGATGACGGGAATGGAGAAGCGGTCGGCCATTTCCATGATGCGGACGGCCTTGCGATAGCCTTCGGGATTGGCCATGCCGAAATTGTGCTTGAGGCGCGTTTCGGTGGAATTGCCCTTTTCCTGGCCGAGCACGGCAACCGGCGTGCCGTTGAAGCGGCCAAAGCCTGCCTGCAGGGCTGCGTCCTCGCCGAATTTGCGGTCGCCGGCCAGCGGCGTCCATTCGGTGATCAGGGACGACACATAGTCGGAAAAATGCGGCCGCTGCGGATGGCGGGCCACCTGCGTCTTCTGCCAGGGCGTCAGCTTGCGATAAATCTCGACCAGCGCTTCGTCGGCGCGGGCCGACAGCCGGTTGACCTCTTCGTCGATGGACACAGCCTGATCGGTCTGTGCCAGTGACTTGAGTTCGGCGATCTTAGCTTCGAGATCGGCGACCGGTTTTTCAAAATCGAGATAAGACTGCATCCCACCGCCCAAAAGGGTCATTGTTCTGGCACGAGGCTCGTTTGCGGCCCATGCATCATGGTCCGCTGCTCTTGCGCCCTAAAGTGGCCGGAAAGTGGCGGTGGAGCAATGGCAAGTCAAGCTCTGGGCAGGAAATGGTTGCGATTTCGTGCGCCCGGCTCAACCCGTGGCCAGCGGATGATGGCTTTCCACCAGAGAGCGGAGCCTTTCATCGAGCACATGGGTATAGATCTGGGTTGTGGAAATGTCGGCATGGCCGAGCAGCATCTGCACGACCCGGAGGTCGGCACCGCCGGCCAGAAGGTGACTGGCAAAGGCGTGGCGCAGAACGTGGGGGGCGACGCGCGCCGACGAAATACCGGCCCGCGCGGCCAGCGATTTGAGGTCGCGGGCAAAGACCTGGCGGGAGAGATAGCCGGTCTCGCCCTTGGCCGGAAACAGATAGGGGCCGGGCTCGAGCGTTTTGACCCAGAGACGCACGGCATCGCGGGCCCGGTCGTTCATGGGTACGACGCGATCCTTGTTCCCTTTGCCTGTGACGGTGATGAAAGCGGCATCGCGCATCACGGCGGCGCGCTTGAGACTGACCAGTTCGGAGACACGCAGGCCAGTGGCATAGAGCATTTCAAGCAGCACATAGAGCCGCTGCGCGGCCAATTGCCTGGCCGGGCTGGCCGGGGTGTTGGCCTCGGTTTCGGCCAGCGAGAGCAGGCGGTCGACTTCGGCGATGGAGAGCACTTTGGGCAGGGCGCGGCGGGCCTTGGGGCTGGCCACGATGCGGGTGGGGTCATCGCTTCGGATGCTATCGGCGCAAAGGAATTTGTGAAACTGGCGCACGGCCGACAGGCGGCGGGCGCTGGAGGCCGCTGACAGGCCTTCGGTTTTGAGATCGTCGAGCCAGGCGGTGACCGTGTCGCGGCCGGCCGTTTGCAGCGTTTGCCCTTGCGCCGCTACAAAGGCGGCGTAGTGCGTGAGGTCACGGCGATAGGCCTCGATCGTATTGGCCGCCGCGCCACGCTCGGCACTCATCATTTCGAGAAAGCCGCCGATCAGGTGTCCGCCGCTCATTGGCCGGTGCTGGGCTGGGAGGTCACATTGGGCTGCGGCAGATTGCCGGCGGGGCGGCTGGCTTCTGTTTCGCCCAGCAATTCGCGCGTGGGAATGCGCTGGCTGACTTCCTTGGGGGTCGGCTCAACGAAGGTGACGAGCACGAACATGCCGGCATAGACCAGGCCCGCCAGAAAAATCAGGGTGATGAGCAGGCGGATCAGGGTGGGCATAGCATTCCTTATGGGCCGGCGCGGCGCCAATATTATCGGCAAAAGGTTGCGGTTGTGTTGTCTCGCAGTGTCGCCGAAACAGGCCCGCGTGATCAACTGGCGTGGTGCCGTGCTTGACAGGCCGGGTCCGGACCGGTTGATAGCGGCGATGATCGGAGGGCGTGGCAGGTGAGCAAGAGCGATGGCGGCGGACGGCAGGGCCGGGCCAAGGCACTGGCCAGCCGGCTCGATGGCCGCCCGCTGGTGCTGGTGGGCATGATGGGTGCGGGCAAGACCACGGTCGGCCGGCGGCTGGCCAGCCGGCTGGGGCGCCGCTTTATCGACAGCGACGAGGAAATCGAGCGCGCCGCGCAGATGAGTATTCCGGAAATTTTCGAGCAGCGCGGCGAGGGCGAGTTCCGCGCCGGAGAAATGCGCGTCATTGCCCGGTTGCTCAAGGAAAAGGATATCGTACTCGCGACCGGTGGCGGGGCCTTTGTCAATCCCGAGACGCGGGCGCTGGTCAAATCAGGGGCCGTTTCGGTATGGCTCAAGGCCGATCTCGATGTGCTGTTCGAGCGGGTGTCACGGCGGTCCAACCGTCCTTTGCTCAAGACGGCCGACCCCAAGGGCACGCTCGAAAAACTGATTGCGGACCGCTATCCGATCTACCGGGAAGCGGACATTACCGTGATCAGCCGCGATGTGCCGCAAGACCAGGTGGCCGGCGATGTCGTGGGCGCATTGCTCGACCATTTCAAGAAACAACAGGTTTAGGATCATGGCGCAGATCGATCACACAGTTCATGTTGCGCTGGGCGAACGGGCCTATGACATTTTGATCGGACCCAGGCTGATCGATGAGGCCGGCGCCGTGCTTGCCGAAAAATTTCCGGGCCGGCGGTATGGTATTGTCACCGACGAGAGGGTGGCCAAGGCGCAATTGCCGCGTCTGGAGGCGGGGCTGACGGCGGCAGGGCTCTCCTATGACGTCATAACAGTACCGGCCGGCGAGGCCACCAAGAGCTATGCCATGCTCGAAACAGTGGTCGAGGGCCTGCTTGCGGCCAGGCTTGAGCGCGGCGACCTGGTCATTGCCCTTGGCGGCGGCGTGATCGGGGACCTCGCCGGTTTTGCCGCCGCAGTCACCCGGCGCGGCATGGATTTTGTGCAAGTGCCCACCTCGCTTCTGGCGCAGGTGGATTCCTCGGTGGGCGGCAAGACGGGCATCAATTCGCCCCATGGCAAGAACCTGGTCGGCGCCTTTCATCAGCCCAAGCTGGTGCTGGCCGACCTTTCGGCACTCGATACGCTCGATCCGCGCCAATTCGCTGCCGGCTATGCGGAAGTCGTCAAATATGGGCTGATCGACGAGCCGGACTTTTTCGAGTGGCTGGAAGCCAATCGCGCCGAAATCTTTGCCGGCGGGCCGGCGCGGGGGGAAGCCATTGCCCGTTGCTGCGCCCACAAGGCGCGGGTGGTGATCGAGGACGAGAAGGAAACAGGGGTCCGGGCGCTGCTCAATCTGGGGCATACATTCGGGCATGCACTGGAAAAGGATACCGGTTATTCAGACCGGCTCTTGCATGGCGAGGGGGTCAGCATCGGCATGGTGCTCGCCCATGGTTTTTCCAACAGGCTCGGGCTGGCGCCGGGGCAGGATAGCGGCCGGGTGGCGGCCCATCTCAAGGCCGCGGGCCTGCCGACCAGGCTCAGCGATATCCCGGGGCAACTGGGCTCGACTGACACGCTGATGGCGGCCATTGCCCAGGACAAGAAAGTGTCGCGCGGGGCGCTGACTTTCATCCTGACGCGGGGCATCGGCCAGGCCTTTATCGAAAAAAATGTCGATCCCGAAGCCGTGCGGGCCTTTCTGGAGGAGATGCGTTCATCATGAGCCTTACTCTGTGGCTGACCTCGGCGGGCATTCTCATTCTGCTGGCCATGAGCTTTTTCTTTTCCGGTTCGGAAACAGCACTGACTGCGGCCTCGCGAGCGCGCATGCACCAGCTTGCCCGTTCAGGCGACAAGCGGGCTGTGTTGGTGGAACATCTCACCAGCGAAAAGGAGAGGCTGATCGGCGCGATCCTATTGGGCAATAATATCGTCAATATCCTGGCCTCGACCCTGGCCGCCAGCGTGCTGATCGCCCTGTTCGGCGAGGCGGGCATTGCCTATGCCACCATTGCCATGACGGCGGCGGTAGTGGTGTTTTCCGAAGTGCTGCCCAAGACGCTGGCGCTGATGCGGCCCGATGGCTTTGCACTCACCGTTTCGCCGGTGATCCGGCTGGTGGTGATCGTCTTTGCGCCAGTGACCCTGGCGGTGCAGGCCATTGTCAATTTCATCCTCAGGCTCTTTGGGCTGGACGCGACCAATGTCAGTGCCATTTCCGGGCATGATGAAATCCGTGGCACGCTGGACCTGCTGCATTCGGAAGGCGAAGTGGTCAAGGGCGACCGCGACATGCTGGGCGGCCTATTGGACCTGCGCGACCTGGTGGTCAGCGACGTTATGGTGCACCGCACGCAGATGCTGGCGCTCGACGCCACCATGGCGGCGGACGACCTGGTCAAGGCCGTTCTCGAAAGCGCCTATACCCGTATTCCGCTCTATCAGGGCGAGACCGACGACATTGTCGGCATTGTTCATGCCAAGGACGTGCTGCGGGCCTTGATGGCCGTGGATGGCGATGCCAGCCGCGTGGACCTCAAGCAGATCATGGCCAAGCCCTGGTTCATTCCGCAATCGACGCCGGTGCAGGTGCAGCTCTCGGCGTTTTTGAAGCGGCATTCGCATATGGCGCTGGTGCTGGACGAATATGGCGTGCTCGAAGGGCTGGTGACGCTGGAAGACATCATCGAGGAAATCGTCGGCGATATTTCCGACGAGCATGACGAGCCGGACGACGAGGCGGTGTTCGGGATCGACAAGCAGGACGATGGCAGCTTCATCGTCGATGCCAGCATTGCCATCCGTGACATCAACCGGCTGCTCGACTGGGACCTGCCGGACGAACATGCCAATACCGTGGCCGGCATTGTCATCAATGCCGCCAAGCTCATTCCCGAGCCCGGACATGAGGTGGAGGCGCATGGTTTTACCTTCCTCGTGCTGGAACGGGACCGGCAAAGGGTGTCGAAAGTGAAGATCACCCCCCGAGCGGAGGGTGGCGAAGTTTTAGCCGAATGACTATATGGCCTTGGCCGGCAGCACCTCGATGGCGAGGGCATGCACGCTGGCCTTCAATTCATCGTCAAGCGCTTCCATCACCGCACGGTGTTGCGCAACGCGGCTTAGCCCGTCAAAATTGCGGGTCGCGATTCTGACACGAAAATGGGTTTCACCGCCCTCACGCCATCCGGCGTGGCCGTGGTGAGACGCGGATTCATCGATCACCTCCAGATGGAGGGGAGAGAATTTTTCGCTGAGCTTGGCGTGGATCGTGTCCGTCATGGACATGGTGTCGGCTCCGATATCTGACTGTAGACACAACTAGGCACAATGAAACTGCAATCCAAGCTCTTCGATAATATTCGTGTCCGGCCCCGGCGGGAGGAGAAGTCTGAGCCGGTGGGGGTGAAGTGCGATTGGGAGGGCTGCGAGGCGCCCGGCGAGTTCAAGGCGCCCAAGGGCGTGCGCTCGGAAGGGCAGTATCACAATTTCTGCCTTGAGCATGTGCGCCACTATAACAAGGCCTTCAATTACTTCGCCGGCATGAGCCCGGAAGAGTTGGACGAGGCGCTGCATACCCCGCCCAAGGCCGAATCGCGGTCGAGCTTTGCCACTGGCAATCCCGGCGCGGCCCGGGCGGCGGGGCGCAATGCGACCAAGCCGGGGGACAAATATGGCGACCCGTTCGGGGTCTTTGCGCGCTATCGCTATCAACAGTCCAAGCGCCCGGCGACCGAGCGCGTCAAGCCGCTCAATGAACCGGACCGACGAGCGCTGGAGGTGCTGGGCTTTACCAAGCATGCCAAATCCGACGAGATCAAACGGGCTTATAAGGACCTGGTCAAAAAGCACCATCCGGACGTCAATGGCGGGGATGCCTCGTCCGAGGAGCGCCTGCGTTCGGTGATCGCGGCCTATACGCATCTCAAAAAACAGGGTTTCGTGGTGCGCTAGGCCATGCCCTAAGGGCGGCGGCGCATGCCAAAGCCAAGGCTACCCGCGCCGTCACATAGCTGCTATAGAGCCACCGCCTTCAAAGAATTTTTCCTTGCATTTCCAAGAGTCCGACCATGACTGAATTCGCCAATCTGCCCGATACCGAATACCAGGCGCGGGAGCTTTTCGGCATCGATACCGACATGGTGGTCAAGGGCTACAAAGAGCGCACCGACCACGTGCCGCCGATCGATCCGGACTATCTGTTCGACCGCAATACGACTTTGGCGATCCTGGCCGGCTTTGCCTATAATCGCCGCGTCATGGTGCAGGGCTATCACGGCACCGGCAAATCCACCCATATCGAGCAGGTCGCGGCGCGGCTGAACTGGCCGCTGGTGCGCGTGAACCTCGACAGCCATGTGTCGCGTATCGACCTCGTCGGCAAGGACGCCATTGTCCTCAAGGACGGCAAGCAGATCACCGAATTCCGCGACGGCATCCTGCCCTGGGCGGTGCAGAACAATGTCGCGCTGGTCTTCGACGAATATGATGCCGGCCGTCCGGACGTGATGTTCGTGATCCAGCGCGTGCTTGAACAATCGGGTCGCCTGACCCTCTTGGACCAGAACCGCGTGATCATCCCGCACCCGGCCTTCCGGCTGTTCTCGACCACCAATACGATCGGTCTGGGCGATACTTCGGGGCTCTATCACGGCACCCAGCAGATCAACCAGGGCCAGATGGACCGCTGGAGCATCGTGACGACGCTCAATTATCTGCCGCATGACAAGGAAGTCGGCATCGTTCTGGCCAAGAACAAGAGCTATGCCGAGACCGAAAAGGGCAAAAAGCAGATCGCCAATATGGTGCGCCTGGCGGACCTGACGCGTTCGGCCTTCATCAATGGCGATATCTCGACCGTCATGAGCCCGCGCGGTGTCATCACCTGGGCCGAAAACGCCGTCATTTTCGGTGGCGATATCGGCTTTGCCTTCCGCCTGACCTTCCTCAACAAATGCGACGAGCTCGAACGCCCGGTGGTAGCCGAGTTCTACCAGCGCGTGTTCGGCGAAGACCTGCCGGAAAGCTCCGCCAATCTGGCGGTGATGGCTTAATTTGCAGTATTGGACCCTCTGCTCCCCTCCCCCTTGAGGGGAGGGGCCGGGGGTGGGGGTCCATCGGGTAACCACTGATCCACCCCCTCCCCAACCCTCCCCTTAAAGGGGGAGGGGGCGCAGGTCTCACTTTCCGTGCGAAGCCAAGGCGCCAGTCCAACTGACGAGCGTAATCATGGCAACTCCCCCGCGCAGCAAAGCCAATAAGCCCGACCAGACCCAGGCCTTCAAATCGGCCATGGGTGCAACGGTGCGCGCCATCGGGGCAAAGCCGGACCTTGAGGTGAGCTTTACCGCCGACCGGCCCCTGCTCACATCGGACAAGGCGCGGCTGGCCAATCTGCCGCGCCTGCCGACCAAGCGCGATATCGCAATTGCCCGGGGGCAGGGCGATGCCATGGCCATGCGCCTCGCCAGCCACGATCCGGACGCGCACCGCAAGCGGTCGCCCATGGATCCGCAGGCGCGGGCGGCCTTCGACGCGCTTGAGCAGGCGCGGGTGGAATCGCTGGGTTGCATTCGCATGCCGGGCATGGTGGGCAATATCCACGAAATGCTGGAGGATCGCCTTTTCCGCGCCAATTTCGCCGAGGTCGATGACAAGGGCGATGCGCCTTTGGCCGAAGCACTGGGGCTGATGCTGCGCGAAAAGCTGGCTGGGGTCGAGGTGCCGCCGTCAGGCCATGCGCTGGTCGATCTGTGGCGCAAGGAGATCGAGGCCAAGGCCGGCACCTCGATAGAAAAACTGCTCGATACCTATGAGAGCCAGGACGAATTTTCGCGCGCGGCGCGGGCCGTGTTGCGCGATCTCAACCTGATCGCGGAAAGCGATATGGAGGACCCGTCTGAGAGCGACGAGGACTCAAGCGAGGACAATCAGCCCGAACAGGCGCAAGGCTCCGACGAGTCGCCCGAGCAGGGCGAGGGCGAGAACGAACAGTCCGAGAGCGAAGAAGACCAGCAGGCTGGCGAGAGCGAAGATACCGGTGACGTTGAAGGCATGGAGGCCGATATGGCCGATGCCGACGAGGATGCCGAGGCCGAAGCGGGCGAGGATGCGCCCATGCCCCCGCCTGCCAAGGATGGCGGCGAGCGGCTCTCCAACCAGTTCAACTACAAGGTCTTCACGCAGAAATATGACGAGATCGTCAAGGCGGCGGAACTCTGTCCCCCCGATGAGCTCGATCAGCTGCGGACCCTGCTCGACAAACAGCTCGAGAATCTGGCCGGGGCGGTGGCGCGGCTGGCCAACAAGCTGCAGCGGCGGCTGATGGCCAAGCAGAACAGATCATGGCAGTTCGATCTCGAAGAAGGCCTGCTCGACACGGCGCGGCTCACCCGCGTCGTCACCGATCCGCTGCAGGCGCTGAGCTTCAAGGTCGAGAACGATACCGATTTCCGCGACACGGTGGTGACGCTGTTGATCGACAATTCCGGCTCCATGCGCGGCCGCCCGATCACCATTGCGGCGATTTGCGGGGATATTCTCGCGCGCACGCTGGAGCGGTGCGGCGTCAAGGTCGAGATACTGGGGTTTACCACTCGCGCCTGGAAGGGCGGCAAGTCGCGTGAAGCCTGGCTCGAAGCCAACCGCCCGCCCAATCCGGGTCGGGTGAACGATATCCGCCATATCATCTACAAGGCCGCTGACGAGCCCTGGCGCCATGCCCGGCGCAATCTCGGGCTGATGATGCGCGAGGGGCTCCTCAAGGAAAATATCGACGGCGAGGCGCTCGAATGGGCGCGCAAGCGGTTGATGGCCCGACCCGAGCAGCGCCGCATCATGATGGTGATTTCCGATGGCGCGCCGGTCGATGACTCGACCCAGTCGGTCAATGCCGGCAATTATCTTGAAGCGCATTTGCGGCAGGTGATCGAGGATATCGAGACCCGCTCGCCCATTCAGCTCGTGGCGGTGGGCATTGGCCATGATGTGACGCGCTACTATCGGCGTGCCGTCACCCTGCTCGATGCCGAGGAACTGGCCGGGGCGCTGACCGACGAGTTGGCGGCCCTGTTCGACGAAGAGATGCCGGCGCAGACACGGCGGCGGGCGCGGGGATGATGCTGCGGGCCGCTCTTGCCGCAGCCGTGCTGCTCCTGGCCCAATCGGCCGGAGCGATGGAACTGTTGGTCAGTGCGGCGCCGGTGACCCGGTTCAAGGGCGCCGAACTCGACCAGAAGGTGGACCGGTTGGTCTTTCGCGGTGGCCTTACACTGCAAAGCCCGGTGGATACATTCGGTGGCCTGTCCAGCGTCACGCAGACAGGTCCGGACCAGCGCATCGCCTTCATCTCGGACCGGGGCAATTTCATTGCCGGGCAATTGGCCTATGACCAGGCGGACCGGCTGATCGGCCTGATCGGGGTGACCATTGAGCCGATGCAGAATTCGGGCGGTGCGGTGCTGCCGCGCCAATATGCTCGCGATGCCGAAGGCATGGATACGGTCTGGCGCAATGGGGAGCCGGCGGCGGTCCGGGTGGGGTTCGAGCATCTGACTCGGGTAGCCGATTTTGCCATTGCCGATGGGCGGCCGGGTGGCGCGGCGCGGGAAATTGCCATCCCGCAATGGCTGACCGATCTCAGGACCAATGAAAGTCTGGAAGCGGTTTGTATTGCCCCACCGGCTTCGCCCATTGCGGGGTCGACATTGCTTTTGACCGAGGAAGCGCTGGACGAGAATGGCAATCACCGCGGCGAATTGCTGGGCGTCAATGACAAGGGGCCCATCGGCTATGTCAATTCGCCCATCGTCAATCCAACCGATTGCAAGTTCCTGCCCAATGGCGATCTTTTGGTGCTCGAGCGCGGGGTGTCGCTCTTCGCCTTTGTCATGAATTTGCGGCTTGTGCCGGCCGATCAGGTGCGTCCGGGCAATCTGATGCAGGGCGAATTGCTGCTCTCGGCCCAAGGCGGCGAAATCGACAATATGGAAAGCCTGATGGTGCATCAGACGCCCGGCGGCGAGACGCGCGTGCTCATCGGCTCGGACAATAATTTCAACGATTGGCAGCGCACCCTGCTGCTCGAATTCACATTGCCAGAATAAGAAACGCCGACCCGCTGGAGCGGATCGGCGTTTAAAAATCGGCTATTGGCCAAGCTCTCAGGCGGCGGCGCCGAGCGGCGGCAGCGGCTTGAGCTTGCCCATGAGCGCCCGGTAAGGTGCCAGCAGCAGCAGCGCGGCGAGGAACTTCATCATGAAGTCGCCGCAGGCCAGCGAGAACCAAAGCGGGACTTCCGGGCCGATGCCCAGCCAGGGTGCGGGGAAACCAAGCGAGCCATCCTCAAGCCCGAAAAGCGTATCGATGCCAGCCAGAGCCGGGGCAAAGGCGATGGTGAAGAAGATGGTGGTGTCGAGCACCGAGCCAAACAGAGAGCCGGCCAGCGGTGGCAGGAACCAGGACCGGGCCGCGCGCAGACGCGAAAAGATGGCGATGTCGAGCAATTGGCCGATCACGAAAGCCACGGCCGATGCCAGGGCAATACGCTGTGTGGTGGCAGCGGTGCCTTCGGGGTTCCAGGGCAGCGGGTGATAGCTGAGATAGAAGGAACAGGCCAGACCGACAACAAAACCGACCAGCACCACAAGGCGCGCCTTTTGCGCGCCGTCATAGCGATTGGTCAAATCGGTGACCAGGAAGGCGAAGGGAAAGGTAATTGCACCCCAGGTCAGTAGGTCGGCCAAATTGACCGATCCAATCTGGACGTTGAGGGGGTAGAGGACCAGGACATTGGACGCGGCGACAACCACGACCATAGCGGCAACGGCCGCCAGAAGACGAGACAGCATCTGACTGTACCTTTATCTATCCGCTGACCGGCATCAGACCGGGGCGGGAAAAACGAACCGCGCGAGGCTCGGGCGTCGCGCGGGTCGAAAGACGATCAGGAAAGCGCTTAGCCGGCGAGGGCGGCGCGGATTTCCTTCTTGAGGCCCTGGGCGAGCGGGGAGAGGTCGGCGTCGTCCTGCTTGAGCAGGAACGCGTCCAGACCGCCACGGTGCTCGACCGTGCGCAGGGCAGAGGTGGTGATGCGCAGCTTGACCGGACGATTGAGCGTGTCCGAGATCAGGGTGACATTCACCAGATTGGGGAGAAAGCGGCGGCGGGTGCGGTTGAGGGCATGCGAAACATTGTTGCCCATCATAACGCCCTTGCCGGTGAGTTCGCAGCGACGTGCCATTTTTTAGATCCTGTTTGTGTAAAGGTCCTGCGTGGCGGAAAGTCCGCAACGGGCCTCATTTGTCATGAAATCTGGCGGGTCTTTAGAGAATTGGGGGCCATTCGTCAAGGCAAGAGCCCAGACAAAGGGGCGCGAGCGCCTTGCTTGTGCCCGACAGGGACGGCAATTTGGACCGAACCAGTGATTCGTCCCGCCCGGCCAGCGTCTCGCGCGGGCCATGCAGCCGAGAAGACCTTACGTGATCCGCACTGCCCTTGCCCTTATTGTCGCGCTTGTTCCGTTTTCCTTTTCTTCAGTGCAGGCCGCGCCCGTGGATGCCAGCGTCAGCTATGTGGTGACGGTGGGTGGGATCAATGTGGCCATGGTCGATATTGACCTTGATGATAGTGGTGCGCGCTACGAGCTGGCGCTGTCGGCGCGTGTGGCTGGGCTCGGGAGCGTGGTGGCCAGTGGCACGGCCAGCGCCAAGGTGTCGGGCGTTTCAAGCGGCGCTAGCCTGCAATCGCAGAGCTTTGCGCTCGAAACGCGCGCCAACGGCGAAGTGTTTACGGCCAATGTGGGCTATGAGGGGCGCAATGTCAGCGCCTTTCAGGTGCAGCCGCCGGTGCTGGATGCCTATGACAGGGTGCCGCTCGAACGCGGTCATCTGACAGGCGTGGGCGACTTTCTGTCTGCTTTCATCCTTAAGGGGCGTGAGCTGGACCGGAGCCTGTGCGAACGCACGCTCAAGATTTTTACCGGCGTCGAGCGTTTCAATATCAAGCTTGGCTTTCTCGACAATGACGAAGCAACCTCGCCGCGCACCGGTTATCAGGGGCCGCTGGTTGCCTGCTCGCTCAAATATCAGCCGATCTCGGGACATTTCCAAAGCTCGGAAATGACCAATTACCTGGCCGATACCAGCCGGATGATCCTGTGGTATGCGCCGCTGGGCCAGACCGGCTATTTCATCCCCTATCGGGTGATCATCGGCACCTCGATGGGTGATCTCTCCATGGTGCTGACGCGCGCCCAGAGCTAAGGCGCCTGTCCCGCTTTCGGACGGTCAAAGGCTTTTTTGACAATTTGGCGACATCTGCGCCCAGCGATTGCAGCGCCTACGCGTTAACGGCGTCGAGCAATCGCGCCAATATGACGGTAAGGCCGCAGCAGGATTCGGGCCTCATGGCGCAAAATTAAGCCGATCTTTACCTCGGTGAACACGATTTCGGCCGTTCGGGCGCTTTTGCCGGGCTTCTGGTGTGCCTGGGACCGCCAGGACACCATATCTGGCTGAGAACAAAGCCGAATTTGTGATTCTGCCCCGATTCTGTCTCTGTTCGTTCCGGGTTTGGACCGAGTGTTAACCTTGGGCGGACGCGCCGTGTCGGACTGTACCGCTATGAAACAATCATAGAGTTTCCAGGGTAGCGATGCGCTGGCGTGAGTCGATTGTGAAGGCTTGGCGCAGGACGGCAGGGCTACCCGGAAAGGTGCCCGAAACCTGGAAGGTTACAAGGATGCGATCCTTGTCCATATCGACCTGCTGCAATTGATAGCGCGGGTGATAGCGCTCCTGGACACTGCGCAGCCAGAGCGCGATTGCGGCCTGCCCGCGATGCCATTGCCCTTCATCGCGTACCGCGGCGTCGGGCGCAAACAGGACCGCCGCCTCGGCGGGATCCGTCCGGTTGAAATATTGCGCGATCGGTTCGGGAATGCTGGCAGGGGCAAGTGCGGGCATCTTATGGGTGCTCCAAGGTATGCGTTGCCTCTGTAATGCGGCATGGCGTTGACAGCTTCCGTCAGCAGCCATTGTCCCATCCCGGCACGTCAATGCGGTTTTTCGTCAAGATCAGAATGGAAAGGGCAGGACTCATTGGCACGACGATATGAAGACAAGAAAAAATCCACAAAAACAGACGTTTACCATGTCTTCAGATTTGACCGATCCGGCCCGAAATTAACCCGATGGCAAGCAGTCTGAACACGCTTTGGCCCTGAAATGCCGCCGGGCGCAGGTTGGCCGCGGTATTTGGCACCCATTAGTATGAAATGGGGCGGGGCATCTACCATATCTAGCCGTGAACAAAGCCAGACTCGGTGAGTCGCACCGATTCGGTTCTGTTTCGTTCCTTATCCGTTCCGGCCATTAAGATCGATGACAGAACCGTGGCAAAGATGTCCTTTGCTGGGACAAAGCGCCAAGCCCCCTCGCAAGGCGGCAAGGGACCGCTTACATAGGGCGCGATGAGCTTTTCTCCTTCCCATTCGGTCAAGGCCATTTTGGGGCCGACCAATACCGGCAAGACCTATTATGCCATCGAGCGCATGCTGGCCCATCCCTCCGGGATGATTGGCCTGCCGCTGCGCCTTCTGGCGCGCGAGGTCTATCAGCGGATCGTCGAGCGGGTCGGCGAACAGGCCGTGGCCCTGGTCACCGGCGAAGAGCGGATCGTGCCTGCCAAGCCACGCTATTGGGTGGCGACGGTCGAGGCCATGCCCATGGATATCCATGTCGATTGCGTCGCCGTGGACGAAATCCAGACGGCCATCGATTTTGATCGCGGCCATGTCTTTACCGACCGGATATTGAAAGCGCGCGGCCTGCAAGAGACCCTGTTGCTCGGCTCGGCCACCATGGCGGGGGTGGTGCGCAAGCTTATCCCCCACGCCGAAATCATCGATCGGCCGCGCTTTTCGCAATTGACCTATGCCGGTTCCAAGAAATTATCGCGCCAGCCGGCGCGCAGCGCCATTGTCGCGTTCTCGGCCCGCCAGGTCTATGCCATTGCCGAACTGATCCGCCGCGAACGTGGTGGTGCGGCCGTGGTGATGGGTGCACTTAGCCCCCGGACCCGCAATGCCCAGGTCGAGCTCTACCAGAATGGCGATGTGGACTTTCTGGTCGCCACCGACGCTATCGGCATGGGCCTTAACCTCGACATCCACCACGTCGCCTTTGCCGACGATACCAAGTTCGATGGCCACCAGAGCCGGCCGCTGACACCCTCCGAACTGGGGCAGATCGCCGGACGCGCGGGGCGGCATCGGCATAACGGTACTTTTGGCGTCACCGGCGGCACCGAAGGGTTCGACGAAGAGCTGGTGGTGCAGCTCGAAACCCACGATTTCCAGCCGATCAAGCAGGTGCAGTGGCGCAATTCGAACCTCAATTTCGGCTCTATAGAGGGTCTGCGGAATTCCCTTGAGCTGATGCCGCAGGACAAGACGCTGACCCGGGTGCCGATCGCGACCGATCAACATGCGCTGGAATTTCTGGCGCGAAATGAGGCCGGTGCCTTGGCGCGCGGCCATGATGCGGTCAAACTGCTTTGGGAATGTTGCCAGATTCCCGACTATCAGGGCATTTCACCGGCTGCGCATGGCGAGATCGTTACGCGCATTTATTCGGATTTGAGACGAATTGGAACGGTTCGGGCAGACTGGATTGCCGAGCAGGTCCGGTTTTGCGACAATGCGGAGGGCGACATTGACACACTCAGCAACCGGATCAAGCAGGTCCGTACCTGGACCTTTGTCGCCAATAGAAAAAACTGGCTTGAAGACCCCATCTATTGGCGCGAAAAGACGCGAGACATTGAGGACCGCCTGAGTGATGCGCTGCACGAGCGTCTCACCCAGCGCTTCGTGGACAGGCGCACCAGCGTGTTGCTCCGCCATCTGAAAGACAAACGTATGGTATCTCCCGAAATCAACAGTCAAGGCGAAGTGCGGCTGGAAGGTCATCTGATCGGCACGCTGGAAGGCTTCCGCTTCACCCTGGCCCGCAATGACGGCGACACGGACGCCAAGGGGCTGCGCGGCGCAGCCGATTCGGTCGTTGCCCCGGAGATACACCACCGTGCCGAGAGATTGGCCGGTTCGCCAAATGAAGAATTCGTGTTGGCCACCGATGGGCGGCTGCGCTGGCGCGGCGAAATCGTGGCCGAACTGGCCGAAGGCGATAGCCTCTACCGCCCTCGCATCATCATGCTGGCCGACGAGACGTTGACCGGACCGGACCTGGAAAAGGTGCAGGACCGGCTCTCGCTCTGGCTCCGGCACCATATCAATACCGTGCTCGAACAGGTCATGGCGCTCGAGGCGCCGGCCGATCTCGAAGGCACGGCCCGGGGCCTGGCCTATCAGCTGTTTGAACATATCGGGCTGTTGCCGCGCGCGGCGGTGGCCGACGAGGTCAAGGGGCTGGACCAGGATGTGCGCGGCAAGCTCAGAAAACTCGGCATCAAGTTCGGCGCCTATCACATCTATCTGCCGCTCTCGCTCAAACCCGCGCCGCGCGAGCTGGCGCTGATTCTGTTTGCGCTCAAAAATGGCGGCGTGCGCCAGCCCGGCGTCACCGATATTCCCCATATCGTGCTCTCGGGCCGCACCTCGTTCCTGGTCGATCCGGAAGTCGACCCGCGGTTATACGAGATCGCCGGCTTCAAGGTGGCGGGCAAGCGGGCCGTGCGTGTCGATATTCTCGAGCGCCTGGCCGATATCATCCGGCCGCTGGTGGCGCTCGACGCCGGTCGTCCCTATCAGGGCGAATTGCCGGCAGGCGCTGCCGAGGGCAATGGTTTCCGCGTGACCGTGGAAATGACCAGCCTCCTGGGCTGCTCGGGCGAGGACTTTTCGTCCATTTTGACCTCGCTGGGCTACCGGGTTCGCCGCACGCCCAAGGTGGTCGAGGCACCTGCGCCCGTGTCGCCAGCCGAGGCGTCGGAGGAAAGCGAAGCGCTGGACCAGGTGCTGGAGGCTGCACCTGCCAGTGTCGAGCCGGTGGATGAAGCGGCCGCTGCGACCGCAACCTTGGAAGAGACAGGTCCCGCCGAAGGGGTGGTGCCGGATGCGGCACCGGCCGATGCAGCTCCTGCCGAACCGGCCGAGCCGGAATTTGACGAAGTCTGGTTCCCTGGCGGCCGCCGCCAGAACGATAATCGCCGCCATGAAGGGCGCCAGCGCCGTGAGGGCGAAGACGGCCAGCGGCAGAATAATCGGCCGCGTCACGGCAAGGGCCCGCGCCGTCCCGATGGCGAGGATCGCGGCCATGCCGGCAAGCCGCATAATGGCAAGGGCCGGCCGGACAAGCCCGACCGTGGCGAGCGCAAGGATCGCCGCCCGCCGCGTGAGGACCGCAAGCCGGTTTTCGATCCGGACAGCCCCTTTGCAGCGCTCGCCGCATTGCGCGGCAAGTCGGAGTAGGGATTGACAGGGCCGGGTCAGGCGCCGCTTCGCAAGGAGCGGCTGGACCGGTTCCTGTTCTTCTCGCGCGCCGTCAAGTCGCGCACCTTGGCGCAGAAAATCATCGAAAGCGGCGCCATCCGCGTCAATTCGGAAAAAACCGAGCGCACGGACTATAAGGTCGGTGCGGGCGATGTGCTGACCATGTCGCTGAATAACCGGATCGTGGTCTGGCGCATTCTCGATTGCGGCACACGGCGGGGGCCTGCCACCGAAGCCCAGACGCTTTACGAGGATATGTCCCCTCCGCCCGTACCACGCGCCGAGCTCACCCCCTATGATGCGGCGATTGCCGCGCGGCCAGCGGGTGCAGGCCGCCCGAGCAAGAAAGAGCGGCGCGAGACGGACCGGTTGCGCGGATTGGACGAGGATTAGTAGCCCCAGAAGCCCGCCACCCTTGATGCGGAGGGAATGAGGGTGGGGTGGCTACCGCGTGAGGACTATGGGGCAGATCATTTCCCAATCTGCCCCAACCTGCGCCAAACCGTCCCCCCTGACAGCCTTGCGATAGCGCAGAAAACGGTTTAGCACCGATCCCGTTGAGACAGGCGGGCTGACCTGCCCCCTGCGTCAGGCCGCGTTTAGATGGGATCGCCTCCTAGATGACCTATATCGTCACCGACAATTGTATCGCCTGCAAATATACCGACTGCGTGGAAGTGTGTCCGGTGGACTGCTTCTATGAGGGCGAGAACATGCTGGTGATCCATCCGGACGAATGCATCGATTGCGGCGTGTGCGAACCCGAATGCCCCGCCGAGGCCATTAAGCCCGATACCGAAAGCGGGTTGGACGAATGGCTTGAGCTCAACCGCAAATTCTCTGCGTCCTGGCCGAACCTGACCGAACGCCGCGATCCGCTGCCCGAGGCAAAAGAGCGTGATGGCGAAGACGGCAAACTGGCCAAATATTTTTCCGAGGAGCCCGGCGAAGGCGACTGAGTCGCAGTGCCTATCTGCGGTCAAGACCAAATAGAGCAGTCCTGACAAGTACTTGTCATGGTTTCGTCACATCAGGTCGTGGGTGGCCTGCTGGGGTATCGAAGGTCTGATTCGTTCTTTTTGATTCTGCTGAAAATTTGTGCTATGGTCTTGCCATATGCAGTTGAGCCCAACCCAGCCCGTGCCGCGAAGGCACGATTTTTTTGACACCAGACAGAGCTGATCGATGACGTTCCGGCAAGGCGGATCCGGCGCGACATGGGATTGACTGCGCATATGCGCCCGGGTCGGGCGCCAAACAAGTAGGATGGCCGGCCTTGCCGCAAGGAACCAGCCATTTGGGGCGTCAACAAGGAGTTCGAAGCATATGGTAGCCAAGAAGCAGCAGCAGCGGCTTGGGTTCAAGACGGGCGAGCATGTCGTCTATCCGGCCCATGGCGTCGGTATGATCGTCGCCATTGAAGAGCAGGAAGTCGCTGGCCTGACCCTCGAGCTGTTCGTGATCAGCTTCGAGCAGGACAAGCTGACCCTTCGCGTACCTGTCGCCAAAGTGAAATCGGTCGGCATGCGCAAGCTGGCTGAGGACGACGAGGTCCAAAAGGCTCTCGACACGGTCACCGGCCGTGCCCGCGTCAAGCGCACCATGTGGTCGCGCCGTGCCCAGGAATATGAAGCCAAGATCAATTCGGGCGATCTGATCGCCATTTCCGAAGTGGTCCGTGATCTCTACCGTTCCGAAGAACAGCCCGAGCAGTCCTATTCGGAACGCCAGCTGTTCGAGCAGGCCATGGACCGCATGAGCCGCGAAATCGGCGCGGTGCGCAAGCTGACCCTCACCGAAGCGGTGCAGCTCATCGAAAAGCAGCTCGCCAAGAGCCCGAAGCGCACCAAGGCCGATGCCGCCGAAGCCGAAAGCGACGAAGAGGCGGCATAAGCCTCTTTGCGATCCCATTAAGAAGGGCCGGTGGAGACACCGGCCCTTTTTTGTGCATTGACTGTCACTACGCAATCGTGCTCAATAGTGCGCATGAGCACTAAGGAGCACTCAAATGAATTATGTATGCCTCCCCTTCCCGACAAGCCTCTACAACCGCATTGTTCTCCAAAGCGAGGGTAAAGTAGACCCCACCCGCTTGGTTGCCGATCTCGTTGAAAACTATATGGAGTCAAATGGCAAAGACCTGAAAGGTCTCATTAGCGTTGAGGAAGCTCGCCCAATCGATCGCCAATATGGCGATCCGGGGAGAGCCCACTTGTGGGGTAGCCTCAAGCTGCCGAATGGCACTGAACTAAGGATGAGATACAAGCACAAGACCCACTACGGTCGAATTGTCCACGAACAGGTCGAATGGGAAGACGGGATCTACAACTCCGTGTCTCAGTGGGTCCGGGCCGTTGCTGAAAACACGTCGCGCAACGCATGGCACGACGTGTGGGTTAAGCGTCCAGGCGATCAAGATTTCATCTATAGTGACGCTTTGCGCCGAGATTCTTGATCACACCGAGATACGTGAAGAGAAGCGGCCGGTGGTGACACCGGCCTTTTTCACGTCCGGGCTGTCTTGCAGGCGTCACGCTTCGGGTTCACAAGATGCCGCCGCCGGAGCCCTTCATGTCCAATTATGTGTTTCTCGCCATCGCCATCATCGCCGAGGTGATTGCCACCAGCGCCCTCAAGGCATCGCAGAGCTTTACGCAAGTGCTGCCGTCGATTCTGGTGATCGTGGGCTATGGCGTGGCCTTCTACTGCCTTTCGCTGACGCTCAGGACGATCCCTGTCGGCATTGCCTATGCCATCTGGTCGGGCGCCGGCATCGTGCTTGTCTCGCTGATCGGCTTTGCTTTTTACGGCCAGAAGCTCGATGTCTGGGCCATTGTCGGCATTGGGCTGATCATTGCCGGGGTGATGGTCATCAACCTTCTGTCGAAGTCGGCGGCGCATTGAGCCGATAGGCTCCAGAGGCGAAAGCCGCAATCGACGCCGCGACCGCCTCGGCGCGATCCAGCCCGCCCACGTCCAGCACATGGCGCTCATAATCGCCCAGATCGGCGAATTCGGCGTGCAGGGACCGGACCACAATGGGGTCTGTGAGGCTGTCGCCACCGCGCTCCTCGCAGCGCGACACCGCCTCATCGGCCGAGATGCGCAGCACCACATAGTGGAGCGGCAGGCCGAGCGTCAGGAAGGCCGGCAGGGCCCAGGGCCGGATGACGCCATCGAGCACCACGAAATAGCCGTTGCGGGCATAGGTGCCCGCAACGCCCGCGGCAATCTCCATGACCATCTCGTTCTGGCTGTGCGATTGCGGCAGCCAGGGGTCGATCTTGCCGGTCTTGATATAGCCCCAGAAATCGTCGGAATGCAGATGCACCTTGGGCAGGCCCGGCAGATGCGCGAGCGCCTCGGCGGTGGTGGTCTTGCCCGAACCGGGATGGCCGGACAGGATCAGGATATGGCCGGCAAGGGGATCGAGATGCGCCGCGTTCATTCGGTCACGCGCAAAGGGTCGTAGGACACCATGACATGGGCAGAAAAGGCCGGTCTCCGGGTCAGGGTGGCGTAATATCGTTCGATCGCCGGCCAGGTTGGGCGGGCAATATCGATGTCGAAATAGCGGTAGAGTACATGGCCGAACTGGATGTCGGCCAGAGTGAAATTGTCGTCCGCAAGGAAGGTTTGGTCGCTCAGTTGCGCTTCGGCGATAGCGAGATGCTTTTCCAGCCGATCAAGGCCTGCGGCCAGCACTGCCGGGTCGCGGCGCGCGGGCGCGGTGCGCACGACCTGCCAGAAAACCGGGCCGGTAAAGTTCAGGGCGACATTGAGCTTGGCCCATTCAGCCCATTTGTCGACGCTGGCGCGCTTCACCGGATCGGCGGGCCAGAAGGTTTCCTGGCCGTAGCGGGCGGCGAGGTAGCGCAGAATGGCGCCGGTCTCCCATAGCGGCTCCTCGTTGCCGTCACGCAGGACCGGCACCAGGCCATTGGGATTCATGGCGAGGAATTCGGGCGTGTCGTTGCCGCCATGGACATGGCCGACATCGTGGCGCCGATAGTCGAGCCCCAATTCGCCGATACACCACATCAGCGCCTGCACATTTGACGAGGTCTTGCGGCCCCAAATGGTCAGCGTCATGGCTCTGCCTTGCCCAAAACGTCCTTCATGCTGACCGTGGCGCTGCCGGGCCGGAGAGGTTTTTGCTGGCTTTCATGCGGCACCCAGCCGGCCAGCCAGATGATTTCCAGAGTCGCGCGGACCCGGCCGTCGGGATCGGCATCGCGGGCGGCATAGGCCTGGGCGGCGGCGGCAAGCAGGCTGCGGGTGGCGAATTTGCGCGGCCGGTCGGCCAGCGGATTGGAGGCGCCCAGGGCCTTGAGTTCGGCCATCAGCGCAAAAGGCGTTGCATAGCGCACGCGATGGGTTTCGACATCGGCCACGGGCAGGGCAAAGCCGGCACGCTGCAGCAGCGCTCCGGCATCGCGCACCTGCGCCATGGGCGCGACGCGGGCCGAAGCGCCACCGGAAATCTCCAGATCGGCCGCCAGAAAGGCGTCCCGCAATTCGGTCAGGCTTTCGCCACCGAGAAAGGCCGCCATCAGCAGGCCATCGGGCTTGAGCAGGCGGCGCAGGCGCGCCAGGTGGCCGGGCACGTCGTCGACGGCCTGCAGATGCAACAGCGACACAATAAGATCCTGCTCGCCTTGGGGCAGAGGCGGAAAGTCCTCGTCCGAAAAGGCCTCGATCCGTTGCACTGTCACCGGGCCATTGGCGGTGAACAGGGTTTGGGGGAGCGTTTGGGCATCCGGCCCGATCAATATGGCGCGGGTAAAGTCGCGTTTATAGGTGCTGAGACGATCCGCCAGGTCTTCAAGAACGAGGCTGCGCACGAAATTGTCCGAGGCCGGGCGGCGGCGGAGATTGCGGGCAATCTGGGCAGGATCGAACAGGCGCGGTGGGGCGGTCATGATGGAGGACTTTCGCCGTGGCGTCGGGACTTTCGCCCGGGCGCGATCATGGGCAATATGGGTCTTATGGAGACCGGGGCCGGGGAAGTCAAAGACATTGGGAATGGGGCGCGGCTGCGGCAGATGCTGGCCGGGCTGGGCGCCGGGCTGCTCGATCTGGTCTATCCGCCCGGATGCGCTGCCTGCAAGGCGCCGCTTGTGAGCCGGGACGGATTGTGCCCGCAATGTTTTGCCAGCCTCAAGCAGATCAGCGCGCCGCTTTGTCCGGTGCTGGGCATTCCCTTCGAGACCGATCCCGGTCCCCAGGCGCTGTCGGCCGAAGCCCTTGCCGATCCGCCGCCCTTTGACCGGGCCCGCGCGGCTGTGGCCTACAGCGAGATTGCCGGCACGCTGGTCAGCCGGCTCAAATATGGCGACCGGCCTGAACTGGCGCGGTTTTGCGCTGGGCTGATGGCGGCGGCCGGTCGTGATTTCTGGGATGACGGGCCGGTTCTGGTGCCTGTGCCGCTGCATGTCAGCCGGCTGCGGTTTCGCCGTTATAACCAATCCATGCTGCTGGCGCTCGAACTGGGGCGGCTGACCGGTTGTGTGGTCGATCCGCATCTGGTGCGGCGCCAAAAAAAGACGCGACAACAGGTGGGATTGAGTGGGGATGGGCGATTGCGCAATGTGCAGGGCGCTTTTTCTGTTCATCCATTGTTCATGGAGCGGCTCCAGGACCGGCCCCTGGTGCTGGTCGACGATGTCTATACCACCGGCGCCACCGTCAAGGCGGTGACGCGTGTGCTCAAGCGCGCCGGTGCACGCGAGGTCAATATTGTCACCTTTGCCCGCGTTGTCATCGGCGAGGATCTGCCCATATAAGGGAGCAAGTCCCTGATATTCACGAGCCAGGAAACCAATGGCCAAGGTTGAAATCTATACCACTCCCACCTGCCCCTATTGCCACGCCGCCAAGGCGCTGTTGCGTGAGAAAGGCGTGGATTACACAGAGATCACCGTGCTCGACCCCGACCTGCGCGAGACAATGACTCAGCGCGCGCATGGACGCCGCACGGTCCCGCAGATCTTCATCGATGAAATGCATGTGGGCGGCTATGACGATATGGCGGCGCTCGACCGGCGCGGCGGCCTGGACCCGATGCTGGCGGGGTAGCGGGCAAACATGAGAATTGCCGCCATCCAGATGTGCTCGGGGCTCGACCCCGCGGCCAATCTCGCCGCGCTCGAGCCTTTGCTGGCCGAGGCGGCTGGGCAGGGCGTCGACTATGTGCTGACGCCCGAAGTCACGATGATCTTTCCGGAGGACCGGGAGCAGTTGCGATCGGTAGCGGCGCCCTTTGAGGGGCATCCGCAGCTTGCCCTGGTGGGCAGGTTGGCGCGGCAGCACGGCATATTCGTGCAGATCGGGTCCTTGCCCATTCCGCTTGAAGATGGGCGGTTCGCCAATCGCTCGGTGCTGTTCGGGCCGGACGGGGCGCAGCGCGCCACCTATGACAAGATTCACCTGTTCGATGCCGATATCGCCGGGCTCAATGCCTATCGGGAAAGCGCTACCTATAGGGGTGGCGAACAGGCGGTGACGGCCGATCTAGGCGAGTTTAGGCTCGGCTTTTCCATCTGTTATGACATGCGCTTTCCGCGCCTTTACAATGCCTTGGCCAATAGTGGCGCAACGCTGATGGCAGTGCCGGCGGCCTTTACCGTGCCCACGGGGCAGGCGCATTGGCATGTGCTCTTGCGCGCCCGCGCCATCGAGACCGGCTCCTACGTTATTGCTGCTGCGCAGGGCGGGCATCACGCCAATGGCCGGGCTACCTATGGGCATTCGCTGATCGTGGACCCCTGGGGCAAGATCATTGCCGAGCTGGACCATGACCGGCCCGGTGTGCTGGTGGCGGATATCGACGCCGCCGCGGTGGCCGAGGCGCGCCGCCGCGTGCCGGCATTGGCCAATGCGCGCGATTTTGCGGTGCCCGATTTGCACCGCTAAGTCTGTTTGCCTATATCGGTTTATAGGCGTTCACGTTCTAGAGACGACGACAAGACCCGTGATCCAGTATTTGCTTCAATGTTCAAATGGCCATCGCTACGAGGCCTGGTTCAAAAGCGCCGCCGCCTATGACGAGCAGCAGGCGCGCGGCATCGTGACCTGCGCCCAATGCGGCGATGCCCATGTCGAAAAAGCCCCCATGGCGCCCAATGTGGCGCGCACGGATAGTGACAGGGTGCCGCTGAGCGCCAATCATCCCGAAGCTGCCAAAATTCGCGCCATGCTGCGCCAATACCGGCAGAAGGTGATGAGCGAGGCCGAAAATGTCGGCGACCGCTTTGCCGAAGAAGCCCGCAAGATCCATTTCGAAGAGGCTGAGGCGCGCGGCATCTATGGCGAGGCAACGAAAGACGAAGTGCTTGGCCTGATCGAGGATGGCGTCGAATTCCTGCCTCTGCCCGATATCGGTGAAGACAATTGAGCCTTTTTGTTCGTGACGGCTTCGATGCAGCGCTGACCACCTTGCCGGGTGTGACACTTGTCGATCAGTGGGAGGCGCGCGTCGCCAAGGTGGGCGGCAAGGTCTTCTGCCTACTCTCGGACGCGGCACCGCACAGCCTCGTATTCAAATGCGGCGAAGAGAGTTTCGATATCCTCACCAGCCTGACGGGGGTCCGGCAGGCTGCCTATTTCGCCAAGCGGCAATGGGTCAATGTTGCCGCCGATTCAGAGCTCAGCGATGAGGATGTGCTGGCCTATGCCAAACGCTCACATGCCCTGGTGGCCAAAGGGCTGACCAAGAAGCTGCGGGTCGAGCTCGGCATCATTTAAGGATTTGGGAGGTTGGGTCGGCCCGATAGGGAGGGTGGAATCCCCGCTATCGGGCCTGACCAGACCAGCAAACCTTGGCAGGCCGCTGGATGGCTAGGCGCGTGTTAGCACCGGCATCAGGGCTTGTCACGACAATTTCATGACACCGGCGGCGCTCGGGCGGAAGCCGCAGCCGCGATAAAAGCCGTCGAGATGGGGCTCGTAATCCACGTGGAGCCATTCGGCGCCGCGTTTGCGCGCCAGGGCCTGGGCCTGGCGGACCAGCTCGGTTGCAATGCCGCGCCGTCGATGGGCCGGATCGGTGCAGGTGTCGAGCAGGAAGGCGTGGACGCCGCCATCCCAGGCGATATTGACGAAGCCGATCAGCTCGCCGCCTTCATAGGCGCCGACATGGCCCAGGCTTCGCTCCAGGACAGGACGCATCGGCCGGGCCAGCGGCGCGTTCCAGGCGCGCCGCCACAACTGGTCCAGCTCCGCTTCGGCGGGAAAGGGATCGATGCGGTAGTCCGGCAAGGGCGCGCCTCGCGCCTCAGTTCCAGAGCTTGTCGATCGCCTTGGTGTCGCGCACGGCACCCTTGGCGGCCGAGGTTACCAGGGCGGCATAGGCCTTGAGTGCAGTCGTCACCTTGCGCTTGCGGGGCTGGGCCGGCTTCCAGCCGAGCTTATCCTGCTCGGCACGGCGGGTGGCCAGTTCGGCATCGGAGACCAGCACATTGACGGTGCGGTTGGGGATGTCGATCTCGATCATGTCGCCCTCGCGAACCAGGCCAATGGCGCCGCCTTCGGCCGCTTCGGGGGAGGCATGGCCGATGGAGAGGCCCGAGGTGCCGCCCGAAAAGCGGCCATCGGTCAGGAGCGCACAGGCTTTGCCGAGACCCTTGGATTTGAGATAGCTCGTGGGATAGAGCATTTCCTGCATGCCCGGGCCGCCCTTGGGGCCTTCATAACGGATGACGACTACGTCGCCTTCCTTGATCTCATTGGAAAGGATGGCCTTGACCGTCATGTCCTGGCTCTCGAAGACGCGGGCCGGGCCGGTGAACTTGAGGATCGACTCGTCCACGCCCGCGGTCTTCACGATGCAGCCATCGATGGCGATATTGCCCTTGAGCACGGCGAGGCCCCCATCCTTGGAGAAAGGATTGTCGGGCGAGCGGATGGCGCCATTAGTGCGGTCGGTGTCCAATTCCTTCCAGCGATTGGACTGGGAAAAGGCCTGGGTGGTGCGCACGCCGCCGGGCGCGGCCATATAGAACTGGCGCACGCTTTCCGAATTGGTGCGGGAAATATCCCATTTGTCGATGGCATCGCCCATGGTGGCGGCGTGGACCGTGGGTTCGGTGCGGTTGATCAGGCCCGCACGGTCGAGCTGGCCGAGAATGGCGAAAATGCCGCCGGCGCGGTGTACATCTTCCATATGCACGTCCTGCTTGGCAGGGGCGACTTTCGAGAGCACCGGCACTTTGCGCGAGAGCGCATCGATATCGTCCATGGTGAAATCGACGCCGCCTTCATGGGCCGCGGCCAGGATGTGCAGCACGGTATTGGTCGAGCCGCCCATGGCGATGTCGAGGCTCATGGCGTTTTCAAAGGCGGCCTTGGTGGCGATGGAGCGGGGCAGCACGCTCTCGTCCTCCTGCTCATAATAGCGGCGGGCCAGATCGACGATCAGGTGGCCGGCCTCCTGGAACAGGCGCTTGCGGTCCGAATGGGTGGCCAGGGTCGAGCCATTGCCCGGCAGCGAGAGGCCGAGGGCCTCGGTCAGGCAGTTCATGGAATTGGCGGTGAACATGCCCGAGCAGGAGCCACAGGTGGGGCAGGCGGCTTCTTCGACGGCCTGCACTTCCTCATCGGTATAATGGTCGTCGGCGGCCATCACCATGGCGTCGACCAGGTCGAGCGCCTGGAGCTTGCCCTTGACCAGCGCCTTGCCCGCTTCCATCGGGCCGCCGGAAACGAAGACCACGGGGATGTTCAAACGCATGGCGGCATTGAGCATGCCGGGGGTGATCTTGTCGCAATTGGAAATGCAGACCATGGCGTCGGCGCAATGGGCATTGACCATATATTCCACCGAGTCCGCGATGATGTCGCGGCTGGGCAGGGAATAGAGCATGCCGTCATGGCCCATGGCGATGCCGTCATCCACGGCGATGGTGTTGAATTCCTTGGCAACGCCACCGGCCGCCTCGATCTCGCGGGCCACCAGTTGACCGAGATCCTTCAAATGCACATGGCCGGGCACGAATTGGGTGAAGGAGTTCACCACGGCAATGATGGGCTTGCCGAAATCACCGTCCTTCATGCCGGTGGCGCGCCAAAGGCCACGCGCGCCGGCCATGTTGCGGCCATGGGTAGTGGTGCGGGAACGATAGGCAGGCATGGCGGATATCCTCGGTCTGGCTCACCGGTGGGGCCGGTTCTATTGTTCCTGACTGTTTAGACCCATTCCAGCGAGGCAGCAAGAAAAATCCGTACCGTACCGTACGGTACGCTCTGAGCCGGCAGTGCAGCCACAAAATCTCCCCCACTGGGGAGGTTTTAGGTGAGGAGGCCATGAGACTTCGCGGTGGGTCCGCAGGACAAGCAGCGCCAGTGGCGCTGCGCCAACGAAGAAGGCCATGAGAGCTAGGCTCGAATGGCGTAAAGGCCGGCGGCGTGGCAGCAAAATTCCCCCGTCCCGGAGATCCCGTCCATGCGGGAGGGCCGGTTTCGACCCCGTTCGGCCAATCAGCGTTCAGAAGGATGAAGCTTCAGGCGGATGCCAAGAAAGCTGAAGCTGTCAGGTTTCGGGACGTTTGCGACAGCTATATGGCTTTATCGGCGGAAGGCGGTTGCCGCTCTATGCAGCGGCTCGCTTTTCGAACATCGAACCGAATTGCAGCAGGCCGGTCGGTGTGAAGGTGACGATGCGGGTTGATTTGTCCAGGCGCGCCCAACCTAGCTCGACAAAACGGGCAAGCATCGCTCGCCCCAGGCTGCCCGCCAGATGCGAGCGGCGTTCGCTCCAATCCAGGCACTCCCGGCAGAGCTCGGAGCGGCCGGCGGCGAGTGTGTCAATGTCGACGCCCAACCTGGCGGCAAAATCCCGGCCCGCTTCCGTCAGCCGCAATCGGCCGCTGCTCAGATCGAGAAAATTTTGCGCCACAAGGCTATCGAACATCTGGACGCCCATGTCGCCGGCCAGATGGTTGTAACAGATGCGGGCCTGCCGCAGCGCCTTGTCCTTTGGGCCTGTGCGGCTGCGAAGGTGCCCGGCACCGGCCGCGAGACCCATCAAGGCTTCCAGAACACCCGCCACCTCGGGCGAGGCGAGCCCGAAATATTTGTGGCGCCCCTGTTTGCGGGCAAGCAGAAGTCCACCCTCATGCAGCCGGGCAAGATGCGAACTCGCCGTTTGCGCTGTGATCCCGGCCTCGGCGGCCAGTTCGGTCGCGGTGAGTGCCTTGCCGCTCATCAGCGCGACCAGCATGTTCGCCCGGGCGGGATCGCCGATCAGGGCGGCAATACTGGCGATGTCTGGGCCTTCCTTCATACTTCGATCATAACCGAACCATCCACAACGCAACAGCGCCTATGGTGGGCCCGAAGCAACCGGAGAAAGCCGCCATGCTGACCTGCATCATTCGTTATCAAATCGACCCGACGAAGAAGGAGCAGTTCGCGCAATATGCCCGCAACTGGGGGCAGGCGATCCCGCGCTGCGGCGCGGACCTGATCGGCTATTTCGCGCCACATGAAGGCTCGACCACACTGGCGTATGGCATCTACAACATCGCCAGCCTCGCCGATTACGAGGCCTATCGCGCACGGCTGGCCGCCGATCCGCTCGGGCGCGAGAACTACGAATTCGCCAATCGGGAGCGCTTCCTGCTGCGCGAGGACCGGACTTTTCTCAAGCTCGTCTCCGCGCCGCATGGGATCCGTTCATGATAGCGGTCATCTTCGAGGTCGAACCGGCCGAGGGACGGGAAACCGCCTATCTCGATACTGCCGCCGCGCTGCGGCCGCTTCTCGACGAGATCGAGGGGTTCATCTCCGTCGAGCGCTTCAAGAGCCTCACTCATCCGGACAAGGTGCTCTCGCTGTCCTTCTTCGAGAACGAGGAGGCCGTGGTCCGGTGGCGTAATACGGCCGAGCACCGACGGGCGCAGAGGATGGGGCGAGGCGGCGTGTTTCGCGACTATAGGCTGCGCATCGCGCATGTCCTGCGCGACTATGGCTTGTCCGGGCGGGACCAGGCGCCCTCGGACAGCCGTGCTGCACACGAATGACGAACATTGTCGAGGGCCCACACGAAACCGGCCGCACCGACTTCCGGATGACAAAGCATCGCGGGCGCATATGACCGGGCACTTCGCGCCGAAATGGCCGGGAGTACGGAACGCGGGGCGGCGGGTGGCGTTTTGTTATGGAAATCGGAAGGAGGACAAAATGGAAGCCATTCCCAATGCAATCCACGAAGGCATGAAGGTCGTGGACAATGCCATGCAGCCCATCGGCACGGTAGAAATGTTCCGCAGTACTGACGAGGTGCCCGATCAACCCGGGATTGACGCGGCCGGCGTGAGCCCGGTTCTGGAAGACGAGCGAAACGATCTGATGGCCCTATTGGCCGACATGTTCGGCCCGGACGACGATCTGCCGCGTGAAATGCAGGAAAAGGCGCTGCGCGAGGGCTTTGTGCGCCTGGATGCCGATGGGCTGTTTGCCGCGGACCGCTATATTTTTCCCGAGCATATCGATCGTGTCGAGGGTGAGCGTCTGGTGCTCCGCGTCGGGCGTGACGCCCTGCTCAAGGCCTGATCGCCGGGACCCGCTGGCGGTCCTGGGCCGTCTCCGGCCTTAACCACGGCGGTTTACCACCCCGGCAAACTTGCGGGCGCACCTTGGTAGAACTGCGGATTACGGAGACGGCAGTGGCGCCGATGATCACTCCCATGGTGGCTCCGGCCATCGCAAATTGGGAGACGAGCATGTTGTACAAGCGTTTGATTGCAGCCGTCATGGTGTCGGCTGTGTTGATGCCGTCCCTGGCCTCGGCCGGGGGACTTCTGGGCGGGGTATTGGGGGGCGGCGATGCCGGCGGTTCCAGTGTTCTGGGCATTGTCGGGGATGGCGATAGCGGCGCTCTGGTGACGCTCAATTCAGGCAATGCCGGGGATAGCGGGCTGGTCAATGTCGGCCTGGGCGGCAGCGAGGGTGTTGTGACCGCCAATGTGGGCGGGGGTTCATCGCCCGTTGTCGATGCCTCGGTTTTGGGCTCGAGCGGCGTTGTCGATGTCAATGCCAATCTGGGCAGTCTGGATGCCAATGTGAATGTGGGCGGGTCGAACGGCCTGATCGACATCAAAGTGGGCGGCGGCTCGGGTAGCGGCAATGGTGGAAACGGCGGCGGCAACGGTGGTAGCGGCGGCTCCAATGGCCATGGCGGGTCCAATGGCGGCTGGTTCACGTCCGGTCATGGCGACAGCTCGTCGAGCGCGTCGGCGGCCAGCGTCACTGCCGTATGTGCAGAAGCCAATCCAAGCCAGTTGATGGCGCTGTTCCAGCAGAGCTCTACGCGCGGGTGGAACCGGGCCAGTGGCATCCAGCTCATTCTGGTCAAGGTTTGTGCCAATCTGCGGCGTCAGATGGCCAATTGGCTGGCCGGCAATGTCGACTATCGCCGCCTGCTGGGCGCGGTGGCGCAAGACCCGCTGATCAATGCCGCGCTCAGCCGCACTCAATACAAGCCGGGTCATGTGCTCGGGGTGCACAAGCAGGGTGCGACGCTGATGGTCTACGTGTTCTGACCCGGCCTCCGGTCAGACCGTGGAGGGCCGGCCGCCTGCCCGCGGCCGGTCTTTCGGTGCGTCAGGCGGGGCGGGCCGCCAGAACCATATAGTTGACGGCCATGTCGGGCGAGGTCCGCCATTCATCGGCCAATGGGTTGAACGTCACACCGGTCTGATCGATGACCGAAAGGCCATTGCGGCGCAATTGGGCATTGATTTCCTCGGGGGTGAGGAATTTCTTCCAGTCATGCGTACCGCGCGGCAGCCAGCGCAACACATATTCGGCACCGATAATTGCCAGGGCCCAGCTCCGCGCCGTGCGGTTGAGCGTGGCGGTGAACATCAGCCCGCCTGGGGCGACGAGATCAGCACAGCTCTTCATATAGAGCGGGACATTATCGACATGCTCGACCACTTCCATGTTGAGCACCACGTCGAAGCTTTCACCAGCCTCGGCCAGGGCCTCGCTGGTGGTAGCGCGATAGTCGATATCGAGCCCGGATTGTTCCGCGTGGATTTTGGCGATGGCGATATTGCGCTCGGCCGCATCGATCCCGGTGACCGTCGCGCCCAACCGGGTGAGCGGCTCGCACAAGAGGCCGCCACCGCAGCCGACATCGAGAATGCGTAACCCCTCGAATGGCTTGAGCGACGCCCCGTCACGGCCAAAATGGCCGAGCAAATGGTCGCGGATATAGCCCAGACGCACCGGATTGAATTTGTGCAGCGGCTTGAACTTGCCTTTGGGATCCCACCATTGTTCGGCCATAGCCGTGAACTTGGCGATTTCGGCGTCATTGACGGTGGTCTGGCTCATGGGGCAGCTCCTTATGCGCCCATATGACCCAGACGCCGGGGCAGGGGCAAGGCGCGGCCTGTCGCAGGGCGGCTGGTTTGCCGATGCCCATTGATTGCGCATCGGCTTTGTGGCATGTCCGCGCCCAACATTTAAGCGTACCGCCGGGTTCGGCGGCTCAGCGGGGAAATTGTCTTGGCCCGTATCGTCGTCAAGTTTGGTGGCACTTCGGTGGCCGATGTCGAGCGCATTCGCAATGCTGCGCGCCATGTGAAGCGCGAAGTGGAAGCCGGCAATGAAGTGGCCGTGGTGGTTTCGGCCATGAGCGGCAAGACCAATGAACTGGTCGGCTGGGTCAATGAGGCGTCCAAATTTCACGATGCGCGCGAATATGACGCCGTGGTCGCCTCGGGCGAGCAGGTGACCGCGGGGCTGATGGCCATTGTCCTTTCTGAAATGGGCATTCAATCGCGCTCCTTTGCCGGCTGGCAGGTGCCGATCCATACCGACGACGCGCATGGCGCTGCGCGGATCACCGATATCGATCCCACCGAGCTCGACAAGCGCATGAAGGATGGCTGGGTGCCGGTCATTACCGGTTTCCAGGGCATTTCGCCCCATGGGCGGGTGACAACGCTGGGGCGGGGCGGCTCGGATACGTCGGCGGTTGCGGTGGCAGCGGCGGTCAAGGCGGATCGCTGCGATATCTATACCGATGTCGATGGCGTCTACACCACCGATCCGCGTATTGTGCCCAAGGCGCGGCGCATGACCAAGATTTCCTTTGAGGAAATGCTGGAAATGGCCTCGCTCGGCGCCAAGGTGCTGATGATCCGCTCGGTGGAAATGGCCATGGCGCACAAGGTGCGGCTCACCGTCCGCTCCAGTTTCGATGACCCGGACGCGCCGCAGATCGCGCCCGATGGTACGCCCGGTGTTCCGGGCACGCTTGTCTGCGATGAGGATGAGATCATGGAACAGCAGATCGTTTCGGGCGTCACGCTCGCCAAGGCCGAGGCCAAGATCACGCTGCGTAAGGTCAAGGACAGCCCCGGCGTTGCCGCAGCCATTTTCGGCACGCTGGCCGACAAGGGCATCATTGTCGATATGATCGTGCAGAATATCGCCGACGATGGTGCGACCACCGACATCACCTTTACCGTGCCCGACAGTGAATATGACAAGGCCGTCAAGGCGCTCGAGGACAATGGCGGACGCTTTGAATATGCCCGTCTCTCCGGCTCACGTGGCGGTGCCAAGGTCTCGGTGGTGGGCGTGGGCATGCGCTCTCATGCCGGCGTTGCCGCATCGATGTTCAAGGCCCTGGCGGACAAAGGCATCAATATCCAGCTCATCACGACTTCGGAAATCAAGACCTCGGTATTGATCGATGAAGAATATGCTGAGCTTGCGGTTCGCGCTTTGCACACCTATTACGGTCTGGACAGACAGGACGCCTGACCCAGTCGAGGGGACAAGGGCCGCGTCCTTCAAATAGGGGGGCGGCTTTGCGGGCTGCCTTGGAGAGGCATGGTCACGACCATAGGCGGCCCAAGGGTGCTGCTGCGGCAGTTGCGCGAGACGATGGCGGAGCCCTTGGGCTCGCAGGATCGTCTCGACAAGATCGTGGGCCTGATCGCCGAGAATATGCGGGCCGATGTGTGCTCGTTCTATGTGCTGCGAGATGACGGCGCGCTCGAGCTGTTCGCCACGCGTGGCCTTAATACCGAATCGGTGCACCTGACGACCCTGCGCCTGGGGGAAGGCCTTGTGGGCCTGATCGCGGCCGAGGCCGAGCCGTTGAGCCTGGATGACGCCACCAGCCATCCCGCTTTTGCCTATCGGCCCGAAACGGGCGAAGAAAAATACAATTCCTTCCTCGGTGTGCCGGTGCTGCGCGCCGGCCAGACGCTGGGCGTCCTGGTGGTGCAGAATGCCGAGCGTCGCCATTATGGCGAGGATGAAACCGAGGCCATGCTGACCACGGCCACAATCCTGGCCGAGATGATCGCTACCAGCGATTTCGACAATCTGATCAAGCCCGGGTCGGATATCGATCTCAGGCGACCTCGCATGTTCAATGGTGTCAGCTTTACTGATGGGGTCGCGCTGGGGACCGTGGTGCTCCACGATCCGCGCGTGGTGGTCACCAATTTCATCGCCGAAGATACCGAGGCGGAAAAGCAGCGACTCGATGCGGCCCTGGCCTCGATGCGCGTCTCTATCGATGCCATGCTCGACCATGGCGATATGCAGCCGACCTCGGATCATCGCGAAATTCTCGAGACCTATCGCATGTTCGCCAATGATCGGGGCTGGGTGAACCGGCTGACCGAGGCGATCGACAACGGGCTTTCGGCCGAGGCGGCGGTCGAGCGGGTGCAGAACGATACGCGCGCCCGCATGCAGCGCCAGACCGACCCCTATATCCGCGACCGGCTGCATGATCTGGACGATCTGGCGAACCGCCTGCTGCGCGTCCTGACCAATACCAATCAGCCGGCGCATCGTGATCTGCCGGACAATGCCATTCTAGTGGCCCGCAATATGGGGCCGGCCGAATTGCTCGAATACGACCGCAAGAAATTGCGCGGCGTGGTGCTCGAAGAGGGCGGGGCGACGGCGCATGTGGCCATTGTCGCGCGCTCGCTGGGCATTGTGGCCGTGGGACAGGCGCAGTCCATCGTGTCGATGTGCGAAAGCGGCGATGACATCATTCTCGATGGGCCGCTGGGTCAGGTTCATCTCAGGCCCACGCCCGATGTCGAGCAGACCTATATCGACAAGGTGCGCATATCGGCACGGCGCCGGGCGCATTATGCCGCGCTCAAAGACAGGCCGAGTGTCACCAGGGACGGCGTCGAGATCACGCTTTTGCACAATTCGGGGCTGGTGGCGGACCTGCCCATGCTCGATGATACCGGCGCGGCCGGGGTCGGGCTGTTCCGGACCGAATTGCAGTTTATGATCGCCAGCCGCCTGCCAAGGTTGCAGGAACAGGTCGATCTTTATGCCGAGGCTATGGAGATTGCCGGCAATCGGCCGGTGGTGTTCCGGCTGCTCGATATCGGCGGGGACAAGGTGGTGCCCTATCTGCGCTCGGCGGCCGAAGAAAATCCGGCCATGGGCTATCGCTCGATCCGGCTGGGGCTGGATCGGCCGGGGCTGTTGCGCACCCAGATCCGGGCGCTGCTGCTGGCGGCGCGCGGGCGGCCGCTCAAGATCCTCGTGCCCATGGTCACCGAAACTTTCGAGTTCCGGCAGACAAAGAGCGTGCTCAACAAGGAAATCGAGCGCCTGAGGCGTGCCGGCCAGCCGGTGCCGGAAAAGGTCGAGATCGGCGCCATGGTGGAAGTGCCCTCGCTGTTGTTCGAGCTCGATCAGATCCTGCCCGAAAGCGACTTCGTTTCCATTGGCTCGAACGACCTGGTGCAGTTCCTGACCGCCGCGGATCGCGCCAATCCACGCGTATCCAAGGCCTATGACCCGATTGCGCTGCCAAGGCTCAGGGCCATTCGGCTGGTGGTCGATGCGGCGGCGCGGCACAATAAGCCGGTGACCATGTGTGGCGAACTGGCAGGCAAGCCCATGGAAGCGCTGGCGCTGATGGCCATCGGCATGACGCGGCTGTCCATGGGGCCGGCCTCGATCGGTCCGATCAAGGAAATGATCCTCAATCTCGAATTGAAGCCCATCCAGGCCGCCATTTCCGAGGCGCTCAGTGTCGGGGCCAATGGTCATTCGGTGCGTGAATTGCTGACAGAATGGGTGGATAAGCAGAACCTGCCCATGGGGTAGGGTCGGCATTGGCCGCTTGATGTTGCGCGTCGGGGTCATTACACCCCGGAGCGTAATTTCGGTGAAAGACCAAGAATGCCCAACCTGCCTCAGGACAAGCTCGACGCCCTCGAAACGCGCTTCCAATATATCGAAGCGGCTTTGAGCGGCGGTGCGAGCCCAGACGAGCTGGCTAGGCTCTCCAAGGAGCATTCGGACCTCTCGGAGATCGTGGGTGAAATCACCGCCTACAAAAAGGCCCTCAAGGACCATGCCGAAGCCGAGGCGCTGCTGAAAAGCGGCGATAAGGAATTGGCCGAGATGGCCGAGATGGAAATCGAGGCGCTGGACGAAAAGATCGAGCAGCTCACCCAGTCCATCCGCATTCTGCTGCTGCCCAAGGACGAGGCCGACGAGAAATCCATTATCCTGGAAATCCGCGGCGGCACCGGCGGCGACGAGGCGGCTTTGTTTGCGGGCGATCTGTTTCGCATGTATGAGCGCTATGCGGCATCGCGCGGCTGGAAGGTGACGGTGATGGAAGAAAGCCCCGGGGAAGTTGGGGGCTTTAAGGAAATCATCGCCAATGTGTCGGGCAAGGGCGTTTACGCACGGATGAAATATGAAAGCGGCGTGCATCGGGTGCAGCGCGTGCCGGCGACCGAGGCTTCGGGCCGTATCCATACCTCGGCGGCGACTGTCGCAGTGCTGCCTGAAGTCGAAGATATCGATATCGACATCAAGCCCGAGGATATCCGCATCGACACGATGCGCGCGTCGGGCGCGGGCGGGCAGCACGTCAATACGACCGACTCGGCGGTGCGCGTCACCCATATCCCGACCGGCATTGTGGTGACTTCGGCCATGAAGAGCCAGCATCAGAATCGGGCTCAGGCCATGGTGGTGCTGCGCTCGCGGCTCTATGAGATGCAGCGCGAGGAGCGCGACAGCGCCCGCTCGGCCGAGCGCAAGGGACAGGTGGGATCGGGCGACCGCTCCGAGCGCATCCGCACCTATAATTTTCCGCAGGGCCGCGTCACCGACCATCGGATCAATCTGACGCTTTATAAGCTCGACAAGGTGATCGCCGGCGAATCGCTGGACGAGTTGATCGAAGCGCTGATCACCGAGAACCAGGCCGCGCAATTGGCGGCCATGGAGCAAAGCAACTGAGCGAGCAGCCGAGCATTGGTGCGCTTTGGCGCGGCTGGCGCGATGTGCTGGCGCGGCTCGGCTTTGAAACCGCCGCGCTCGATGCCAAAATTCTAGTAGGGCAAGCTTTGGGTCTGGATGCGCTGGCGTTGGCAACGCGCGAACAGGAGCCGGTGACCGACGGGCAGGCGGCGCTGGTCGCCGATCTGCTACAGCGGCGGATGACCGGGCAATCGGTCGCGCGCATTCTGGGCGAGAAAGAGTTTTTCGGCCTGCCATTCGGGCTCAATGGCGCAACGCTCGAGCCGCGTCCGGATACCGAATTGCTGGTGGAGCTGGCCATCAAGGCGCTGCCCGAAAGCGGACAGTTCTTGGACCTTGGAACGGGCACGGGTTGCATACCCATCGCCATTTTGGCCAATCGGCCGGATGCGCATGCCCTGGCCACCGATATCAATCCCGATGCGCTGGAGATGGCCCGTCTCAATGCAGCGCGGCACGGGGTGGCCGACCGCCTTACCTTTGCGCAGGGGAGTTGGTTCGGGGCCCTGCATGTCACGTCGCCAATAGGGGAGTGCGGATTTGACCTTATCACGTCAAACCCGCCCTATATTGCGAGCGCCGTGGTGGAGACGCTGGCGTCGGAAGTGAAGGATTTCGACCCGCGCCTGGCGCTTGATGGCGGGCCGGATGGGCTTGCGCCCTATCGGATCATTGCTGCGGCCGCCACGGCGCATATGGCGGGCGGTGGCCAAATCCTGGTGGAGATTGGTCACGATCAGGGCGAAAGCGTGCGGGCCCTGTTTGCCGGGCATGGTTTTGCCGATATCGCCGTTCACAAGGATATCAATGGCCTTGATCGTGTGATCCAGGCGCACCACTTGAAAGGCCAGTAGCAGGCCCGGTTGGGCACAAATGCAGTTTGTGCTAGTCAAACCGAGCCGAAGCGGTTAGTTTGTAACTGCTGTCAATGGCGCATCATGGGCGCCGCGGCGATCACACCCGATCCAAAATGCAGTCTGCTGCTGGTGCAGCGCGGTTCCGGAGGCCCGGAACGACGCGGGGGACGGGATGGACTTGTCCAGGGTCGTTGCCGACCGCATTCGGTCTTCATGAAGCCAGATGAGATTCCGCAAGGCGCGCTGTTACTGCCGACGGGATCAGGGCCAGATCGGGTCTTTATGCCGATCCGCCCGTTGATGTGACGCTTAGCTTTTTAGAGTTAGACAAAGCGACCCGATGAGACCTAATCAGAACAAGAACCGGCAGCGTGGCCGGAATGGCGGACGCAAACATGTCAATCCGCTGTCACGCAATTACGAAAGCAATGGACCGGATGTGAAGGTGCGCGGTAACGCCGCCCATATCGCCGAGAAATATATGCAGTTGGCCCGCGATGCCCAATCTTCGGGCGACTCGGTGATGGCTGAAAATTATCTGCAGCATGCCGAGCACTATTTCCGCATCGTCTCTTCCGCTCAGCAGGCCATGAATGGCCCACGCGAAGGCCAGAGCCAGGACGAGAACGAGTTTGAAGACGACGTCAGCGACGTCAATTCGCGCTTCTCCTCGCCCCAGCCGGTGCAGCCGGCCCAGCAGAGCAATGATAGCGAAAGCGAACAGGCACCGGCCGCCGCCGAGGCCGGCGACAAGCCGGCAGACGAGGCCGCCGCGGCAGAAGGCGAGGGCGAACAGCCGGCGCGCAAGCCGCGCGAGCGCCGGCCGCGCCGCCGCCGCAATGCCGGAGGCGAGGCCAATGCCGATGCCGCCAATGCGCCGCAGCCCGAAACGCCGGAGCTTCCGGCCTTTCTCACCGGCAACGCCGCCGAATAGGAATGGCGCGAAGAAATATGAAATGCCGGGTTCAGTGCCCGGCATTTTTGTTTCCGATCAATGACGCGGGGCCGTCTGGCTGAAATTCTCTCCCATGCCCTCTTTTGCATGGACGCGGACGACCTACATCTAGGTCGAGCGATGCGCCGATATGGGCATGGTTCAAACGACGCTTCCGACGTCATGCCGGTGCCATTGGGCCGGATGGCGGGCGAGACAAGGAGAGTTGCATTGAATATCGAGAAATATACCGAGCGGGCCCGTGGCTTTATCCAGAGCGCACAGACCGCTGCCCTTAGCCAGGGGCACCAGCAATTTTCGCCCATTCACCTGCTCAAGGTGTTGCTGGACGACGACCAGGGCATGGCCAATGGGCTGATCGAGCGCGCCGGGGGCGATGCCAAGGCCGCGCGGGCCGGCGTTGAAGCGGCGCTGAACAAAATTCCTAAAGTCAGTGGCGATGCAGGCCAGCTTTATCTCAGCCGCGAATTGGCCAAGGTTTTCGACACCGCAGAACAGGCCGCGCAGAAGGCTGGGGACAGCTTTGTGACGGTCGAGCGCCTGCTTTTGGCGCTGGTGATCGAAAAGGACAGCGACGCCGGCAAGATTTTGAGTTCTGCCGGTGTGACCGCGCAGGGTCTCAACGCGGCTATTGAAGAAATCCGCAAGGGGCGTACGGCTGATTCTGCCTCGGCGGAGAGCGCCTATGATGCCCTCAAGAAATATGCACGGGACCTGACGAAGGATGTGCGTGAAGGCAAGCTCGACCCGGTGATTGGCCGGGACGAGGAGATTCGCCGCACCATTCAGGTCTTGAGCCGCCGCACCAAGAACAATCCGGTGCTGATCGGTGAACCCGGCGTGGGCAAGACCGCCATCGCCGAGGGCCTGGCCATTCGTATCGTCAATGGTGACGTGCCCGAATCGCTCAAGAACAAGAGCCTGCTCGCGCTCGATATGGGGGCGTTGATTGCGGGCGCGAAATATCGCGGTGAGTTCGAGGAGCGGCTGAAATCGGTGCTGAGCGAGGTGCAGGCGGCCGAGGGGCAAATCATCCTGTTCATCGACGAGATGCATACGCTGGTCGGCGCAGGCAAGAGCGAAGGCGCCATGGACGCGTCCAATCTTTTGAAACCGGCTTTGGCACGGGGCGAGCTGCACTGTGTTGGCGCGACGACGCTCGATGAATATCGCAAGCATGTCGAAAAGGACCCGGCACTAGCCCGGCGCTTCCAGCCCGTCTTTGTCAGCGAGCCGACCGTTGAGGACACGATCTCCATCCTGCGCGGTCTTAAGGAAAAGTACGAGCTGCATCACGGTATTCGCATCGCCGACTCCGCGCTGGTGAGTGCGGCCACTCTTTCCAACCGCTACATCACCGACCGGTTCCTGCCCGACAAGGCCATTGACCTGATGGACGAGGCCGCCGCGCGGCTGCGCATGGCCGTCGACAGCAAGCCTGAGGCCCTGGACGAGCTGGATCGCCGCATCATGCAGCTCAAGATTGAGCGTGAGGCGCTCAAGAAGGAGACCGACGAGGGGTCCAAGACCCGGCTCGAGCGGCTCGAACATGATCTGGCGGGCTTGGAAGAGCAGGCGCAGACCCTTTCGGCCAAATGGCTCAAGGAGAAGGAACGGCTGCAAGGCTCGACCAAGATCAAGGAAGAGCTCGATGCCGCCCGCTCCCAGCTCGAAATCGCGCAGCGCCAGGGCGACCTGGCCAAGGCCGGTGAGCTGGCCTATGGCGTCATTCCCGATCTCGAAAAGCGGCTCGCCGCTGCTGACGATGCGGACGGCGACGGCAAGCCTGATCCGGTCATGGCCAAGGAGACGGTCGAGGCCACCGATATCGCACAGGTCGTTTCGCGCTGGACCGGCATTCCGGTGGACCGGATGATGGAAGGCGAGCGCGAAAAGCTGCTGCATATGGAAAATTCGCTCGGTGCCCGCGTCATCGGCCAGTCCGAGGCTGTGGCTGCCGTCGCCAAGGCGGTGCGTCGTTCGCGAGCGGGCCTGCAGGACCCGAACCGGCCGATCGGCTCGTTCATGTTCCTGGGCCCCACTGGCGTGGGCAAGACCGAATTGACCAAGGCTTTGGCGCAATTCCTGTTCGATGACGAAACCGCCATGGTGCGGCTCGATATGTCCGAATTCATGGAGAAGCACTCGGTGGCCCGGTTGATCGGGGCGCCTCCGGGCTATGTCGGCTATGATGAAGGCGGGGTGTTGACTGAAGCAGTGCGGCGCCGGCCCTATCAGGTTGTGCTGTTTGACGAGATCGAAAAAGCCCATCCGGACGTCTTCAACGTGCTCTTGCAGGTGCTCGACGATGGCCGGTTGACCGACGGTCAGGGGCGTACAGTGGATTTCCGCAACACGGTCATCATTCTCACCTCCAATCTCGGGGCCGAATATCTGGTCGAGCTCAAGGATGGCGATCCGGTCGAGCTGGCGCGCGGCAAGGTTCTGGACGCGGTCAAGGCGGCCTTCCGGCCCGAATTCCTCAACCGGATCGACGAGATTCTGCTGTTCCACCGTCTGGGGCGCGAGCATATGAGCAATATTGTCGATATCCAGTTCGGGCGTCTTGAAGCGCTGCTCAAGGATCGTGACATCACCCTGGCGCTGACCTCCAAGGCGCGCGATTGGCTGGCCAATGAAGGTTATGACCCGGCCTATGGGGCCCGGCCGCTCAAGCGCGTCATCCAGCGTGAAGTGCAGGATGAGCTGGCCGAGGAAATCCTTTCCGGCAATGTCAGCGATGGCGGACACGTGCTGGTGGATGCCGATGAGAACGGCATTGTGCTGCGGCCCGGCGGAACGGGTGAAACGCACGCCGCGGCCTGACCGTATTCTGCTTCGATCCCATGGGGGCCGGCCGCAAGGCCGGCCCTTTTCGTTGTCAGATTCGGAAGTCGGGCGGCGCAGCGAGGTAGCGATAGGCGCCATCCTTGTGTTCGACATATCCCAAAGACGGAAAATCCAGATGCATGCCGGCGACCATGAGATCCTGGCTGGCGACGATATCGAGCATACGTCGGCGACTAGCAATGGCGGTGGGACCATCCGCGTCGAAGGCGACGGACCAGTCCGGATGGGCGAATTGATAGGCCGGCGTGTGCACCAGGTCGCCCCAGATCAGCAGGGCCTCGCCCCGGCTTTCGATGCGCAGGCCCATATGGCCCGGCGTATGGCCGGGCAAGGGTATTGCCGTCACGCCAGGGGCGATTTCGGTTTCCCGGTTCATTGCCAGCACGAGACGGCCTTCCGCATAGGGGGCGAGCTGCGATCTGGCGGCCAGCGTCATGCCCTTGAACGCTTCTGGAATGGCGGCGAGCATGCCATCGTCATGGGCGAAGGCCCATTCGACCTCGGCCGTGACCAACTGGGCATTGGCGAGCCGGCGGCTACCGTCGCTGGCGGTCATGCCGCCGACATGGTCGATATGGGTATGGGTGAGAAAGAGGGTGTCGATCTCCTCCGCCGATACGCCGGCCAGGGCCAGACTCTCCAGCCAGCCGCCGGCCGTGGGCCCCAGGGCCGTGCCGGCGCCGGTATCGACGGCGATCAGCCGGTCAGGGGTGCGGATCACATAGGCATTGATCGAGATGACGGTATTGACCGGGTCGTGCAGTTTATGCGCGACCGTGGCCGCTGCCTGGGCAGCCTCGTTTTCAAAGCCGAGGATCAGCTCATTGGCAATGGGACCGCGCCCGTCGGACACGGCGATCACCTCGATTTCGCCGATACGGTGGCGGAGAATGGCCGCTGGACTTTCGATTGTTTCGACCCCTTGTTCGGCAAGGGCAGGCGCCTGGCGCAACAAGGCGGGTATGGCGAGGGTGGCTGGCGCCAGGGCGAGGCCGCCAAGGAGCTGTCGGCGGGATAGGCTGGCTCTGGTATCGGGCATGTCGGAAGAACCTCCAATTGTGGATGGGGTTCGATTTAGATATAAGCGATACCGGAAATAAGCGGGCATGTTCTTGGATATGATATAAGAGATGGTTATGGATTTAGTCGCGCTGCGCAGCCTGGTGGCGGCGGTGGAACAGGGCTCTATATCGGCGGCCGCCAAGCATCTGAGCGTGACCCAACCGGCCGTCAGCCAGAAATTGGCGCAGTTGGAAGGCGCGCTTGGGCAGTCTCTGCTCATCCGGTCGCGGCGCGGTGTGGTGGCGACGCAAGCCGGTGCACTGGTTTTGACCCATGCCAGGCGAGTGCTGGCCGAGTTGAGCGCCATGCAGTCGGGCTTGCAGGTGCTGCGCGGGGCCGTCTCCGGACGCTTGCGGCTGACTGTCAATGTGCTGTTCGGCCAGACCATAATGGGGCCCATGCTCACCGCATTGCACCAACGATATCCGGACCTGCATATCGAGATGGTGGCCAGCGATGCGCTGCTCGATCTCGACCGGGATAATGTCGATGTCGCCATTCGCTCGGGCCGGATGGGGGACTGTGCTGGATTTGTGCAGCGGATCGGCTGGATGGGTGGGGTGTTGATCGCCACGCCGACCTATCTCGATGCGGTTGGCCGCCCCTCGGGTCCGGACGATCTGGCGCGGCTGAGCTATATCCAATATCGCGAAGATCCCGAAGAGGCCGAGATTGCGCTGGTGCATGGCACCGCGCCGCTCAAGGCGCGCGTGTCTCCGGATTTTTCCGCGCAACATCCCGAACTGCTGCTGCATGCCGTGCTGGGCGGCATCGGCTTTGCCAAGGCGCCGCGCTATCACGTCGCCGAGCGCATCAGAAAAGGCGTGCTCGAAGAGGTTCTGCCCGGCTACGCACCCGCGCCAAAGCCGATCTATATCCTGGCGCGCGACCATCTGCGCGGCACGCCCAATTTCAACGCGCTGCGCGAGATGGTCGTTGCGCATATGGCGCAGGTTGAGGGCCTAGCCCGGGAGGGCGAGCCCGAACTTTAGCCTTGCGCCCCCGATGAAACCCGCCTAGAACAAATCCAGAACATTTCTGGTGCTGAGAGGAGATGAGCGTGGCCGACCGCATCGACTATATCGAGTTTCCGTCCAACAACCGTGCGGGCACAAGCGGCTTTTTCCGGGCCGCCTTTGGCTGGGGCATAACCAGCTATGGCCCGGATTATGACGGGCTCGAGGGGGCTGGCATCGATGGTGGGGTGGACCAGGCCGATAACCGCGTCACGGCCACCATGGCGGTGATCCGCACGCAGGACCTGGACGATGCCGAGCGGCGCGTGGTCAAGGCCGGTGGCGTCATTACGCGCCCGCAGTTCGATTTTCCCGGCGGGCGCCGATTCCATTTCCGGGAGCCGGGCGGCAATGAACTGGCGGTCTATGTGACGCGGCCGGAATAAGCGGGCGGTTCAGTTGGTCTGCGCGACGGATACCGGAGCAGGTTCGCGGGCCATAAGATCAGTGATCTGGGCGATGGTCTGGTCGAATTCATCCCGATATTGCGCGGCCAGGACATTGTCCTTGGGCAGCTTGACGCTGAGAGGGTCGACCAGATTGCCATTGATCTTGATCTCGAAATGCAGGTGTGGCCCGGTGGACTGGCCGGTCGAGCCGACATAGCCGATGATCTGGCCCTGGCGCACGCGCGAGCCGACACCCAGACCGTCGACATAGCGGGACATGTGGCCATAGGCGGTCTCATAGCCATTGACGTGCTGGATTTCGACCTTGTTGCCATAGCCGGACTGCCATTTGTAATAGCTGATGACACCGTCGCCGGACGCGTAGATGGGAGTGCCGGTGCGCGCAGCCAAGTCAACGCCCGTATGGAGTTTGCGCGTCTTGAAGATGGGGTGGATGCGGTAGCCGAAGCGCGAGCGCAGCGTGCCGCCACCCTCCAGCGGCCGGCGATTGAGGAAGCGCTTTCCGGTTTCCCCATCGGGGTCATAGAAGTCGACCGTGCCGTCATCGGTCGTGAATCGGTAAAGCTCGCGCTTGGTCCCCGAGAGCGTGAGACTCACATAGAGCAGTTCGTCCCCACCGGCGCTGCCATCCACATCGCTGGCTTCGAGAATTTCGATTGTATCGCCGGCGGCGATGCGCTTGGTCATGTCGATGTCATAGGCAAACATGCCAATGATCCGCTCGATCGTATCGTCGCTGAGATCGTGCTTGCGGCCAGTCTCCCATATCGAGCGATAAACCGTGGGCAGGTTGCCCACATTAATCTGTTCGACATCCTCGGCGGGAAAATCCACCCAGTCCGGCTGCAGGCCGACAACATATTGACCATTGTCGCTCAGGGCCACGGTCGCGATATGCCGATCCCCGGGCGCGCCCTCGGGGCGATAGATCGACATGCGGTAAGGCACCAGGCTCGTCGCGCCATTGCCGAGCGGACCGTAAAGAATGCGCAGGCGAATGCCGGCCGGCAGACCGGCGGCGGGCATCAGATTGGCCAATGTGCTTTCCACCATGCCCACCTGCGCCGGCGTGAACCCATTGCGCTCAAGCGTATCGCGAAGCGGTCCCACTTCGCGCACGGTCAGGAAGCGTTCGGTGCGCCCCAGCGTTTCGCCACTGGCCAGAGTGGTCTTGGGCACAATGGTAACATTTTCGGCGATGCCGGTGACCGTATTGTCCGGACCGGATGAAAGATCGCGCAGGCTCGGGGCGAGCGCTGCATAGGCCAAGGCCGGGCTCGCGCCGTCAACGGTGAAAGGCGCGCCAACCATGGCACGCACGAAATCGGCCGCACTCTGATCGGTAACGGCGCGCGCCGGGACAAAACCCTCCGGTATGGCCGACTGATTGACCGCAACCTCGCCGTCCACATCGGTGCCATATACATCGGTGGCGATATCGAGCGCCGCGCTGGTCAGCGGCTGCGTCTTGTTGAGAATGGCAACCGGATCATAGGTTGGCACGTCTGCCGATAGCGAGGTCGCCGTGGTGGCCAGTGTTGCCCCGATGCGTACAAAGGGCTGGTTGCGGATGATTTCGCGTCCGTCCACGGTCTGGCGCGTCGCCGCCTCGATGATTTCGCGATCCGAGCGAGTGGCCGCGACCGGGCGCAGGCGTGACGTCTTGGATGTGAGATCCGTGGCCAGGGGCTGGTCGATACGGGGCGCGGCCAGTTTGAGGGCAGCATAGGCGGTCGAGAACGTGTCCTGACCCTGAAACGAAACGTAAAGCGCGGCGCCCATCAACAAAACGCTGGTCAGGCCGGTCATCACGGTGCCGCTCAGCCAGGCAAAGCTGAGCTCGCGCCCCTGCGGGATCTCACCATCGGTGGATTGCACGGTCAGCGCCGGACCGTCTTCGTAGCCGGTCGCCTGCAGCATGGCTGCATGGCGTCGTCTTTGCGTCGCGTTCAACGCTCCATCCTTACATTGGGTGGTGTTTCTTGTTTCCTTGCCGGCTCGTTCGGCCTGGACGCTAAAGCGCAATGCGTAACCTACGTATGCGCGCGCGCCTTAGCAATGCTTGTGCTGCTATCCTCAAAAAATGCGGCAAAACTGGGGGAGGTGGCCAATGCCGCAGGTCCTATGCCCGGACTTGTATTCCCACCCAAGCATTCCCATTTCTGCAGGGACAGC